>JAISNP010000124.1 GCA_031276175.1 Tannerella sp.
CCCATGTTGAAGAGCAGGTCTGCGATACTCAGGTTCGGCAGGAAGCCGTGTCTGTCGGCAAAGACTTGACGGTAGGGGCGAGGGCTGAAAGTGTCGTCGCAAACGGGTTGTTTGGGGCGGATGCTTTCGCGGAAATCGTTCGGCACGGCGTTTTCGTAATGCGTGCTGTATCGCACTGCGGGAGAGATGTCGAGCAGGGTGCAAACGGTTTCTCGCAATGCTTCGTTGAAGTCGAACAGGAACGTGTATTTACGGTTATAGAAGGGGGCGAAATCGTCTTGATAGTACTCGAAGAACGGACTCATGCCGTAGGCCGAGACGAGCGTGTGCCAGTGTTGTTTCCGCCAGCGGCCGTGTTCCGAGATACGGATGTCTTTTGTGAGGCGCTTGTTGTTCGGGGGTTTTTCGACAGGTACCGAGAGTGATTGTATGCCGTTCGCGGCGGCGATGAGGCAACGGTTGCGGTACGTTTGTTTTACGTAGTTTTCGTATGCTTCGATTACGATCGAATCGAATGAGCAGAGCTTGCGGTAATACTGCACCGGCGCCAGATAGGCCGTTGAGAGATAGGCCGTAGACATCAGTATATTCGTTTGAAGATGCGATTTTTATTTCTGCCGAACCAGCATATCAGGACGTTGCCGATTACACATGTGCGCGGAACAGGTCCGAGATGGCGCGAATCGACGGCGTCTCCGTCGTCGGACAGCATCCAGTAATAGTTGCGTACGAAGCGATAGGCCGTCAGTTCCTTGCCTTCCGCAGAGAGTCTCGTCCCGTCGTACTGTATGCGTCCGTTCGTTTCCTGCCGGATGATGTGGGCGTAGAAGAACAGCGAGGTGGTGTCGGGGCGGTAATCATATCCTGCAAAAGGGATGACAAGGCGGTAAGCTTGTTGCGGCGTTTCCGTTGCGGATTCGATTTGCAGCGCCTGATGCAGGTGGATGCGCAGGAGCGATTCTTCTCCGGCTGTCAGGCGTATCGTCATGCTTAGCGAATCTTCAGCTACGCTTCGTAGCGGTATGTCCAGACGATGCAGGGTTTCGAGCAGCGCGGGTTTGACGTTTTTACGTATGCGGAATGCTTTCACGGATGCGGCCTGCATCGGGCGGCTGTTCACGGAGTAGCCGTCGGGCGTAATGAGTATTGTGTCGCCGGGCATCCCCACGCAACGGCTGAGCAACAGGGGCGGCGATTCGGCGTCTCTGTCGAGGGGGCTTTTGAATATCACGACGCGGTCGCGACCGGGGTTCGACGCGCCGTGCATCCTGTTCACCAGCACGAAATCGCCTTCCTGAAGGACGGTTTTCATCGAACCGGTCGAGATGCGGTACGAACCGACACAGTACGTGCGCAGACATGTTACAATCAGGATTGTAAGACATACCCATATAACATGTCGCAACAGGCGTCGCATTTTCGGATGACATGACCGGCGCGGTTCGGACTCAGTCCGCGCTCACCGTGCGGAACATGCGGTTCCAGCGTATTCCGCCGTTGAATAATCCTCTGTCCTTGTCAAGCGAAAGCCATATCAAAAGCGGTTTGCCTACGATATGGTCTTCGGGCACAAATCCCCATGCACGGCTGTCGGCGCTGTTGTGGCGGTTGTCGCCCATCATGAAGTAGTAATCGTATCCGAAGGTGTAGGTCGTTGCAGGTTCTCCGTTAATCAGTGTTTTACCGTCGGGGAGGACTTGCAGGGTGTTGTTTTCGTAATTGACGATGCAGCGTGTGTAGAGCGCAAGGTTTTGCGGGTTCAAGTCAATCGTCGCGCCTCGCGCCGGAATCCATATCGGGCCGTAATTGTCGCGATCCCATCCCGTTTCATATCCGACCGGATAGACGTCGCTCCATTCGTCATGTTCGATTTTTACCTGTTTGACGGAAGATATTCTTTGCACAAGCGCCAGAGCCTTCTCCGTCAGAGGCAGATGATAAATCAGGTTGAAACGGCCGTGCTCGTTCGGTTTGAATCCCATGTACGTAAGCATGTTGCCGTATGCTTCGTCTGTGGAGATGACGGCGCGATCGCTCTTGCTGATTCCAAGTGCGCGGAACTGTTCTTCCGTGATGGGCGTCCCGTCGGTCTCGACGTAATAGTTGAACTGCATGTTCAGGGGATTCTTTATTTTTTCTCCGTTAATATACACCTGGTTGTCAATCACGCACAGCGAGTCTCCCGGCAAGCCGATACACCGCTTGACGTAGTTTTCGCGCCTGTCGACCGGTCGATGGATGACTTCTCCGTAGATTTCGGGATGCGAGAGTATCGTGTTTCTGCCGTCTTTGTGTATCAGGTTGTAAAAGTCGGGATTCTGCATCCGGAGCGCCACCGTATCTCCGGCGGGAAAGTTAAAGACGACGATGTCGTTCCGCTTCACCGTGCCGAAGCCTTTTACCCGCTTGTAGCCCCATTGCGGCCATTCGGTATACGACTTGCAGTTAAGTACGGGGAACGTGTTTTGCACGAGCGGGAACGAAATCGGCGTGTTCGGCACGCGCGGACCGTAGCTCAGTTTGCTGACAAACAAAAAGTCGCCCACCAGCAGCGTCTTCTCCAGCGACGAACTTGGAATCTGATAGTTCTGAAATACAAACAGGTTGATCAGATATACGGCGATTAATGCAAACAGGATGTCGTCTATCCCTTCGAGTATTTCGCGTACCCGCTTGTTTTTGGCTTTTTTCCATGCGCCCCAGGGGATAAATTTGGTAAAATAGATGTCGGCAAGCACAATCAGGCCGAACAGCAGCCAAAGGTTTTCCATCCAAACGGAAAACAGGATGTAGAGCGTTGCCCAAATGCCGAAACCGAGCCATTGTCTTTTCGTAATCGTTTTCATTATGTGATATTTTAAGTTCAGTAAATCATCGTTCGGTTGCCGGTTGCCGGTTGCAACAGGTCGTCCATGCCCAGAAAACCTTTTTTCCCGACCGTAAATTCGGCGGCCAGTACAGCGCCCAGTGCAAAGCCTGCGCGACTTTTTGCGCTGTGTTTGATTCGGATATAATCGACTTCCGATTCGTAAACCACTTCGTGAATCCCCGGCGTTTCGCCTTCGCGGACGGATTCGATTACAATGTCCGACGCATCGCCGCCTTCCGTGCCGGACGTCCACCGTCTTTTGCGGTCGAGGCCGGCAATCAGGTCTTCCGCCAGTGTGATGGCCGTGCCGCTCGGAGCATCCTGTTTGTGGATATGATGCGTCTCGGACATGCGGACATCATAGGCCGGGAAATCGTTCATCAGCTTTGCCAGATATTTGTTCAGCGTAAAGAAAATATTCACGCCGATGCTGTAATTCGATGCGTAGAAAAACGTCTTTCCTTCGTTTTTGCAAATCGCCTTTATTTCGTCGAGCCGTTCCAGCCACCCCGTGGTTCCGGCTACAACCGGTACGCCGGCGGCAAAGCACTGCATGTAATTGTCGAACGCGGCCGAAGGCGCGGAAAATTCGATGGCCACATCGGCGCTCTTGAACGCAGCCGAACGGAAATCGTCCGTGTTTTCCACATCAATAATCGACACCACCCGGTGTCCGCGCGCCAACGCTGTTTTTTCGATGGCTTTTCCCATTTTCCCATATCCTACCAGTGCTATTTTCATTTGTTCAACGGATGACTTTTTTACTTTTGTTATTTTAATCGACTTAGAATGTGCAAATATAGAGAATATGCACTAATTTTGAATGGTAAAATCGGAACATAATATTTGGGAAAATGGAACGTCTATTGCAATACATCTGGAAATACAGGCTTTATACCGACACGGAATTGTGTACGGCAGAGGGGCTTCCGGTCAGCGTCATCGATCCGGGAATACAAAACACGGATGCCGGCCCCGACTTTTTCAACGCGAAAATCCGCATCGCCGATACCGTTTGGGCGGGGAATGTGGAGATTCACGGGAAATCGTCGGACTGGCAAAATCACCGGCATAACGAGAATCCTGCATACGATTCCGTTATCCTGCATGTGGTGGAGGAATATGACGAACCGGCGTGCCGTACAAACGGAGAAGTTATTCCCCACGCCGTGATTCGCGTACCGCCCGGAATAAGGCAGAACATGGAGTGGCTGCTTTCGCGCGACACGGCGTTGCCATGTGCCGAACGCATAGGCGAAATAGAGTCGCTGCACGTTTCGGCATGGATGAGCGCACTGCTGACCGAACGGCTGGAACGAAAAACGCGAGACATCCTCATGCTACTGAAAGAATATGCGAACGACTGGAACGAAGTGTTTTACATCACGCTGATGCGGAATTTCGGCTTTGGCGTCAACAGCGATGCTTTCGAATGGCTGGCCAAAAGTCTCCCGCTTAAATACCTCCTCAAGCAGCGATGCAGCAGTCTGCAAATCGAAGCGCTGCTTTTCGGACAGGCAGGCCTTTTGCTCGACGACAATCCCGACCCCTACTATCAGTCGCTGCAACGGGAGTATGTTTTTTTGAAAGAAAAATACGGCTTGCATCCGCAGGACGGCCATCTGATCAAGAGTATGCGGATGCGGCCGGTCAATTTTCCGCACCTGCGGCTGGCACAACTTGCCGCCGTGTGGGCGAACAACGATACGCTTTTTTCGAAAATGCTGGAATGTAATGATTTCCGGACGTTGCTCGACTGTTTCGACACTCCGCTGTCCGAATACTGGGATACGCACTATCATTTTAAATTCGCCTCGCCTGCAAAGAAAAAGACCCTGGGCGTCAATGCGGCGCATATCATAATGATAAATACGGTTGTGCCGATACTTTTCGCTTACGGGAAGGTGAAAAGCCTGCCCGAATACGGTATGCGCGCATTGCAGATACTGGAAAATATTCCGCCCGAACGCAACAGCCTCGTCGCCGCCTTTACAAACGCAGGCATTAAGGCAAGCAACGCCTGCGACACACAGGCGCTCATTCAACTGCGACGCGAATACTGCGAAAAGAAAAAATGCCTCTATTGCCGCATCGGGTTCCGCATCGTCAAATCCGGCCGGACGGAGCCTGAAAGATTTTGAAAAAACAAAATGAAACCTGCAATACAATATACGCTCAACCGCTTCATCCCCTGGATACCGACAGGTATTTCCGTATGGCTTTTCGCTTCATGCGCCAATATGGCCTCGCCCAACGGAGGACCTTACGACGAGTTGCCGCCCAGAGTGATCCGAAGCACGCCCGGCAACGGCGAAACACACGTCAAGGGAAGAACAATAGAGATTGTTTTCGACGAACTGATACAGGTCGAACGACCGTCCGAAAACGTGATTATCACCCCGCCGCAAAAGCTCATGCCCGAAATACTCGCGCTTGGGAAGAAAATCAAAATCGAACTGAAAGATTCGCTTATCCCCGACGTCACTTACACGATCGACTTTACCAACTCCGTGGCCGACAATAACGAAAAGAATGTGCTCGAAAACTTCGGCTTTGCCTTCTCTACCGGCGAAAGGCTCGATTCGCTCGAAATATCAGGCATCGTGCTGAATGCCGCCAATCTGGAACCCATGCCCAATATCATGGTCGGGCTGCACAGCGACCTGGCCGATTCGGCATTTACGACGGCGCCGTTTTTCCGTACCTCGAAGACGAACGACAGGGGACGATTTACCATCCGCAACATTGCCGAAGGTCGTTACCGCCTGTTTGCGCTCAACGACGCCAACCGCGATTACCTTTTCGACCAGCCGGGCGAAGACATCGCTTTTCACGATTCCGTCATCACGCCGTATTTCGAACTGCGGACGCGGCAGGACACCATATGGAAAGACAGCCTCACGATAGACTCTGTCCGGACTGTCGGATACACGCACTTCCTGCCCGACAACGCGACGCTGCGGCTTTTCAGGGAAGCATTCCGGCGGCAGTACATGCTTCGCCCCGAACGTGCGGACAAATATACGTTTACGCTCAATTTCAATGCCCCGACGGATACGCTGCCGGCGCTGTCGTTGACGGACAACCCGCCCGCAGGCGACTGGTATCTCGTCCGGCGACAACAGGACGAAAACGCCGCCTCGTTCCGATACTGGATCACCGATTCGCTCGTCTACAACCGCGACACGCTGCATCTGCAAGTATCCTACCTGAAAAGCGACTCCCTCAACATCCTGCGCCCGCAAACCGACACGCTGCATCTCGCCCTGCGCCGGCAACCCGCCGAACGGTCGAGGAGGAGGGAACGCGAACCGGAGCCTGTCGCGTTTCTGTCCATGCAAACCAATGCCTCCGACAGGATGGAGGTCTACGACACGCTTTCCGTCACTTTTGACGAACCGGTCGCAACGCTCGACTCTTCCGTCTTCGTACTCGAACAAAAGCAGGACACCCTCTGGATTCCGGCCGACTTTACGCTGCGCCAAGACAGCAACAATCTGCTGAAATACTGTCTGATGCGACCGTTCGGATACGGCGAGCAATTCAGGCTGACCGTGGATTCGGCACGAATATCCGGTATCTACGGCAAATGGAACGATGCAAGTCTCTCCACGATACGAATCAAACAGAGAGACAGCTACGGCGACCTGTTCCTCAAGATAGAAGGCATCGAAGGCGCAGCGTTCGTCGAATTGCTGAATACCGGCGACGCACCGGTGCGAAAGTCGACAGTGCGCGAAGGATGGGCTATTTTCACCCACCTGAAACCGGACAAATATTATGTCCGCCTGATCGAAGACACAAACGACAACGGCGTATGGGACACCGGCAATTACGCGGAAAAAAGACAGCCCGAAAACGTATGGTACGCTCCGCGCTTCTACGAAATACCCGCCAACTTCGAAATCGAAGAAAGCTGGTCGCCGCGTTCAACCCCCATCGAGCGGCAAAAACTGCCGGAGATAACAAAAAACAAACCGAAAGATGTCACAAAGAAAAAGCGCGATTACAGGCAGGAAGGACAACAACAGTCCGCCCGTTCAAGCAATCCGTTCGGCGGAATTAGCTTTTAAAAAGCTAATACGCGCGATCGTACTTTGCTGCCTGTTTTATCCCGCCGCAGCGACGGCGCAGGCATACCGCCCCGAAATCATGTCGCTGAACGACGGCGAAGAAACAACCTACGAAGTCTACTTCAAATGGGGAATCCTGATGCCGCGCGCCGGCGAAGCCAAACTATCCTTCGCCGCAACCTCCGACCATGCAGGCGCCGCGCGATACCGGATGCACTTCGCCACCACACGCTTTTTCGACGCCATATACAAAATGCGGGACACACTCGACTGCTATTATGCACCCGACTTCTCGCTCCTCTACGCCGTAAAACACTCCGACGAGGGCGGCTATTCCCTCACGGACGAACTGACTTTTTCTTATTCCGGCAACCGCACCGTCGTCCGTTCGCACCGATACACGCCGGCGACAACGAAAATCGACACCTCGCTGCTTTCGATCTCCGGACACGTGTTCGACATGTTCGGCGTCGTCTTCTACCTCAGAACCCTTGACTGGAACAAACTCAAAACAGGCGACCGCGTGACATGCAAAGTAGCTATCGGGCGCGACCTCGTCCACATCGCCTGCCGATATTCCGGGCGCACCATCATAGCACGCGAACAGCGTAAATACCGCACGCACCGCTTCACGGTCGAAATCTACGACAAAGCCTTCGAACAAACCCACGCGGCAACGGAAATATGGATAAGCGACGATGAAAATCACATGCCCGTAAAAATACGCTCGAAACTGAAAATCGGCGCAGCCGAAATTTACTGCAAATCGGCAACAAACCTCAAAGCGCCGCTGAAATGCGTGACGGATTTTAATCCGGCGGCCGTGCAAAAATAAACCCCCTCAAAATCGCAGCCCGCACAAATAATCGCCGTTCGGGCGAGATGCCGGCTCGTTCCCTCCATCCCCGCGGATTCTATCCATATGTATATATATGTAAGATAGCATCCCGCCCCCACGGCATATTCAAAAAAAATTGCGAAAAAATTACCCCCAAAAAAATTCCGTATCAAAAAAACGATTACCTTAGCCTCCGATTTGAGCAAATAAAGCATCATGAACAGTCAATACATACATATTTTCGCATTTTATGCGGACACACTTCACGAAAAAGCGTGCCTGATTCTAAAAAATATGCGCACGATCGGCGCAAACGTGCGCACGGTCGGCGTAAACGTGCGCACGTTCGGCATAAACGTGCGCACGTTTGGCGTAAACGTGCGCACGTTTGGCATAAACGTGCGCACGTTTTGTGCGTAAAAATACCTCTGTTCAATGCGGATATGACTAATTATTAACGATTTAACCAATAACAAAATTATGGCAAGAAGATCCGGAACTCTCGAAAGACCCGACGCCGACTTTCTGGCGCTGGCAAACACCATCTACAGTCAATGCTCCCAGCATATACTCGAATGGGTTATCGACGGCGACCGATTCAACGAGTTCGACTCGTTGCTGAAGGCCGCCAACGGCGCATACGAGGCCAACAGCGACAAGGCTACGAAAAACGCCATGACTTCGGCCGCCAAAAAGGCCGCGTTCGGCGAATTGAGGCGCTTCCTGGGTGCGTTTATCGACTACCTCGAAGTGAATATCCACGTGCCCGACGCGGCAATCGAATACATGGGGCTGCGTCCGCGCAAGCGTCGCGCCTCGCAGCCCCTGCCGCCTCCGAAGGAACGGCTCGTGCTGTTGATACGGAAGCTGCACGACGATATGACGCTCTATGCCTCGCGTCCCGATCAGGGGCATCCCACGGAGAGCGCCGGGCCGAAGCGCTACCACGGCTTTATGATTCGCTACAAGCTGGAAGGCGAAGCGATTTACCGCATGGCGGTATCGACCCGGCTGCGTCATACGCTCCGTTTCGACCGTGCCGACACGGGCAGGCGCGTCTGCATCTCGGCCGCGTGGGTGAATCCGCGCCTTGAGCCGGGGCCGTGGAGCGATGAAATCACTGAAATTATCGGATAGTCTTTATCGGCGTACCCGCCCGTTCACTTCTCGGTGCGCCACACTTCGTTTTCCGCAAACGCATACGCATACGTCCGGCCTTTCGCCGTGTAGCGGATTACGGGATTTGCTCCGCTTTCGTCTAAGGTGATCCCGGAGGGCTTCGGGTCGTCGGGATGGAATACCGTGGCGATTACCGTCTCGGCAGCAGGCGCACGGAGGGTGAGGAAGAGGCAGGGCACGGCCTGTACGGGGTCGTCCTTCACTACCCGGACGGTGTACTGCGTCTCTTGGGTCAGCCGGAACGGCGCACGGACGAGCGGCTGCATCGTCATGCGGGTCTGACGGGTTTTTCCGACGAAAGAGACCGTCCGGTCGCCGTTCACCGTAGCGGCGGCTACGGGGTGAAACAGTACGTCGATCCTGTCTCCCGCGGCGCAGGCCACGCGGTCGAGCGTCAGTACGATGTCGTTCTCCTTGTCGAGCGCTATCGTGCGTTTCCACTTTTTCAATTGCTTGCCCGGATAGGCCTTCGTGGCGTCCATGACGACGTAATCGTATGCCGGCGTCGTTTCGAAACGCGCTATCTTCCCGCCGACGTTTTTCAGGCGGGGACGGTCTTTGCGTTTGGCGATGATCTGCTCCTCGCCGTTCACATGCACCACGTTGTGTCCGAGGCTTCGCACGTAGAGATAGTCGAAGCGCACGTCGTTGAAGAAGAACTGGTCGTAGAAACGCTGTTCCGTTTCGCCGACGATGATGTCGTCGTTCCACGTCAGGATGAACGATCCGGCGTCGAGATGTCCGTGATGCGGGTCGTCTGCCGGGGCGCACTTTGCGGCGACCTGCACGCCTTCGTCGAAATCTCTGCGCATGAAAGCCCAGTCGATGCTCGGAAAGTGTTTGGAGGCGACGGCCGGCTTCACCGCCCTGACGTCCGTCGGGCGCGGCCAGATGAGTTCCCACATGCTGAGCGAACGGTTTTCGCCGCTCAGGTAGGTTTGCAGATAATACATGGCCGTTTCGTCGCGCGATTCTGCCGTCAGTTTGTTGTAGGTATAGGAGAATCCGACGGGGCCGGGCACAAATCCGTCGTTGAACGTGCCGGTGAGGCCGAACAGGGCAAAGTCTGCCGGGCGCTTCCATCCGGGCGCATCGAAGAGGTTGACTTTCCCGCCGGTCAGCCGCTTCACGGCGTCGAGGAAGGCGATGGCGTCGCGGATGCCGTAGAAGGCGTAGTGGCGGCCTTCGGCCCATCCGTTATCGTCGCCGTAGTTGCCGATCATCTTCTCGAATCCTTCGCAGCTGCGGGCTACGACGTCCGTCAGGTTCGGGTCTTCGGTCAGCAGCGACAGCGCGGCCAGGCCGACTCCGCCGTAGCAGATGGCCGACCAGTTGCATTTCTCGGCCGAAGCCCACCAGTGGTATTCCCAACTTCCGCGCACGCGCAGGATGGCGTTTTCCAGCAGCCCGTTCCGTATGCGGTCGCGCTGCGCACGGGTCATCACCGGATATATCCAGTCGTACACCAGCGCCAGCCCCAGGGCGCAGTCGCCCGTCGTAATGTCGAACGAGAACACCACCTCGTCGTCCTTCGCCCCGTCGGGCCATACCCGCGGATAGATAATGTCGAAGCGGTGCGCGCCGGCTGCCCAGCCTTCCAGTTCGCACAGCTTGTCGGCATAGCGGAAGGCCTTTTGCGCATACGCCTCGTCGCCCGTCATCTGGTAGAGGAAAGCCAGCAGCTGCGCCCCGCTCAGGTAGAACCCGACGTAGGATTCCCACGAGGCTTGCTGGTAGTATCGCGATGCGGGGTCGTTGAACACCTTTTGCGGCTCGGTCGTGTTGAGCATGATGCGCCGTCCCTGCTGGAGGAGGAGATCCATGATCTGTGCATACTCCGGGTCGTTTTCCGTCCGGTTCAGGATGTCCTGCTTGCTGCGGCTGTCAAAGAGCAGGTAGGGATGTTCCGGCTTGGCGTCGAGGATACTTTTGGCGACGGCCTCGTAGTTCCGTCCCGCAACGCGTCCGTCCTGCCGTGCAGGAAGCGTTGCGGGGAGGAGGCACAGGCCGCATATCATGCACTGCGCAGCTGCGGCGCGGAGGCGGTTCGGTTTACGGTTCATGATTCCTGCGTATTGAGCGGAGAGGGTTACAGTTTCCCTGCGGGCGTTTTGTTGCCGCGCGTTTTTACGCCCTTCGAGCGGACGATGCGCAGGGCTTTGCCGGATACGCGGACGAAGTTGTCGTTCACGGATACGTTTTCGCAGCCGTCGACCGTGATGCCGCAGCTTGCGGGCGTCTCGCGGCTGTCTATCAGCAGGCGGGCGGTTTCCACATCTTTGCAGTTTTTGTACGTCGCCACGTCTCCCGCAGCGCCCTGGAGGGTCAGCCCCGTGACTTTTACGCCGGTGCAGGCGGAGAAGCTGATCAACGCCGGCGCGGCCTGCGCAAGGGTTCCGGAGAGGTATCCTTTGGCGATCTGCGCTTCGGCATTGGCGGTCAGCAGGGCGCCCTGCCCCTGTATGATGCCGTTGCCCGTGACGTTCGTGTCGAATTCGCGTTCGGGCGTCGAGCCTACGATGCCGATATTCTTCCGCCCTTCGGCCACGATGAGGCCTTTCGGCGCATCCGCCGGGCCGTAGTAGTCGTAGACGGAGGGGACGCCGACGAGCGTGGCGCCTTCGTGCAGCACGATGGTCACGTTGTCTTTCAGTTCGATGGCGCCCGTCAGGTATCGCCCGACGTAGAAGTGCAACATGCCGCCGCCGCGGCTGCTGATGGTGTTGATGGCGGTCTGTATCGACTGCGTGTTGACCGTAATGCCGTCGGATATGCAGCCGAACAGGGAGGCTTTGAAGTCCGTCTGCGCTGCAAGGCGCGGCGTCGCGGCCGCGAGGAGGAGGAGGATAATATACTTTTTCATTGTCATGTTACCGAATGTTGATGTTTGATGATTTATAGGGAAAGATCTGCTTCTTGTCCCGTGCGCCGGGTTCGCGGATGGAGACGCCGTCGAAGGTGGCGCCGTGCACGTCGTCGAGCACGACGGCCGGACGGTAATCGCCCTCCTGCGCCCTGAAGGTGACGTTACGGAGCCGGATGCCGTCGGCATGGCGGACGTACAGCCCCCAGGCGGGAAGCTCTTTGAACTGCGAAAATTCGGGATAGCTCTGTTCCATTTCGGGGATGGCGTCCAGTTCGCGGTCGGTCAGGCCGACTTTGGCGTAGAGGCTGTCGCCCCGTCCGGGATAGACCATTTCGATGTTTTCGAGGGTTACGTTTTCGATTCTCATGCCGGGCAGCCCCACGATGCTTGCGGGCGAGATGTTGCGCGGATTGTCTTCCACGGGGCCTTCGTAGCTGTAACCCGCGTCGGGCTTGTTGAAGGGCACCTCGGCATAGACGTTGCGGATGGTCACGTTACGGAGCACGGGCGTCCTGCCGCTGTTCCGCCGGTTGCCGATGCGGAGGTAGATTACGTTGCCGGTGTTGACCGAGCGGACGCCGTCCACCAGGATGTCCTCAATCCGCCCGCCGTCGACGGCGGCAAAGGTAATGGCGGAGCGGTAGGTGTCGTAACACGTAAGGTTCGTGACTTTGAAATTCACGAATCCCCCGCGCGAGGCGGTGCCGAATTTCAGGGCGCTGGCGCTTGAGCGGGCGGTGCAGTTGTCGACCGTCACGTTCCGGCAGATGGCGTCGTCGGCGTGCGACTTGAAGCAGATCGCATCGTCGGCCGCATCGAAGTAAGAATCCCGGATCACTACGCCGTCGCAGTCCACGATGTCAATCCCGTCGTTGTTCCAGTACGACTTGCTGTCCGTCCGGATGCGCTCTACCAGCACGTCGCGGCACTGGTCGTAGGTCTGGTTCCAGCTTGCCGGGTCTTTCAGCGTGATGTCCTGTATAATCACGCGGGTACATTCGCGGAAGTAGATATTTTCCGGTCGGTTGGTTTCGCTTGGGCGGTCGTACTTCAGCGGGTCGTCAAACAGTCCTTTATGGATGTACTTGAGCAGGTTGTTGGCCGTGGTGAATCCGCGGCCGTCGATGATGCCTTTTCCCGTGATGCCGATGTTTTCCTGCCGGACGGCAAAGATCATCGCTTTCCAGCCGACGACGGGATCTTTCACGTAGTCCCACGGATTGACGGAGCCGAGCAGCGTGGCGCCCTCTTCGAGGTGGAGCGTTACGTTCGATTTCAGATAAAAGCTTCCGGTGACGTATGTGCCCGGATAGAAGACTAACCGTCCGCCGCCGTGGGCGTGTATGTGGTCGATGGCGTGCTGAATGGTGCGGCTGTTGAGGAACACGCCGTCGCCCACGGCGCCGAACGCCCGCACGTCGTAATCCGCGGCGCGGAGCAGCCCGCAGGCAAGCAGGCCGGCGCCGAGTATCAGTATCTTGATTTGTTTCATCATGACTGTGTTGTTTTATTGTTGAGTAATGTTTGTGGACTTGTAGGTATGCACCTGTTTTTTCTTTCCTCCCGGTTCGTCGCAGACCACGTTTTTCAGCGTCACGCCGTCGGATTCCTGGATGACGATGGCCGGGCGATAGTCGCGCGCGCCGGCTTTGAACGTCACGTTTTCGAAGACGATATGTTTGGCGTGCCGTATCCAGAACGCCCAGGCGGGGAGTTCGATGAACTGCGAAAATTCGGGATAGCTTTGTTCCATTTCGGGTATGGCGTCCAGTTCGGCGGGCGTCGTGCCGCGTCGTGCGTAGTGCGGGTTGCCGCCGCCGGGGTAAACCAGCGTGATGTTGCGCAGCGTGATGTTTTCGATGTCATGCCCTCCTTCGAGGCCTACGATGCTTGCGGGCGAGATGTTGCGCGGATTGTCTTCTACGGGGCCTTCGTAGGGATAGCCGGCGTCGGCCTTCACGGCCGGGATTTCGCAGTACATGTTTTGTATCGTCACGTTCTTCAGCGACCCCGCCGGGCGGCTCGTGTTGCGGTCGCCGATGCGCAGGTATATCGCGTTGCTCGTGTTGTAGGCATACAGGCTGTCGACAAAGATATTGTCGGCATACCCCCCGTCGGGAATCGCGATGGTGAGCGCCGAGCGGTGGGTGTTGTACACCTTGTTATTCACAATACGGATGTTCTTGTATCCTCCGGCCGATACGGTGCCGAACTTGAAGGCGCTGGCGCTCGAACGGGCTACGCAGTTGCGCACCTCCACATTGTCGCTGGCTGCGGCCGCGTCGTGCGACTTGAAGCAGATCGCATCGTCGGCCGCATCGACAAACGAATTGAGCAGTTTGAAATTCCGGCAGTCCACGATGTCAATCCCGTCATTGTTCCAAAACGCATGACCGATGACCGTGACGCTGTCCACCACCATGTCCACGCACTGATCGGGCATGAGCGTCCAGTCCGCGCCGTTCTTGATCGTCACGCCGCGGAACGTCACGTTGCGACACTCGCGCAGGTAAACTCCCTTCGAGCGGTATCCGGCGCGGTCGTAAATCGTAGCCCCCGGCAGGATACCCTTCTGCTGCTGGTCGAGGAAGTTGTAAGCCAGCTCGCGCCCCTGCCCGTCGATAATGCCCTGTCCGACGACGGCAATGTTTTCGGCGCGATAAGCCCCGACGAACGTCAGCGTGCCGCCCACCATGTCGTAATCGTGAGGATTGGTCGACCCCAGCAGGATGGCGCCCTCATGCAGGTGGACGGTTACGTTCGACTTCAGCACGATCGTCCCCGTCAGGTACCGCCCTACATAAAAATGAAGCGTTCCTCCGCCGGTCTCGCTGATATGGTCGATGGCCTTCTGGATGGCGCGCGTGTTGAGCGTCACACCGTTCGACTTGATGCCGAACAGCGACGCGTTAAAGTCCCCGGCCTCCGCCCGCATCATGCAGCACGCGCACAGGAACCATGCAATAAAAATTTTCTTATACATAGGATTTAAAATTTAATGAGTGTGTGAGATAAGCCGTTTCCGGCAAAACATTCCCGGTTTCCGAAGGCGCGACGCATTTGTCCGCCGCAGGTTGCGAGAGAACTGCCGACTATGTCGGCAGAAGCGCCGCAGGTTGCGAGAGAACTACCGACTATGTCGGCAGAAGCGCCGCAAGTTGCAGGAGAACTGCCGACCATGTCGGCAGAAGCACCGCAGGTTGCGGGGGAACTACCGACCATGTCGGCAGAAGCGCCGCAGGTTGCGGGAAGAAAACCGACATAGTCGGACGTTTCGTTCGCAGACAAACAGACCGGACGGGATTCTTCCGTTGCCGCGCCCCGCTCGATCCCTGCCGTCCGCGCGAAGAATGTGTCGTTAAGAAATTTCATACCATGTGACCGGGCCTCCCATTCCCATCGACTGCGTGGGCTGCGGCGCCCTTCCGGGACGCGCCGTCCATTTCTCCGCAATCGGGTTTTCATCCTTCAGGGTTTGGACGTAATTGCCCATCGTGGTGACGACTTTTACCACCAGCACGTTCTCGCCGGCTTTCAGCTTGCCGGAAATGTCGTACAGGCGGTTGCCGTACCACGTCGCGCCGCAGTCCTCGCCGTTGAGACGGACTTCGGCCACGCCCCACACCTTGCCGAGGTTTAACGCCGTGCGGCGCGACGGCAAAGCAGCTACGTGGAACGTCCGCGTATACACAACCGTGCCCGTGAAGTCCGCATACTTTGTATGTTTAAGATCGTCGAGCACGAAGAAATGCGTCTTCTCGACCGTGTCCAGGCAGCTGTGCCGCAGTTCGACATCCCATCCTTCCAGCGTCTGCACATTGTCGCCCGTCGCCGGCAGCGGACGCCACGGGGCGCCTTTCTCCTCGCGATCGAACACAATGAAGCGCGAATCCGCCGGAGCAAGGTACAGATCAAAAGCGCCCTGCCCGTCGAGTGCAATCCGGTAGCGTTCGCCCGTATCCAAATCCCACACCCAGGGATACCGTCCGGCTCTTGCGGTCGTTTTCGGGAACGTAATCGTTGTCCGGTAATCATGATGAAGATTAGAATTGATGAAGAGGAATACCTCCGCCCCGTCGTCGCGCAGATAGCGGTTGGCCATCACGTAAGGATCCGGGTCGGCAATCGAGACAAACGGCGTCAGGCCGTATTGCCGCTGTATGGCGGGATACCATTTCACGAAATCATTGTCTTCCGGTTTCCGCAGCAGCACAAAGCGGTCGGGAAAGGACTTCAGCTTTTCCACCCACTGCTTCACTTCCCCGTCGCGCGCCTCATGGCGGTTCCATCCCAGCGACATGGCGGGATATTTCTCAATACAGAACACCTTTCCCCCGGAGGCGACAAACTCGTGCAGCACGGCGAGCGTGTCCGGCTCAATGCGTTCCGTTTCTATCAGGAACAGGCTGCTGTATTTCCGCTTGCCGCAGTGCAGCCGGCCCTTCGATACTTTCGCATCGCGGAGGATGGATTCCGACACATAGTCGGTTCCGTTGCCGTTTTTGCTCATCGCTTCCCAGAGGAGGGTCTGGTAGGGCGCATTGACGACGGCGGGAAACGGTTCGTTCTGCATCCCCAGCGTAGTCCACTGGTCGCCCAGCGGGGGCAGGATGGCGATGTCGGCATACATGTCGGCGTGTTGCACAACGGCGCATACGCGGGCGCGGTATTCGTTGAAATACCTGAAATACGGCCACCAGTTGTTTTTCTCGTTATAGTATGCGCCGTAGCGTATCCATCCGGGGAAGGGCGCTTCGGGGGGCGAATAGTTAAAGCCGTGCAACACGGAGTGTGTGACGCCCACGATGGTGTTCTGGTCGCAACCCATCTTGAGAAATTCGAGCGTCATGTTGAACACGCGGTAGGTGTTGGTCATCTCCTCGGCGCTCACCAGGCGTTTGCCCGTAAGACGGGCGGCCGAAGCGACATACTTGTTGACCATCGTGTAGGCGCGTCCGCGGCGGTAATCTTCGTTCGACATTTCTTCGCCGATGCGATGTTGCAGCCAGTTGGTCGTCCACGATTCGCACTCCGGGATGTCCGCATACATGCTGCTTTCAAGCGGGAAGAACCCGCGTCCGTAGGCCTGCGCGCGTGCCTTGACGTTCAGCCGTCGACACCAGTCGCGGAACGGGATGCTGAAGCGGTCGCGAAACATTTCCGCCTCCGTCACCTCCACATCGTAGTGCATCCGGTTGAACATGTCCCGCATTTCGGGCGACATCTCCGCCCCGTAATGATAATCGCCCACGCTGCCCATGCCGGCCATCTTATACATCGTCAGCGGTAGCCAGGGCATGATGTCGTAGCCGTTGCGCCGGCGGAAGACTTCCGGCATGTCGGCTATCCAGTTGGCGCCGTCCAGTTCCAAGCTGTCCGCGAATAATGCGCGGATGTATTGGGAAAGCGGGCCGATCCGCCGCTCTATCGCGTCCGACATACGGTTCAGGTACTTCTCGACCGCCGCGCGGTTCAAATGATTCAACGCCGGCCCGTCCGATCCGGGCGCGCCGTTGATGACGCTGCCGAACGAATCCATCCGCACCAGCGCATACAGTGCGTAGTTTCCCTCCGGGATGTCCACGCGAATCCTGTCGTTTCCGCTGATCTTTTCGGAAATATCAATAATCCCTTCCGGACGTGTCAGCGGGTTTTCGACCAGTTTGAGCGCGACCAGATGCGCCGTGCGTCCCGGATAAGGTTCCTGGATGGCGGGGTCGGCCTCTTTCAGCAGGTTGAACACGGAGGTCTCGTACTGCATGGGGCCTTCGAGTTTCTTCACCCCGATGACCATCATCTGCGCGCGCTCGTCGCCTTCAAGAAACATGCCGCCGAACGGCCAGCCGGAGCCGACGATCAAGTCGCAGGTCATGTCTAATTTCTTTGCTTCGTCGAAAGCCGTTTTCAGCAAGTCGATCCATTCGTCGCCGAGCCATTGCAGGGATTTGACGCCGAGGTCGTCCGTCTTTTCGGGGAACTTGACGGGATTGATTTCCACGCCGCCGATACCGGCTTCTTTCAGGAGACGCAACTCGCGCACCAGTTCGCCGGCTTCCACCTTGTTGCCGTTCCACCACCAGCGCACAAAAGGGCGGTACGACATTCCGGGACGCCGGAAAAGGGTGAAATAATCGTCTCCGTTCCGCTCGCCGTACCACATTGCCTCTCCCGCCGCCACAGGCGACAGCGCCAGGCAACTGCCCGCAGCATAGAGGCTTCTTACGATAAAATTTCTTCTGTTCATTTGTTGTGTGTTTATCCGTGTGTTGCATGTAGACAATCCAAAGCCCGCACCATGTGACAGGAGTATGATATTTTACATGCGGAACAGATTTATATTCCTGTAACCTTTCTCTCTGCCGAAACGGTGTAAAGGCCGGCGCTTGCACGTCCTGTCCGTGCAGGATGCGCGACTATCCGGTTAGGGTGATCCTCTATTTGAGTTTATCCGCCGTAAAAGTGTCCATGTCGTCGTAGGCAAGATTTTCGCCGCACATTGCCCAGATAAAGGAGTAGTTACTCGTTCCTGCTGCGGAGTGTATTGACCAGGATGGAGATATAACCGCTTGTTCGTTCAACATGAAGATGTGACGTGTTTCCTGCGGCTTTCCCATAAAGTGGCAAACGGATTGTCCCTCGGGCACTTTAAAATAGAAATACGCTTCCATCCTGCGCGAATGTGTATGCGGCGGCATAGTATTCCATACACTGCCTGTCCGGAGTTCCGTAAGTCCCATCTGTAATTGACAGCAAGGCACAATTTCACTCAGGATAATTTGATTAAGAATGCGCTCGTTAGAAGTTGCCTGTGCTCCCAGATTACGTGTGCGGCGCATTTCTTTCGTGATTTGTGTCGTCGGATAGCTTGTATGCGCCGGTGACGAAGCAAAATAGAACCTGGCCGGCAACGAAGCATTCTTGCTCCTGAAAAAAACTTCTTTGGAACCTCGTCCGACATACACGGCATCTTTGTATGCCAACTCAAAGTCTACGCCATCGACGGACACAATGCCTTCGTTTTCAATACAAATAATTCCCAATTCACGCCGTTCGCAAAAATATTCCGACCGAATAAGCGGAACGGTTTCCAGTTTGATTCTCTCATTTACAGGCAATGCTCCGCCTATAATCAGGCGGTCGTTATGCGTGTAAGTCATTAATACGGCGTCAGGCTCAAAAATTTTTTCAACCAGAAACTCTTTTCTTAACTGCGCCGTGTCGTACTGTTTTACATCGCCGGGATGCGTCCCCCAGCGTTCTTCAATAATTGTCTTCATAGATAATTGAATTACGTATTATAATTATTAATGTGTTAGAATTTAGTATCAGTAAAAACCATTTCTTTCGCGCCGCTAAAATATAGAATAAATTTGAAATAAAGGCGGTTTTTGAACGAATAAAGACATTTTTTTATACATTTGTCGCATGTTAGCAAAAAACAGTATGGACAGTAAAAAGAAAAGAGTGTTTGTAAGCGGCTGTTATGATATGTTGCACAGCGGGCATGTCGCCTTTTTTGAGGAGGCCTCGCAATTCGGAGATTTGTATGTCGGAATCGGTTCCGATAAAACGATATACGATTTGAAAGCCCGTAAACCGATTAATACGGACGCCGAGAGGTTGTATATGGTGAAAGCCCTCCGCATGGTGAAAGACGCATGGGTAAACCAGGGGAGCGGAATGCTCGATTTTGTCAATGAAATTAAGGCGCTTAAGCCTGATATTTTTTTTGTAAACAGCGACGGCCACAGTCCTTTGAAAGAAAAACTTTGCAAGGAACTGAAAATAGAATATATTATCAGTAAGCGTATACCGTATGCTGGTTTACCCGTGCGTTCTACCACTGCGTTACGGCAGGAATGCCGTATTCCTTATCGCCTTGATATAGCGGGTGGTTGGTTAGACCAGCCTTTTGTCAGTGTACAGTGTCCCGGACCGGTACTGACAATCAGTATTGAGCCGGATTTTGAATTTAACGACCGGAGTGGAATGGCAACCAGTTCGCGCAAAAAAGCCGTCGAACTGTGGCAAACCGATATTCCTGAAGGAGATAAGGAGAAAATAGCAAAAATACTGTTTTGCTACGAGAACCCGCCGGGAATGTCCTACGTGAGCGGTTCGCAGGATTCGCTGGGAATTGTCTTGCCCGGCCTGAATCGTCTGTATTATAATGGCGATTACTGGCCGGAAACGATAGATTCCGTTGATGATACGGATTTGCTGAAATGGATCGAAGCCCGTATCTGGCTGATACCCTTGTTTCCTCGTCATGCTACATGCGATGTTCTGGCAAACAAAAAAGTGACGGCCGAAGCTGCAAAACAACTGAGCAAAGCGGCAGACGATTGCTGGCAGGCGATTCTGTCGAAAGACGCAGTCGCATGGGGTAAAGCTTGTTCCGCAAGTTTCGAAGCGCAAATAGATATGTTCCCCAATATGGTTTCTCCTGAAATTATGGATGTTATAAAAGAGTATAAATCCGAAGCATTTGGCTGGAAGATAACCGGTGCAGGAGGAGGAGGTTACTGTGTTTTTGTCAGTGAGAATCCGGTCAAGAACGCAATACAAATAAGAATAAGGAGGTAAAAACGATGAAAGGAATAGTTTTGGCAGGCGGATCGGGTACACGCCTTTATCCCATTACGAAAGGAATTTCCAAACAATTGATACCTGTGTATGACAAGCCGATGATTTATTATCCCATTTCGGTATTAATGCTCGCCGGTATCCGTGACATATTAATTATTTCCACCCCTTGCGATTTGCCTGCTTTTCGCCGGTTGCTTGGCGACGGTTCGGATTTTGGCATCCGATTCGGATATGCCGAACAGCCCAGCCCAGACGGATTGGCGCAAGCCTTTATCATCGGGGAAGAATTTATTGGCAAGGACTCAGCCTGTTTAATTCTGGGCGACAACATTTTCTACGGTCAAAGCTTTACGAAAATACTGAATGATGCGGTTTCCATTGTCGAAAACGAACATAAAGCGACAATTTTCGGCTATTATGTCAATGATCCCGAACGGTACGGCGTGGCTACGATTGACGGACAAGGTAACGTGTTGAGCATTGAGGAAAAACCGGCAGTTCCCCAATCGAACTATGCGGTAGTAGGGCTTTATTTTTATCCGAACAAAGTGGTTGATGTAGCCAAAACGATTAAGCCTTCGGCACGTGGCGAGTTGGAAATAACAACGGTAAATCAGGTATTTTTGGCCGAAAGTAAATTGAAAATGCAATTATTAGGTCGTGGATTTGCATGGCTGGATACAGGCACGCACGACTCACTGTCCGAGGCATCGACTTTTGTAGAAGTAATCGAACGGCGACAGGGACTAAAGATAGCCTGCCTTGAAGAAATTGCTTTTAGAAAAGGCTGGATTGATGCCGAATGTTTGCAGAAAAACGCTGATCCTATGCGCAATAATCCTTACGGGAAATATCTGATAAAACTTTTAAACGGTTAAATAATGCGAAATGTTTGGCTATGAAAAAATAAAACCAGAAATTCGCATGAAATTATTTTTGAATTTGAAACTGTTATGATAATAGAGATAAGAAGGACAACAAAATACAGATTCTACTTAGTTTTAGAACAAACATTATTCTTTATTTTGTTTTTGTCCGGAAGTGAGTTATCTTTGCAGCATATTTAGAATGATAAGTTTGTTCATTAGGTATTAAAAAAATAAATAATATCCATAGCGATAGTAAATTGAATGTTTAATAATAAAAAGTGTATAATTATGAAGACTAAAGTATTACTTTTAATGTTTTTATTTGGTTCTGTAATGTATTTGTCTGCGCAGGAGTTTCAGCCGCAAATAGGATTCAGCACGGAAAATGGTTCGAAAACAAATTTCAAGAAGAACAAGGCTTCGGATAATGTCTTTATCTCGATTGCCGGAGGAGGAAACATTTTGTTGGCCGACCACAATGGAGATGCTGATTTCAGCAAGCGCATAGCTCCGTCGGGCGCAATTTCCGTCGGGAAGTGGTACAATCCTTACCTCGCATTCCGTTTGCAGGTTAATGGAGGCTTGATGAACAACTTCAGCGACGAAGGTGAACAGAATTTTTACTGGATTAATCCGCATCTTGATCTTTTGTGGGATGTGACCAATTTCTGGGCGCCGTATAACGAAGCTAAAGTATTCCATTTTATTCCTTTTGCAGGTATCGGTTATGGTTTGCGTCCGGGCATCACGGAAAACAGCATCAGCTATAAAAGAGCCGAATCCGTTTCGACTCATCTGGGTGCACAATTGTTGTTCCGCTTGAGCAAACGTGTCGACTTGTTCGTAGAAGGACAATACACGTTGCTGGGAGAGCATTGGAATTCGGATTACCATGCGCGTCCGCGTTTTGACCGGCCGGTACAAGCCATGCTGGGTTTGAACTTTAATGTAGGACGGAAAGAGTTTGAAGTAATTGAGCCGATGGATTATGATTTGCTGAACGATCTGAATTCGCAGATTAACGCATTACGCGCCGAAAATGCCGAATTAGCGAAACGTCCCGAATTCTGTCCGGAATGTCCGCCGGCAACTGTCGTTACCGAGTCCGTCGAGTCTATGAGTAACGTGGTTTATTTCCGCTTGAACAGCGCGAAAATAGACAAGCACCAAGAAATAAATATCTTCAATACGGCCGAATATGCCAAGAAGAATGGTTTGCCTGTCAAGTTGGTTGGTTATGCAGACAAATTAACCGGTAACCCCGATTATAACAAGGGTATTTCCGAGAGGCGTGCAAGAGCGGTTGCTAAACAACTTATAGACAAATACGGTATTCCGTCGAACAATATTTCCATCGAATGGAAAGGCGACGTTGAACAGCCATATGGTGAAAATGCATGGAACCGCGTAGTGATCATGAATACAAATGAAGAAAAATAATCTCGTATTTTCATGACTATATAAAAAAGAGGTCGTTCGAGTTTTCGAACGACCTCTTTTTTTGCGCCGTGCATGACTATTAACTCGGTGTTGCAAGTCCGCCACGAGGACGGATAGCGCCAGCGTTACTCAAAGCAAGAGATCGGCATATTTCCTGTAATATCCGGATAGTGTTCGGACCTTGTCTTATTCGGCAAACTTGTCAGCCGGGTATGCCTGATGTTGTTCGTATGCCTCGGTTCAAGATTTTGCCGCAGGCTTTCCTTAAGATTTCAACTCGCGACAGATAGGCGCTCCGCGTAGTCACAAATATGTATCGAAATAGCGCGTGATTTTTTCATACAAATGTACCCGGTCTTTGCCGGTCACATTGTGTGTATGTCCCGGATAGACAAAGTAGTCGGGATAAGTTCCCGCTTCGATGCAGGCTTTGAGGAAGGAAAGGCTGTGCTGCCAGACTACTACGGGATCTTCATCGCCGTGAATAAGCAGCAGATGTCCCTTCAGACCGGCGGCTTTTTCGCGCAGGTCTGCATTTTTGTAGCCTTCGCTGTTGTCGCGGGGATGATCCATATATCGCTCGCCGTACATGATTTCGTATCGACGCCAGTCAATGACCGCGCCTCCCGCTACGCCGACCTTGAAGACGTCGGGATGGGTGAGCATCAGGTTGGTCGTCATGAATCCGCCGTAGCTCCAGCCGTGCACGCCAATGCGTCCGGCGTCGACGAAGGGGAGGGTTTTCAGGTATTCGATGCCCTTCATCTGGTCTGCCGTTTCGTGCTCGCCGAGCCGGCGGTGGATGACGCTTTCAAAGGCAAAGCCGCGGTGCGCCGAACCGCGCCCGTCGACGGTAAACATGATATATCCCCGTCCGGCCATGTACAAATCCCATCCGCCGATGCCGTTCATCCATCCGCCGCCAACCATCCGGGCGTGGGGGCCGCCGTATACGTAGACTATCACCGGATACTTCTTCGTACTGTCCAAATCAGGCGGCAGGGCTATGCGGTAATTCAGCCGCGTTTCCCCGTCTGCCGCAAGAATCGTTCCCGTTTGCACGACCGGCATCCGGTAATGCGCAAACGGATTTGCCGCCGGGAGGAGCGTCGCAAGGCGGCGCTTCCTTTTGACGTCTATCAGGTCTATATCGCGCGGAATCAGGGGCGAGTCCGTTTCGTCGACAAGGTAGCGACCCGACGGGCTGATTCGCGGCCGGTGCACGCCGGCTTTGTCATGCAGGCAGGTTCGCCGGCCTGTTTTCAGGTCAAGTTGCCAGGTATAGATTTCGAGCGGGTCGCCTTCGTCGCCGTCCTTTCCGGGGCGGGGCGCCGTGGCGGACAGGAAGATGTTCCGGCCGGAGGCGTCGAAGCCATGCACGTCCGTCACTTCCCATCTGCCCGACGTAAGTTGCCGGATCATCCGCCCCGACACGTCGTAAAGATAAAGGTGGTTGTATCCGTCCCGCCTGCTCTGCCAGACAAAGCGGGAAGCGTTGGTCGGAAGGAACAGCGCGGGATGCTGAGGCTCCACGTAGCGGTCGTTTTTTTCGACAAAAAGCGTGGACTCCCTTTCGCCGGTCGACGCATTGTAGCGCACAAGGCGACATTCGTCCTGCTCGCGGTTGAGTTCGGCAATGTAGATGTGTTGCTCGTCGGGACTCCAGGCGATATTGGTCAGGTACCTGTCCGCAGGTTCGCCTGTTTTCAGCCGGACGGTTTGCCCGTCGGACAGGCGGTATATGCCGACGGTGACTTCGTGGCTCTTCATGCCTGCCATCGGGTACTTGAACGGCTTCGCCGCGGCTACGCGCGCCTCGATGTCCACAACCGGATAATCCGTCACCATGCGCTCGTCCATGCGGTAAAAGGCCAGCGCCGATCCTTCGGGAGACCAGAAAAGCCCCTTGCGGATGCCGAATTCGTTCTGATGAACGGATTTGCCGCACACAATGCCGTCGTCCGTTTCGGTCGTCACGGCGCCGGCCGTACCGTCGGGGAAGAGGATGTGCACGTTGTTTTTCTCCGTGCAGGCATAGCATCCGTTCGCTTCGCAAAATTCGAGGTTTTGGCGCGCTTGCGACAGCGGATAGTCGGCTGCGACCGTCCCGGCGCGCATGTCGTAGTGCACCAGATGTTTTTTGTATTGAAAGGCAAGGATGCCGCGCCCGGCGCAGGGCGTCGAAAAAACGGGCATCTGCTTCAGTTCGGGCAGCGCGGCGGCCTCCAGCGCGGCGGACAGTTGACGGCGCGTGAAGACGACTTTTGCCGACGTATCCGGCGGCACGACGGACATCAGGCTGTCTCCCTTCACATAGACGCAAGCCTCGCCGCACCATTGCAATTGTGGCAGATTGCGGGGCGTGAAGCGGGCATAATTCCGCCCGCCGGGGATCAGTTCATGCAGCGTCAGAGGGTTGTTTTGGGCATGTAGCACGGATGACGAAAGCGCAAGTATCACGGTCAATCGGTATAATACACGTTTTTGATTCATATCTTTTTCCTGAGCGAATTAAGGATGGATTTGCCGTCCTCACGCGGGGGCTTGCGGCGGGGGGCGGAGGGCTTTTCCGTTTCCCGAAACTTTGAGTACGGACGATTGCCGCCGGCAGGCCTGTCGTCCTCACGCGGAGGCTTGCGGCGGGGAGCGAAGGGTTTTTCCGCTGCCGGGAATTTTGTGTGCGGATGCGTTTCCCGTTCATAAGGATTCCGCGCTTTCAGCGATTTCTTGTAGTCCCCGTTTTTGCCTTCAAACATTTCGTAGCACCGGTATTCACATTCCAGTTGTCCGTTCATCATCTTGAGTTTTAAGTTCGGGCGCAGGCCTATTTTTTCGAGATATTCTTCCTTGCTGCTCAGAATCCATGCGCGATAACCGGTAAAGACGTGCTTCAGCCGTTCACCCAGCATGGAGTACAGCGCCGTCAGGTCGTCTGCCGGGAGCCGTTCGCCGTATGGCGGGTTGGTCACGAGGATGCCGGGGCGGGGCGCCTCCGTATATTGCTGGAAAGGCAGGATTTTCAGGTCGATGTATTTCGAGAGATTGGCGTTTTTGATGTCGGCCGCCGCCGTTTTCAGCGCTTTGGGGGAGATGTCGGAGCCGAAGCACTTGAAGTCGAACTCGCGTTCTTCGGACTCGTCTTCCGAAATCGTCCGAAACAGCTCCCTGTCGAAATCGTCCCAGCGTTCAAAAGCATATTCCTTGCGGAAAAGCCCCGGCGGCACGTTCAGCGCAATCAGCGCAGCCTCTATCAGCAGCGTGCCCGATCCGCACATCGGGTCGACAAAGTGAGACTGCCCGCACCAGCCGGTTTTCAGTATCATGCCGGCGGCCAGCACCTCGTTGAGCGGCGCTTCGCCCGGCGCCCCCGTGCGGTAGCCGCGCTTGTGCAGGCTCTCGCCCGAACTGTCGAGACACACCGTGCAGTCCTTATGCGAAATATGGATATGCACGTACACATCGGGGCGGTTCAGGCGCACGGACGGGCGCTTCCCGCTTTTCTCCGTAAAATAATCGGCTATGGCATCCTTCACGCGGTAGGTCACAAAACCCGAATGGGTGAAAGTTTCGGAATAAACCACCGCGTCGACCGAAAAAGTCCTGTCGGGCGTAAGATACTTTTCCCATTCCACTTTTTTCACCCCCGCATATACCGCGTCGGCATCGTCGGCCTCGAAGCGGCAAATGGGCTTCAGGATGCGCAGCGCCGTACGGCAGTAGTAGTTTGCCCTGTACATCATCGCCTTGTCGCCCGTGAAAGAGACCATGCGCCGGCCTGCTTTCACATCGCAGGCCTTCAGCATGGTCAACTCATCCGCCAGCACGTCTTCCAGACCGTACAGCGTCTTGGCTATCATTTCGAACCGTTCACTTTCCATCGCGCCGGACTACCAGTTCAACACTATCCTGAATTCGCACGTCGGAGGCCTGACCCCCGTACTGAAATCGCTGTAATACGCATAGAAAGCGATCGAGCCGGGCATATAATCGAACGTATAATACTCCTGCCACAAAAACTCGCCGCCCGCATCCCTGTCGCCCAGCGGCACGATGTGAGGCAGCGGCGTCAGCACCTCGCTGTTCTGTCCCGGATTCAGCACCCTGTATCCCGAAACAACCCCCGAAGTATAAATAAAATCCGTCAGCAACTTCTCGTCGAACTCATAGATGTAATAGGAATTAAGATTATCCCTCCCGCCCTCAAGCCGCCAGTCGCTTTCGCGCACGGTGTAGGTGATGATCTTCCAGTTCATGCCCTCGCCCGGTTTACCCTCAGGCCCCATCGGCCCTTCGCACGAAAGCAACAGCAAAGCCGACACACACATTAAAAATAAATTCTTTCTCATTCTAACTTTTTTTTATGATGACAAAAGTATGAATAATTTTCTTTCGCACGCTCCGAACGCCGGATTAAAACGTTGAGCCGGCATCTCCCCGGAACCTCCGGGGAGTTCCCAAAAACTTCCGGGGAATTCCCAAAACCTCCGGGGAACTCCCTGAAAACTTCGGGGAAGGCTAAAAAAGCCTTATTTTTAGCATGATAACATTGCTGCGTGGGACTTTTCCACATGAGCCGTCCATGTTTCGATAACCGGAGACAGAATCTACGGTAATAGACATAACGAGCCGAAATCCTGCCAAAACAAGATGTTTCACGGATAAACTTTTTCCGGAACCTAATTTCCACCTAATTTCTCTTCACAAAACAACCTCAGTAGCCGGAATATGACGAATACGTAATGCCTCATTACCTCATTTATATGAATGAACAATGAGGTAATGAGGTTTGAAAAGAGTTGTGTGTGGTACGCCGCTTTTGCTACTGAGGTTGTTTTGTGAAGAGAAATTAGGTGGAAATTAGGTTTTTCTTTGTGTGTTTCGTGCCTCTGTGTTTGAATTATAGAATCCCGTCAAAACTTCGGCGCCAACCACTAACCACTAACCGTTAATCATTAACCGTTTACCATTAACAGTTCATTTTCTTTACAAATTATTTAAGCCAACATTATGCGGGGATTCATTAAAAATAATTACTTTTGCCATGCAATTGAAACAAATATGATTTTTAACCCCGTATACCCCCGCACTTTACGTTTGACGATCTCTCCGGTCGTTCACAGTGAAGCTGTTTCGGGAAAACGCACATGGGGGGGGCAAATCGCTATATTTCAGTAGATTGCCTTAAGCCTCTTACTTATCCCGTAACACATACTTCGCGCCTGACTGCGCGCTGCCCGTCCGGCGGCGTGCAACATGCCGTGTATTCCGCACCATCCTGCGCAGCGCACTGCCGCGGATGCTGCGCAAACCGTCGCACCCCTGCCGGCGGCGTACATACCTGTCTTCGAGAAATACATTATTCAATTTAAAATAAACGCAAATGAAAAGGAAACTTTTAATAATCACAGGAATGCTTTTTTGCATCCTTTCTTTTTGTCGTGCGGCGCTGACTGTCGATCTGGGCGGCGCACAATTTCAGTCGGGATATTATACCTTTCCCGATGCGACGGTGACGGAAGGCGTTGCCGGCGACAAGGGGTATGTAATCCGTTTTATGTTTACGCGCGCGGTGTCATCCGGCGATGTAATTACTTTGCCGGCTTTACCGGCAGGTTTACCGATCGGCTGGACGGAGCAAACCTCCATCAGCACCCAGTATGTAAGGGTGGTAGCAGCCCCCAGCTCTAGCTCCGGGGCAACCGCCGCACAGTTGCAGGCATTTCTGAGGCAAGTACAGGTGAAATTCGATTCCGGCAAGCAGGGACAGGGAGTTACGGTGTTGATAAGCGACAACGTCGCCGACGCCGGACGGAGCATATTCTATTCTTCGGACACGGAGCATTACTATGAGTACGTTGCCCACGGAGGTATTTACTGGAGCGCTGCGTATAATGCCGCACTGGACAAGCGATTCATGGGACTGAAAGGCTATTTGGCCACAATCACGTCAGAGGAAGAGCAGACTCTTCTTGCTTCGATTGCCTCAAATAATCAGGGATGGATTGGCGGAACACGGGCTAAGCTAAAGTGGGCCACGGATGGTTCAGGTAAATTAGATTTAAGCGGAGGAGGTAACACAGCCGGGATACTTTCCTCCACCACCAGCGACAATTACTGGTACTGGGCGGCAGGGCCGGAATGGGATGCAACAAAAGACGCCTCTCATCCCAGCGGAAATCCGGAGGGAGCGATTTTTTACGGAAAGGTAAGATATAATTCTACTGGTACTGAAATTTCAAGTCTCCCCTTGACATATAGTTATAATAAATGGAGCACCAACGAGCCGAATAATGCAAGTACGGAATATGTCGCACATCTTCTATCAGCAGGGCCTTGGAACGACTACTACAACTACAATACAGCTTGCAACGGTTATTTGGTCGAATACTACCAAGGCGAACTTGAAGGCCCCTCAAGTTCGACAACAGTAGGATTCAACTGTACCAAGACCGCTCAGGTAGGAGGAACAGTAAACGCCGGTACGGCCGGCAGCCCTGTAACGGTATATTACGGAGACGAGATTACCTATACGATTCATGCCACCAACGCATCCGAAGATAACCCGGCAGTCACGGTGACGGACGTCGTTCAGGCAGGGCTGGATGTAATTGAACCCAGCATTTCAAATGGCGGCACATATAATTCGTCAACCCGCACCGTTACATGGAGTCTTACTCTCACGGCAAATGGCGGGAATACGGATGTAACCTTTAAAGCTAAGCCAAGCGTCGCCGGCGGCGGCGATGCGGCTGCGTTGACGCTCAGCAACAGCGCAACCGTCCATTGCATTAACAAAGGGAATCCGATGACGATAACTACCAACTCCACCTACCATCAAGTCAAACGTGCAAAAGTCACGTTTGCCGTCGACGAACCCGCCGCCGCAACGCTTACCGTTACCCATAATCCGTGGACGGTGGATTACGCCCGTACGCTCGGCAACGCCAACGTGGACGCGACGGTCACGGCGAATCCGGGCTACACGTTTAACAGCTGGAGCTATCCGGCTTATACCGATTTAAAGAGCGCTTCCCGTCCGGGCAGCAGCGATGCAAGCTATTCCGATTTCACGGTATACGGCGACATGACCGTTACGGCCAATTTCGATACGATTGTTTACGACATTAATTATACGCTGAACGACGGCACGAACAACGGCTCCAATCCGGCGCAATATCACGTGAAAACGCCGACAATTACCCTGCAAACGCCCACGCGGGCAGGCTACCACTTCGACGGGTGGGAATCTGCCGGCTCAGCGGTTACTGAAATACAGCAAGGCTCGACGGGAAACGTCGACCTCACGGCGAAGTGGACGGAGATAACCGTCGATCAGATACCGAACGACACCATATGCAACGGCGATGCGATACCTGCCATCACCTTCACCTCCGCCGGGCAGACGTATGTCGATTCCTACAACTGGTCGGTGAACAATCATACGCTTCTGGGACTGTCCAATTCCTCCGGCAATGTATCGGCAGGAAGTCCGCTGACATTCGCCGGCCCCACGTCCAACCCCGGCGCCACGCCGCTGACGGACACGATCACCGTGACGCCGAAAGAAGGCGCCAACGCCGGTACGCCGATGAAGTTTGCCGTAACGGTCAATCCGACGCCAACGGTCGATGCCGTGCCCAACGACACGGTCTGCCACGGCGCGACGGTGCCGCAAATTAATTTCACTACACCGGTAAGCGGCGCCGTTCCGGCAGTGACCTACTCATGGGTAAGAACGGGCGATAACGTCGGCTTTGCCGCTACGAGCGGCACGTCGGACAATATCCCGTCATTCACCGCCAACAACACAGGTACCTCGCCGTTGACGGCTACCATCACCGTCACGCCGCACATCAACGGCTGCGCCGGTACGCCGGAGTCGTTCACCATTACGGTCAATCCGACGCCGACGGTCAATCCCGTGCCGAACGATACGGTGTGCCACAACGGGACGGTGGCGACAAAAAACTTCGGCACGACCGTTACGAACGCGACGGTGGTTTACAAATGGAAGGCCACCAACCATACGCTGCTCGGACTGACTTCAGCTACGGGTACGGGAAGCATGACGTTCGGCGCGGCTACCAACAGCAGTTTGTCTCCTCGGACGGACACCGTGACGGTGACGCCGTATATAGAGGGCTTCAACGACTGCCCCGGCACGCCGGCAACGTTCCTTATTACGGTCAATCCGACGCCGACGGTCAATGCCGTGCCCAACGACACGGTCTGCAACGGGGCGACGGTGCCGCAGATTAATTTCTCTACGCAGATAACCGGCGCCGTTCCGGCAGTGACCTATACATGGACAAGCACAGGCGCCGGCATCGGACTCGCTGTGAGCGGTTCGGACAATATCCCGTCGTTCACCGCCGCCAACACAGGCGTCACGCCGGCAACGGCTACCATCACCGTCATGCCGCACATCAACGGCTGCGCCGGTACGCAGCAGACGTTCACCATTACGGTCAATCCGACGGCTAAAGTCAATCCGGTACCCAACGACACGGTCTGCAACGGCGGTGCGACGGCGGCGATAAATTTCGGTTCGCCGACAGCCGGCGCGACGCCGATACGCTACAAGTGGGAGAAGATAAACAATCTTACCGAATTTCCCGTCAACGGCGCCGGCAACATCCCCGCGCAGAATCTTACAAACAGCACCTCCACATTCCTGCGCGACAGCATCGTGGTGACGCCGTATTTTGAGGGCTTCGAGAGTTGCCCCGGCACGAAGGATACGTTCCTTGTGATTGTCAATCCGACGCCGCGAGTCATTCCGACGACCGACACTGCGATATGCCACGGCGGCTCGACGGCGGCAATCGCTTTCGGCTCGACGGTAACGGGCGCGTCGCCGCTGCGATACAAGTGGACAAACCTGAACAACTCCACCGGGCTTTCCTCCGGCGGATACGACAATATCAACGCGACGGCTCTCACAAACAGTACCGTCGGCGCCCTGCGCGACAGCATCGTGGTGACGCCGTATTTTGAAGGCTTCGAGAGTTGCTCCGGGCCGAAGGATACGTTCCATATTACCATCAATCCGAAGGCGCACGTCATTCCGACGCCCAACGACACGGTTTGCAACGGCGCGACGGTGGCGCCAAAGACTTTCGGTACAAACGTATCGCCGAACCTTACCGTAAAGTACAAATGGAAGGCTACCAGCCACACGCTGCTCGGTCTGACTGACGGTTCGGGTGAAGGAAACATTTCGTTCAACTTGGCTGCGAGCAACACCGGCACATCCCCGCGGACGGACACCGTGACGGTGACGCCGTATATAGACGGCTTCGACGGCTGCCCCGGCACGACGGATACGTTCCTTATTACCGTGAATCCGACGCCGACAATCAAACCGACAAGCGACACCACGATATGCAACGGCGTGACGCTGACGCCAACCGCCTTCGGCACGACCGTGACGGACGCAACGGTGATATACAAATGGAAAGTCTCCAACCCCGCGCTGCTCGGCTTGAGCGCCCCCGGTACGGGCGAGGGAAACATTACGTTCGGCTCTGCCGCCAACCCCGGCTTTACGCCGGTGAAGGATACCGTGACGGTGACGCCGTATATAGACGGCTTCGACGGCTGCCCCGGCGCAACGGATACATTTATTGTTACCGTCAATCCCGCGCCGCAAGTCATTCCGACAGCCGACACCACGGTTTGCAACGACGGAACGCTGCCGCCGAAGACTTTCAACACGACCGTGACGGGCGCAACCGTGACGTACAAATGGAAAGTGACCAACCACACGCGGTACGGCCTGAGTCAGGAGACGGGTACCGGAAACATTCCGTTCACCTCTGCGAGCAACACAGGTACTGCCCCGCGAACGGATACCGTAACGGTGACGCCGTTTATCGACGGCTTCGCAGGAAGCTGCCCCGGCGTAACGGATACGTTCCTTATCACCGTCAATCCGACGCCGACAATCATTCCCACGCTCAACGACACGGTTTGCCACAACGCGACGGTGTCGCTGAAGACTTTCAACACGACCGTGACGGACGCGACGGTGATCTATAAATGGAAAGCCACCAACCACTCGCAACTCGGCTTGGATGCCGCTACGGGTACCGGAAACATTACGTTTACCCACCCGGCGACCAACGGCGGCACATCCCCGCGGACGGACACCGTGACGGTTACGCCGTATATCTCCGGTTTCGACGGCTGCCCCGGCGCAACGGATACGTTCCTTATTACCGTCAATCCCGCGCCGCAAGTCTACGACCCTGCCGACACCACGGTTTGCCACAACGTATCGGTGGATCTGCCCGTTTTCACTACGCCGGTAACAGGTACAACTCCGCCGGTGACATATACATGGGCAAACTCGGGCGCTGACATCGGAATTGGCGCTGCGAGCGGTTCGGGAGACATCTCGACGTTCACCCCCGCCAACACCGGCAACACGCCGTTAAAGGCCATCATCACCGTCACGCCGCATATCGGCGGTTGCGACGGTACGCCGGTAATGTTCAATATTACCGTCAATCCCGCGCCGCAAGTCAACGACCCTGCCGACACCACGGTTTGCAAAGGCGCGACGGTGACGCTGCCCGGTTTCACTACGCCGGTAACAGGTACAACTCCGGCAGTCACATATACATGGGTGAACTCGAACACCGGCATCGGACTCGCTGCGAACGGTTCGGGTAATCTCCCGCCGTTCATCGCCGCCAACGCCGGCAACACGCCGTTAACGGCTACCGTTACCGTCACGCCGCATATCGGCGGTTGCGACGGTACGCCGAAAATGTTCGATATTACCGTCAATCCCGCGCCGCAAGTCTACGACCCTGCCGACACCACGGTTTGCAGCGGCGTGCCGGTGACGCTGCCCGTTTTCACTACGCCGGTAACAGGTACAACTCCGCCGGTGACATATACATGGACAAATTCGAACACCGTCATCGGACTCGCTGCGAGCGGTTCGGGCAATATCCCGTCGTTCAACTCCGTCAACACCGGCAACGCGCCGTTGACGGCTACCATTACCGTTACGCCGCATATCGGCAGTTGCGACGGTCAGTCGGAAACGTTCACTGTTAAAGTCAATCCCGCACCGACGGTCTACCCCACGCCAAACGATACGGTCTGCACCGGCGAGACGGTACCGGCAAAGACTTTCGGCACATCCGTTACGGGCGTCGGCGTGATCTACAAATGGAAGGCGACCAACCATTCGCAACTCGGACTGGGTGCAGCTACGGGTGAGGGAAGCATTTCGTTTACCAACCCGGCGACCAACGGCGGCACATCTCCGCGGACGGATACCGTGTTTGTGACGCCCCATATCGCAGGCTTCGACGTCTGCCCCGGCACAACGGATACGTTCCTTATTACCGTGAATCCCAGGGCGACGGTGAACGCAATCGCGGATGTCGTGTACTACGACGGACAGTCGGTAGCCCCACTGACGGCCGTAACGCCGACTACGCCGGCTACAGACGTCACCTTCAGCTGGACAAACAGCAATCCGTCGATCGGCCTTCCCGCATCCGGCGTCGGGGCGACGATTCCGGCATTTACAGCCCTCAATTCGACGGCAAGCCCGATCATCGCCACAATCACCGTGACGCCGAAATTCAAAGGCTGCGCCGGCACGCAGGAGCAGTTTACGATCACCGTGAGACCAAAGCCCACAATCACCTATCACTACAACGGCGGTACGCCGCCGGCCTCGCCCAACCCGACGAATTATGTGGTAGGCGTGGGATGCACCGTGAACAACGAGCCGACAAGGCTGGG
>JAISNP010000125.1 GCA_031276175.1 Tannerella sp.
TTTAAATAAGCAAAGATTATTTGCTAAATACTTGAATAATTATGTTTTTTTATCCTGCGCTAACGTAAGTTTCAAGAAGAGATAGCCGCTTTACGGAAGATCGCTCGGGGCGGACTTGCATTTTTTCGGGTTGACAGGAGGGCATAGCCCGGGAACCCCTCCGATAGTCCGGCAAAGGTAAACCGTTTCCGGCAATATTCAAACCTTCCGGTAGGCTTTTTACGGCGTCATGCCGGGAACTTTTCCATTGCTTCGCTATCTCGCCCGTGCAGCCGGCTGCCCCGGACGGCGTCATCATGTCGATCCTCATATGCGGCCTTTCATTATCATTATTGTAGAAGTCTGCCGCCACTGTTACGGCGGCTTTTACTTCATCCATACTCCGGAAGACAACTCCTTTGAGCAGTTCATTCTTCATCGTGCCGTTGATGCGCTCCGCCTGTGCATTGTCTTTCGGGTTCCCGCTACCGGTCATACCGATACCGATACCTGTACCATGCCGCTTCAAGATGGATACATATTCATTGCTCGCATATCGGCAGCCTCTGTCCGGGTGACGGATGAGACGGATCTCATCTTGTCCTTCCACACGCTTGAATGCCTTCCGGAGAGCCTCTGCCGGATAAGCCGTTTCGAGCGTTGTCCCTACATTCCGGCCGATGATCTCTTCGCTATAAGCATCTAATATTAGCGACAGACAGCAGAAAAGATAGCTGTATTCGTTCCGCCAAACGGTAATGTATGTAATATCGCTTACCCGCAATTGGTTGACCGCACAGGGAATAAAGTCTTTAATGATGTTCGGATAGACCGGCAAGCCGTGCGTCGAGTCGGTTATTCGGGGCTGCCTCATCTTTGCTCTTACTTTAAGGCCGTAACGGTTAACGATATTCTCAAAGCGATCGCGACCTGCCGTCCGGTTGCCGCTAAACAATTTCCGGTACATGTGCCAAAGCTTCATGCCGCCTGTGCCGGGATCCTTTTTCCGAACGTCACGGATGTATTGTAACACAAACTCTTCCCGAGCAGCTTTCTCCAATACAGCCCGCTCATCCTATTTGTAACAGGCCTGCTTCGTTACGCCAAACAACTTGCAAAGACCGTCTATCGGATGTCTCTTCGACTCCTTTGCATGCAGGTTTTCTACTGTTTGGCGCCAACTTTTTTTCTTATGGCGATCTTAAACTTATTCTCCGCTACGTTGTTCATTTCATCGCAGGCTGCTGCTCGCAACTGCTCGTGTTTAAGTTGTGACTGCAAGCGGACAACCTCCGCCCGAAGGGCTTTCACGTCATTACTGTGGATAGCGCCACCGGGCGCCGAATCTGTTGGCTGCTTCGGATTTTTCTTTTTTATCGAAACGGCTTTTGCGGCGTTTTCCGCCGCAAAGACAGCTATCCGCCTTGACACCGTAGAATGCCCTGCCGGAATAATCCGGGATATGCGACGCCCTCCGTAGCCATACTCCCAATGTAATCTGATGACTTCTTCAAAATACAATCGTTGTTTCTTTGTTCGTAATTCCATCGTTAACTCTTTTGTGAGTCAACTTTTTCTAGCGAAAGACAAGGAATCTACGGAACTTGTATTTCGATGATTTCCGAGAAGTTGTTCGCCTTGAAGCTGTCGTCCACGCGCGCACCGAGCCGGACGTAGAAGGTTCGTCCGGGCAGTAGTCCGGTGATCGACATGGAGAAAACCTGTTCGGGAGGTATCTCGCCGATGTTTTTATTGATGTCGATGCGGAACGGGTCGGAGTAGGCGGTGATGTTGGCCGAGCCGACGTATTTTGTGATGGCGACGAAGGGTCGGATGTCGAGCACGCGTGGCAGTCCTTCGGCGATGGGGGCGCTGATTTTCCCGCTTATGTTCAGGGTTGTCCCGTCGAGATGGTAATCTGCGATGCTTACTTTCAGGTATGGCGTGACGGTGAAGTTCTGTTCCGTGGCCTTGCCGCTTTCGAGGCGGACGACGACGGTATCGCGCACCGGCCAGAAGGCTCCGTTGGTGACGAGCGCCTGATATTCGCCGGGAAAGAGTTTGTTGTTGTTAAACGTCGCGTCGTCCTTGACGTTGACGTTTCTGGGCGATGGATTCGCCTTGTAACTTATTTCCCACATTCTTATTTGCAGTCCCTGCGACGACATGATGAAGTTTTCGCCGGTTGTTGCGTCGATAATTTTTCCGTAGAAGCGGGCGTCCGGTTCGTCATAGTTGTCGAGGGCGCACGAGACTGCTGTCGTCAGGCAGAGGATTGTCCACAGGGTGTATTTTATTCTTTTCATCTTGTGTTGATATTAAAAGATTAATGATTCGGGTTGTTTGGCCAGAGATTCGGGTTTTTGTTAAGTTCTCCGCCCGGCAGTCCTTCGTAATAGAATCGTTTGTTGAAGGTGAAGTAGTTGTTCAGGTAAGCCTGTTCTTCGTCGAGGAAGATGTACTTGTCTTCGTCGTAAACGTAGTAGGGATAGAGGGCGTTGAATTTTGTCTGGTCGAAGACTTTGTCGGCGATTCTCCAGCGGCGGATGTCCCACCAATAGTGGTTTTCAAAGGCGAGTTCCTTGCGGCGTTCGTTGCGGATGATATCCCGTCCGTTGTTTTCGACGACTTTTTTATCGACGATGTTCCATACGTCGGGCGGGTCGAGGAGGAAGACGGCGGCGTCTGCGGGCTGTGCTCCTGCGCGTTCGCGGATTTGGTTGATACAATTCAGGGCGTCGTCCTTTTTCCCGAGTTCGAAGGCGGCTTCGGCGCGGTTGAGGAGAACTTCGGCGTATCGGACGGCGATCCAGTGCGTGGTGCTGCGATACAATCCGCAGTCGTCTTTCGGCTTGTTGTAGTCGATGTATTTCCGGACGTAGAAGCCGGAGCGTGTCATATCGCCGTCGGCGTTTGAAGATCCGGTGCCACATTCGCCGATCATTCGCCGTCCGTTCCACATGGCCGCCTTTTCGTTGGTGGTGTGCAGTCCGGCGCGGTTGTTGATGGGTGTTGCGGCTTCGTCGGCAGCCTTGCGGTCGAAGGATTCGTAGATGCCTCTCTGGATGTCGAAGGAGAGGCCGCGGAGTTCGTCGTCGGGGAAATAGACAATGGCGCGCAGACGCGGTTCGACGCCGTTGCGGATGTCTCCGCGTTGGTTAAAACGGATCGGATAGCCGTTGTCGTCGACGACTTTAATGTTCCCTCCGTCGAAGATTCGCATCAGTTCATAGTTAGGGTATGCCCTGGAGAGGCCGTCGGCGGTCATGTAGCGGGCGGTGAGAGTAGCGTCGTAGCTGTGAGCGGTGTTCGACGTGAGGGAATATTCTCGGATGAGGAGGTTTTCGGGACTGTCTTTGTCGAGGAATATTTCCACGTAGTTGGCAATCCGGTCGTCGTAGGCTGCCGAGAATTTCTTTTTGTAGAGGTCGGCGTGGCCTTCAACGGCGACTGCGGCGTCGTAGGCTTTCTGATAGTAGGCGTTGGCTTCGGAAGGATCTATTCCGACCAGTCCGGCGCTATACGCTTCGCCTTCGACAAAGTTGAGCGAGCTGTATCGGGCGATGGAACCGGCATAAAGCATGGCGCGCGACAGGAGCGCGTATGCCGTATATCGGCTGGCGCGTCCGCGTTCGGCGGTTTCATTCATCAGGCGTGCGGCTTCGCTAAACTCTTCGCCGATAAAATCCCAGCAGTCTTTTTCCGTGTCGCGTTTGACCTGCAGTTCTTCGAGGCTCTGTTCCGGATATTTCTGTTCGGTTTTGACGATTGGGACGCCTCCATAGCGCTTGACGAGCGCAAAGTAGAAGAATCCCCTGCAAAAGTGGGCTTCGCCGAGGTAATGGTTTATTACGCCGTCGGCGACTTTTCCTTTTGCCACGTCAGGCAATACTTCAATGAAATGGTTGATCTGGCGGATCCACTGATAGGCGCCGTCCCAGTATCCGAAGCCGTTTTCCTGCGAGTTTCCCCAGAAGGGCCCCAGCATGTCGCCTGATATTCCGCTGAGGTTGGTGAACTGTTCCCAGTGCCGCCCGAAGCCGTTTCCGTTACGGTAATAAAAATCTTCGATGGGCAGATTTCTGTATATGTTGGCCATGTATGTTTTCAGGCCTACTTCGTTTGTCAGCAGGTCTTCGTCTTTGATAATGTTCAGGGGTGCGACATCAAGGCTTTCGCACGAGACGAGTATCAGGAGTAAAGCCGTAGCTGTACAGGATAATATCTTTTTCATAATGCTTTTATCTTTTTAAAATGTAATACTGACGCCTATATTGTATGTTTTGTTATTCGGGTAGTAGTATCCGCCCTGGCCGTTGTTCCAGTCATCGTTGTTGACGGTCGTACCGGGATGTTCGGGATCGTAGTTGTCCAGTCCTGTGAATGTCCACAGGTTGTAGCCGTTGATATAGACCCGCAGACCGTCGATACTCACTTTCCGTATCCACTGTTTGGGGAAGGAGTATCCCAGCTCGGCGGTTTTGAGGCGGATGAAGGATGCGTTCTGCACGGCTCTCGTGCCGTCTTCCAGCGCCGACCCCATTGCGGCGTAATATCCGGGAATCCATTGCGTGGAGGGGTTGAAGATGTCGTCGTCGGGGTTCACCGTTCGCCAGCGGTCGAGAAAGCGAACCATTGCGCCGCCGGAGCCATACGACAGCGGCTCGTGATATTGTTCTTCGTAACGGACATAGAACATGCTTGAGCCGGCGAAGAGCAAATTCGCGTCGATGCCTTTCCAGTTGGCGCCCGCCGAGAGTCCGAAATTGATCAACGGCATGTTGTATGTGGCAATCGGATGTTCGTCCTGGCCGTCAACGAAGCCGTCGCCATTCCAGTCGGCATAGTAATAATCGCCCGGTATGAGGCTCTGGTTCCCGCCGCCGGTGTTAATGGTGTGGCGGTATATCTGGTCGTATGACTGAAATTGTCCGCTGTATTCGTTTCCCCACCAGATGCCGGTGTACCGGTTCCGCTGCGAACTTCGCCATTCGTCGTAGGAATTTCCGAAGGGATTCTGTTCGACGTATCGCCTTTCGCTACGGGCATAGGTGATGTTGCCGTTGATGAAATAGTTTATGTCGTTCGCCTTGTTACGGTGCGTGAGCGAGAGTTCGTATCCCGAAGTACGGTCGCTGTTGAGGTTTTCCTGCGGAAGTCCTACGCCGACCGAGCCGGGGAATTGCGCCAGCTTTCGCTCGAAGAGACCATCGCGGTTACGTACGAAATATTCGAGAGATCCTCCGAGCAGTCCGTTCCACAGATCGACGTCGACGCCGTAGTTGACGGTTTTTGACGTAGTCCAAGTGAGATTTTCGTTTATCATTCCGCGTGAAGATACGCCGTTGACGAAAGAGCCGTTGAAGATGTAGCCGTTGTTCGGGTAGTTATATCCCGGCACGTGCTGGAAGTTGAGCGAGCCGTCGTCGCCCATGATCCCGTACGACGCGCGCAACTTGAGATTGTTGACGAAGGCGAAACGGTTTTTAATGAACGATTCTTCGCTGATGCGCCATCCTATTGAGCCTCCGGGGAAGAATCCCCATTGTTTTTTTGGCGAGAAGCGGCTTGATCCGTCGTAGCGGAAGCGGAAATCGAAGAGATATTTCCCGACATAATCGTAGTTTAAGCGTCCGACGAAGGCTTTCCGCACGTCGTGCCAGGGGAAACCGCCGCTGCCGCGCTGGTCGGCGTCCATACCCGCCGCGATGTACGGCAATTCGAGTTCGATGTTTCTCTGTGCGCGAAAATCATAGCCTTCGCCGTTGGTTTCTTCATAGAGCGCGAGGAGGTCGACGTTGTGAGTGTCGAGGAACTTGCGATTGTAGTTCAGCGAGACTTGCAGCAGCGAACTGTTGCTTTCCCAGTATTGCAGCGAGCTGTAGGAAGGACCCTGCAGCATGGTGCCGATGTACTGTTCCGGCTGACCGTCCGACGGGTCGCGGTATTCGTAGAGATAGAAGGCGTGATTGTAAACGTTTTCGGTAGAATGATTGAAATGGTAGTTATACATTCCTTTCAGTTTCAAACCCTGTACCCAGGGAATGTCCCACTCCAGCACGCCCTGCGCCTGAATATCTCTTTTTTTGTTGTCGCGAAACCCGACGACGTCGCTTTCCTGCCATGAGACGGGATTGTCGTGGCGGCTTTCGTAGTCGTAGTACGCCGGATTGTCGTTTGCATAGACGCGATAAACGGGGGGCACGTTCCATGCCGCCTTGAAGATGGTCCACAAATCGCGCATGGGCTGATTTTTATTGTCCATATACCCGGAGATGTTTATCTGAGCGTTAAGTCCGTCCAGGATGTTAATGGTATTGTTCGAACGGAAGTTCCAGCGGCTGTAGTTTATGTCGCCGGACTGCAGGATGCCTCCCTGGTCAAGATATCCGAGATTGAAGAAGTACTGAACCTTTTTCGTTTCACCGTTTATGTTCAGGTTGTACTGTTCCTGCGGCGCGGAATCTTTCATGGTTTCTTTAGCCCAGTTGGTGGACTGCCGCTGTCCGGAGGTGTAGAGTGCGAAATCGTCGGCCGTATATCGCGGCGCGCCCTGCGCCAGGAAGTTGCCGTCGAACGATCGCTTCTGCTTTTCGTTCGTAAGCGTCATGTAGTCGATGGCGTCCACGTTGTCCGGCATATAAAGAAAGCGTTGCCAGCCGCGATTGTATTGATAGGTGATCTTAAACTTCTCCTCGCCCCCTCTTTTCGTTGTGACCAGAATAACGCCGTTTGCCGCCCGGACGCCGTATATTGCCGCCGTACCGTCTTTCAGTACCGATATACTTTCCATTTCCGCCGGGTCCATGCGGTTAAACACTTCATTGCCCTGCGGGACGCCGTCGATAATAATCAAAGGATCGCCGAATCCTCGGATGTCAAATTTTGTACGGTCGAAATTACCCGGTTCGGCGCTTTTCTGCCATATCCTGACGCCCGGCAGCTTGCCGGTCATCATGTTTACCACGTTTTCGTTTTTGGTGATGACGAGTTCTTCATTCTTGATGGCGGAAATGGCGCCGGTCAGCGTAGCTTTCCGCTGCGTGCCGTAGCCGACCACAACCACCTCCTCCAGATTCGTTTCGTCCACAACCAGCCGAATGTGCAGCGTAGAAGACGTTCCGGCGCTGATTCTCTGAGTTACATATCCTACATAGGATATTTGCAGCATCGCATTGGCGGATACATCTATGGAAAACCTGCCGTTTATGTCCGTCACGGTTCCGCGGGATGTACCGACCACAAGCACTGTCGCTCCGATAACCGGTTCGTCGTTTTCGTCCGACACAATTCCGGTTACGGTTCCGGTTTGTGCATAACCCGACAGAGAAAATGCAGGGCAGGCAAACCAGATCGACAGAATCACTAAAATCATTTTTGCTTGTTCCATTTGTTCTTCATTAAATTAGTTTTGAAAATATGAATTGAATTAATAATACAGTTCGCGGGGATTGCGGATAAGGCTGTTGCCCGACGGGGGATTTCCGACGGAAACAATATTGGTATAGATCTGTAAAGTTTCGGCCCGAACACACGAAAGAGTCCGCACCGATACGCATCCGGCCTGAGCGTCGGACGTAAGGGCATCGGATATGCCGGAGATAATACTTTGATTATTAAATTTCTGTATATATGGGGGGGGGTAAAAGCTATATGTCTTACTGCCTCTCCAAACGAAAACAGGCATACCGGAACGAACATCTTCAAGCCTTTGATAAAATCAGTTGCAGAGGCAGGAATACCGTTTTGAGAATCTATGATAAAACAATAGATATAAATCGGGATGTATTTAAAAGTCTGTTTCATGGCAATCATCTTAAATAAACAAGTTCCGTTTTTTCCCCAAAGATAGATTCGGAGCGCTTAAAAAAACGATTAATGAAACGCTTAATGCGGAAAAAAATGATGATTTTTTTTATTAAGCGTTTCATTAATCGTTTTTTTAAGCGGGTGATACGGAAGAATGAACGGGCGGGGAAGGGATGACGATTTTTACTCCTTTGATTGCCGATAGATCGAACTCACCTGCATTGCTTCGGAAGCCCTGTACAGGGGTGAAAATTTTCCACGTAGAAAGTTTTAATTTTCTACGTGGAAAGTTCTAACTTTCTACGGGGAAAGTTGGAAAGTCATACGGGGAAGAAATAATATTCCATGCAGGCAGTTTGCTTTCACAAACTTTACAGTCTATTCGATTACGGACAGGAGATACGAAATTCGGCAAATCCGCATTTAAGGCTCATTTATTTTAATTGGCGAACTGACCGGTAAACCGCGTTCATCCGTCAGCAAAATGTAATAACATGCAGGTAACGGAGTGGGTAATACGGCGGAAACAGTGTGACCGGTTATTGTTGCCGGCGTGGTTTGCCATACTCTTTTCTGCCATTCTCCCGCGTCCGCCGTCCACGCAAGTTCCGCTTTGGCCGCAGGAACCGCCGATTCGAACGTGATAAAAACAGATTTTCCGTCTTCCGTTGTTTTCATTTCCGAAACCTTCGGTAACGGTTTTATTGACGGCTCAAGGTCTTTGAAAATAAACGAGTCGATGAAAGTTTCGACTTCTTTGAACGTAAAAATGTGCCCGTGCGGTCTGCGAAGCGTAATGGAAAGGGTGATGTCGCCTTTGGGCAAACGGTAACTTTTCGCGTAACTGTCCAGCGGATAGGCAAAATCGTTTGTTCCGTTCACAAAAAGTATCGGCATTGTCGCCCGGCCGAGATGCGAGGACGGATCGAACAGCGAAACCCAGCGGCTGCGCTGTTCCGGCGTCATCGGGTCGAATTGATTGGCTTTCCACACGCTGTTTTCATGGATAAACCCGCAACCGTAAACCGGAACTGCCGCCTGAAGCTTTTGGTCGATTCCCGCCAGAATACACGTCAGGTAGCCTCCCCAACTGATTCCGGTTACTGCAATTTTGTTCGGATCGACTTCGGGTTGGGCAATCAGCAAGGCATGTCCGCGGAGAATAGCGGCCACGGATTGATATGTCCACATATTTTTGTAGCCGCCGTCTTCCACCGTAAAGTCGCGGAATATTCCGGCGTCATACTGTCTCGGGCCGCCGTCGGGTAAAGGCGCGTCCGGGCCTTGCCCGCTAAGATCCATGGCCAATGCTACGTAACCACGTTTTGCCCAGAGTTCCGCCCAGTCGGCAAACGCTTTACCGCCTCCGCCGTGAATCAGCAGAATGGCCGGAAACTTGCCGTTGAAAGGAGCCTTTCCTTCCGGTTTGCCGAGATATGCGAAGATACGAGTCGGTTTCCCCCGATAGCGTTCGCCTTCGTAATAGACTTCCTGCACCGGCGAACCGGCCTGTTTTTTCCCGAAAGTCGCTTTGGGCGGATGGTTGAGGTAATCGTCGACGTGCCACAGTGAGGCAGGATCAATTGCCGCCGCCGAATCTTCGGGAGTTTCCTCTAAATTAAACGGCTGTAAGCTGCTCTCAACGTGCGCCCATGCCGCCGTGGCGAGGGCGCACGTCATCAATACATAAAGAAAGTTTCTTAAGATTTTCATATCAAATTAATTATCCTGAAGCAGCAGGCAATCCAGACCGAAATGATAATCCGAAGATGCACCGTGCTTGCCGGTTACTTCTATTTTGATTTCAAAGGTATTGTTAAGCGGCTCCTGCTTTCCCAAATCTATTTCGCAGATCTTTGCGACAGGACTATATCCGTCCCACTCCGCTTTAACCGGCCGGTTGTTGACGTAGATATTTACTTTCCCATAAGTGGGGGCGGACGTCATGTACAGGATCATCTTTTTCGGATGATACTGTTCCTGCAACAGGAAGGAGAGAAAGGCTCCGTTTTGCTTCGCCCTGACCAGGAGTTGTTTGTTCATGCTCCATTTGTTTTCATCGTTATCATTCTTCGTGGTTTCGATTTCATAAGCGAGGTTGTCCGATAAGGATTGTATTTTCAAATCCTCGCACTCTATCGCTCCCTTCCGGCGGAAAGCGGAGGTACGGGTAATCTTTTCCAGATCTTCAATCTGCGGAACGGGCGCGGAGGCTTCGGCAACCAGCGGCGTTCTGTTGTGCACGGCGTCTCCTTTTCCGTACCAGACGGACGTCAGTGCGTATTGGAGGATGGCGTCCGGCCCGGAGGAAAAGTTGAAGGCTTCGATGTCCAGTTTGAAATGCTTTGCGAACGGTATCGCATCCAGGCTGCGGCTGCGGGTGCAGATGTTGTATCCGCGCGTATGGGGACGCTCGCCGGTAAAGCCGCGCGTTTCCCCACCTACACGTATGTTGGCCAGGAAGGGAGAGGAAAATTCATCTTCCCGCGAAGGATGTTCGCCGCCGGCCCAGCCGTAGTAGTCTTCCGTGCCCGTTCCGAAATGGGACGGGAAATTCCTGTCGAAATCTTCATCTACGTAAATCTTTTCGTCGCCTTCGCCCCACCACCAGGGTAGAGGATTCAATACGACAAAATTGTCGCCCACATGAATCCCTTCTCCTTCTACTTCTACGAAATTCATGTCTCTTACGGGATTGGCCATATAAGGGCCTTCCGTTGTCCAGCAGGCATGGAAATAATAGGTATCGTCCGTCCATTTCCATGGAGAAACAACTGCGTTTATACTCAGTTCGACGGGCGATTCATGAAGGTTATGAATGCGAATCAGCCCCTGCTTTTTGTAAGGCATGATCCAGCGGCATATCATCGTGCCGTCGGCTTTTACTTCTCTTTCCCACGTCCTGTACGGGTCTATTCCGTTTACGTTGCCGAAAAAATCACCTAACGGACACCATACCGTTGTCTTGTCGTCAAAGATCATTTCCAGCACAGTGGAGCGCAATGCGCGGGAAATGTCGGCGGCGCTCAGTTTAAACTCGACGTTCCGTATGGCCGCACTGCCTTCCGGCAACGTAACCGTCTCTGCCTGTTTATTCGTGATTGTTTTTGCGAAAGATACCTTTTTCCCTTTGGTGAAAGGGGCGGGATTCTTTAATTCGCGGCCGGCCTTTTCCAGCAGAGGTTTATATTTTGCCATCAGCTCCGGGCGGAATGTTTCCACGCTTACCTGCCGGTCGTATTTCCGGTAGTTGATGATATAGAAATACGCATCGCCTTCGACGGAGACTTTGCAGCTTTTGCCGAAAGATACGGGCAAATAGAGATCGCCGGCACGGCAGGTGTAACCGGCAAAAGGAGGAGAGACAAAAGATTTGCCTGTGACCAGTTCGATGAAATTCGCACGAATGGAAGGCTCTTCGTCTCCGTCCAGATAAATCAGTATATCCGGTCCTTTCCTGTTGTTAAAATCCTTATAGAAGAAAGGCGTCCAGATTCGTGTCAATACTCCGGGGCCGTCGCATTCCATCAGGACGGATTCCAGCCGTCCGTGATTGACTTCCTTGCGCAGGTCGTAACCCTGGTCGTTGTTGGCAAACCATCCCGCCGGGTCGGAGGGCGAAACGGATGCGCGGTTATAACTGCTGCTCTGGAGCGTTTTATAAGGATAAACGGGTTTCTTCGTGACGACCGAGCGATCGGTCATTTCATTTAACAGCGATTCGAACGTGACGTCGTAACGCTGCGCATTCACCCAACAGGGTATTGCGAACAGCAGGAATATCCCTGTCAGAAGGTACAATTTGTTTTGTGTGTTTGTTGTAATCATAAAAATATCTTGTTTTAACAGTATGAATTATAAGGAACTGTTCTGACTTTACAAAAACGTTTGCCTGCAGAATGAGTGATTGTCGACGCTGGCCGCATTACTGTCGACAATACACGAGTTTCCGTCGACAACAATTGAGTTTCCGTCGACAACAATTGAGTTTCCGTCGACAACAATTGAGTTTCCGTCGACAACAATTGAGTTTCCGTCGACAACAATTGAGTTTCTGTCGA
>JAISNP010000144.1 GCA_031276175.1 Tannerella sp.
GTGCCCGGCGTAAAAAGGTATATTCCGCTCATTATTCGTATTATTCCTATAATTTTAAAACAATTTGCGCAAAGGTATGTATTTTGCGGCAATCCACTCCAAATAAAATATGGAAAAAACGCACCTGAAAAAGAAAGTTTAACTTATATGATGATACGGGGTTAAAAAATACGGACGCTTTGGGATGACGGGAAGGGAAGCACGCAGATGACGCAGATTTGACGGATTTTCGCAGATTTCGGTATGCACATGATTCCTGAATATGCGAGATGAAATCTCGTCCGAACGGGGACATCAAAAGACAGCCGGGAAACAGGAGGATAATTTCCCGTTTCCCGGCTGTGGCGACGAATCGCCGGTATATGCTACCTGTTTTCGTCGTAGACGCAAAATTCCGCAATGGCGGGCGGGGCGGTCGACGCGTCGACGACGATTCGCAGGCGGTTGGCGCGCAGGCGGTCGAAGTGGTGGCGCTTTACTTTCAGGTCGTTTTCGGCCGTGAGTATCGTTTTCCATTCCCCGTTTTCTTCGCAGAGCAGGCGGTATTTTGTGATGCACTGCTTCGTGTCGTAGATGGCTACGGCGTTGAAGGAACGTGCGTGCGGGAAGTCGATTTCGAACCAGGGCTGCGATACGTCCGGATTGGAATACCACGAGGTGCGGAAATTGTCGTCGTTCCCGAAGTCCATAATCGACGCATCGTCGCTCCAGCTTGAGTTGACGGGCTGGTTGCGGGCGATGTTGGAGGCGATTATGGGCGGGTCGAAGTCGGGCAGCGGGGTGGCGGGGGCGTTGTCGTTCCACAGCCGTCCGATTTCCCTGAGCGCGGCCAGGGCATTGTCGTCAATGAGTCCGTCCGTGTTGGGGGCTACGTTGAGGATAAAGTTGCAGTGCGCGCGATTGAGCGGTTCGAGGTTGTCCCGGACGAGCGCGGCGGGGTCTTTGACCGGGTCGGCGGGGAAAGACCGTTTCCAGAACCAGTTGCGGTTGAGCGGCAGGCACGAGAGTGCGGGCAGGCGGTTGGCGTCTTTCGGGATGTGCTGTCCGGCGCCCTGTTCGTAGGACTTGATGTCGGTATAAAACAGTGTCTCGGCGGGATATTTCGCCGCGTTCAGGTCCATCAGGAGGCAGTTGGGCTGGAGTCGCTTCACGAGCAGGTAGATTTCTTCGAAGGGAATGTCGTCATAGGAGATGCGCGACCATGGGGCGTCCCATCCGTCGATTATCAGCGCCTGTATTTCGCCGTAGTTCGTGAGCAGTTCGGTCAGCTGCGCTTTTACCATTGCGGTGTGGTCGCGGTTGATGAATCCGGGACGCAGCCGGTGGTGCGTATCCAGAATGGAATAGTAGAGCATGACTTTCAGCCCTTCGCTGCGGAAGGCGTCGACGTATTCGCGGACGACGTCGCGCCTGAAGGGGCTGCTCATGACGCCGTAGTCGGTCGTTTTCGTGTCCCAGATGCAGAATCCGCTGTGGTGTTTCGCCGTAAGGCAGCCGTATCTCATTTCGGCCGATTTGGCGGCTTCGGCCCAGCGTCGGCAATCGAGCTTCACGGGGTTGAAAATGCCGGGGTCGGCGTCCGGATCAGGCCAGTCGTGGTTCGCAAAGGTGGGGATGTTGAAATGGATGAACATCCCGAACTTCAGGTCTACAAAGTCCTGCTGCAACTCGCGCAGGCTTTTGCCCTCCGCGCCTGCCCGGAGGCAGCACACGGTGAGGAGGGCAATCATGAGCGGTTTAATGATGAAATTTTTCATGTCCTTTTAATTGTATCCCGGATTCTGGGTCAGTTTCTTGTTATTCTTCATCTCGCCGGTGGGGATGGGAAAGAGCAGTTCGCGTTCGCCCAGGGTGGGGCCGTAGGTGAAGGTGTGCCCCACGTAGTCGTCAAATTCGCCCGTAGTCAGGTTCAGCACCTTGCGGGTACGCGCCATGTCGAACCAGATTTTGTTTTCGAACGCAAGTTCGTGCCAGCGTTCTTTGCGGACGGCTTTGCGGAACTCATCCTGCGACAGGTTGCCCAGTTCGGGCAGTCCGGCTCTTTTCCTGATTTGATTTACGCACGCACGGGCGGCATCCGAAGGCGCGCCGTCGGCTTCGTTCTGCGCTTCGGCATATTGCAGCAGGATGTCGGCATAGCGCATCAGCGGATAGTTCAGACCGCTCCTGGCCGTGCGCAGATGCGCGTCTTCGTCGAAGAACTTGTAGAGGTAGTAGCCGCCGAATTCAACGACCTTTTCCCTGTCGGCATTGCTCGTGTAGTTTGTGAAATAGAACTGCTTCTCTTCCGCCCGCCTGTCGCCCGCTTCGTAGGTGGCGACAAATTCGTCGAGCACTACGATTGTGCCCGTTTCGGTGGAATAGTATGAGATGTCGAGATTGTAGGGGAGGAAAAGATACTGCATCCCGTTTTCGACCGAAGTGCCGGACTTGTACTGCACCATGAGCATGTGCTCGTGCAGGTTGTCCATCGCCTCGTTGTGCAGGTCGCCATACGATTCGAAAAGCCGGTAGGCGTTGCGGTCGATGACTTCGCGGAGCTTGGCGGCCGAGAGGGCGCAGTATTCGCGTCCCTTTTCGAGCGGATAGCCTGCCATGGTAAGGTAGACGGAGCCGAGCAGGGATTTGACGACGCCCATCGTCACGTGCCCGCTCGCGTCGTCCCAGCGCAGGTCGGTCTGTTCGGCCGCCGTCAGGTCGGTTACAATCTGCTTGTATACGTCTTCTACGGACGCCTGTTCGGGATAGAGTTCGGGCGACGAAGCGTCGACGGGTTTCAGCACGAGCGGCACCCGCCCGAACAGTCGTACCAGATTGAAGTAATGATAGGCGCGCAGGCAAAGGGCTTCGCCCAGGTAGCGACTTTTTGTCGTAGGATCCATGTCGATGGCGGGAATCTTTTCGATGGCGAAGTTTGCATTGGCGATAGCCCGGTAGGCGGCGTTCCACCACGAGCGGCTGTATTCGTTGTCCGGATCGTTCGCCGCCATGCGGATTTTATTGATATGCACGTTCTGTCCCACCTTCGTACCGGCCGTGCCGGTCAGGAAGTCCGTCATGAAATAGGGGTTGCCGCCGTAGTCGCCGCTCGCGCCCATCCTGAAGTCCGCATAGATTGCGTTTACGATGCTTTGCGCATGTTCGGCCGTTTTGAAATAGTTCTCAGGCGTGAAGTTCGATTTGTCCGATTCTTCCAGAAAGTCGGAACAACTGCCGCCCATGAGGGCGATTATTATCAAGAATAAAACATGTTTCGTTTTCATAGTGATGTGTTTTAAAAATTAGAAACTTACGTTCAAGCCAATCGTAAACGTGCGTGGCTTCGGATAGCCGAAAACGGTAATGCCCTGCGCAAAAGACTGGGTAGCGTCGGACACTTCGGGGTCGTAGCCGTTGTATTTAGTCAGCACAAACAGGTTTTGTACGCTTCCGTAGAGCCTGAGCATCCTCAACTGCAGGCGTTGCGTGACGCTGCGCGGGAAAGTGTATCCCAGCAGGAGGTTCCTGCCGCGGATGAAGGAGCCGTCTTCCACGAAATGCGAGTCGATGTTCGTAGTATATCCCGCACCGGCAGGACGAATCTGGGCAATCATGGTATTCTGGTTTTCGGGCGTCCAGGCATTCAGCACGGTGCGGTAGCTGTTTGCGATACCTGTGCGGTCTTCGGCCGAATGTTTGGAAATGTCGAGAATATCGTTGCCGAACATGTATTGCAGTTCGAAGACGAGGTCGAAGGATTTGTAGCGGAAACTGTTCAGGAAAATGCCGTAACCGTCGGGGATGCCTTTGCCGATAATCAGGCGGTCGGCGTCGTTGATCTGCCCGTCGTTGTTTTTGTCCCACAGCTTCAGGTCGCCCGGACGTTTGCCGTATCTTGCCGCTTCGGCTTCCTCGGCCGTGCCCCATGTGCCGAGCCTTTTGTATCCGTAGAACGAGCCGACCGGTTCGCCTTTGCGGATGATGTTGTTGCTTGCCGAGAGGATGTCGGGGCCGGGGAAGATGTCGTCGTTCCCGTCGTTCAACTGAAGCACCCTGTTTTTATTGAACGAGATGTTGAAGGTCGTTTCCCAGCCGAAATGATCCGTAGAGATATTGACGGTATTGAGCGACAGTTCGAAGCCGCGGTTTTCCATGCTGCCGATATTTTTCGTAATCGAGGTATAACCGCTCGAAGCCGGCACGGGCGCGCCCAGCAGCATGTCGGTCGTCTTTTTGTAATACACGTCGGCCTCGATGTTGACGCGGTTGTCGAACAGCCCGATGTCGAACCCGCCGTTGAGCTGGGACGTCTTTTCCCATTTCAGTTCGGGATTGGCCAGCGACGAAACGCCGATACCGGATGCCTGTGCGCCGTTGAATATGGTCGTATAATTCCCAAGCCCGCCCTGCGAAGCATAGGCGCCCGTTTCCGAATTACCCGTCAAGCCGTAGCTGATGCGCGGCTTCAGGTTGGAGACGAAGGTAAGCGGCTTCATGAACGGCTCTTCGGTCATGCGCCATGCAAAGCCGCCGGAGGGGAAAAAGGCATAGCGGTTGGAGGAGCCGAACTTGGACGAGCCGTCGAGACGCGCCGTGACCGTGAAGAGATACCTGTCCTTAAGATTATAGTTGATGCGCGAGAAGCAGGAATTAAGCCCGTAGGCGTTGACGGTCGACGAAGCGGTCTGCGTCGTAGCCACACCCAGATTATTGTAGCGGAAAAAGTCGTCCGAGTATCCGCGCCCGGAAGCCGCCGCCTGCGCATTGTCCACGTGCTGCCACGATACGCCGGCCATTGCCGTCAGGCGATGCACGCCGGAAAAGGTCTTATTCCACGTAAGGTAGTTTTCGAACTGCCACGAATTGTTGCGGTTGTTCGTAACCGAGGCGCTTCCGTTGGGCGACGAAATCCATATCAGGGTGCGACCGCCGTAGTAGTTCGATTTCTGGTTGATGATGTTCGAACCGACAACCGAGCGCAGCTCCAGCCCTTCCATGAAGGTGATGTTGGCGTAGACGTTGCCGATCATCGACTGCGTTTCCAGATTGAGGATGCGGTCTGTGGCCACATGTACGGGATTGTTGCCGCCCTCCATGCCGGGATAGTTGTTGTTGCCCGCCCAGGAGCCGTCGGCATAGCGGACGGGGATGATGGGCAGTTCCTCCACGATTTGGCGCCCTACGGTGATGCCGCCGTCGCCCATCGCATCGGTCTGCCGTTCCTGCTGGTAGTTGTAGGTCAGGCTTCCGCCGACAGTCAGCCACCGGGATATTTCGGTGTCGATAAAGAAGCGTCCCGAATAGCGTTTCAGCCACGAATTTACGATCAACCCTTTGTCGTCCCTGTACCCGACGGACAGCCCGTAGGAATCTTTGCCCCTGGTGTTCGACACGGTGACCTGATGCGTCTGCGAAAAGGCGTTGCGGATGGCCTCATCCTGCCAGTCGGTGTCGTAAAGCGGCTTCCCGCTGCCGTCGAACAGCCTGGGATCCGTGCGTTTGAGCTTCGGGTCTCTGTAGCTTCCCGCCGCAAAACCTGCGGGGTCGTACTTCGCGGCGTTTGCGTAGGCCAGATCTTCAAGGCGGATAAATTCTTCGGCATTGAGCACGTCCAGCTTCCGCGGCAGAACGCCCACGCCGAAGTCCGTATCATACTGCACGAACGCGCCGCCCGCGCCTTCGCCCTTCCTGGTCGTAATCATGATTACGCCGTTTGCGCCGCGCGCGCCGTAGATGGCCGTGGCCGACGCATCTTTCAACACCTCGACCGACTTGATGTCGTTCGGATTCAGATAGTCTACGGGAGACGTGCCGTTCGCGAGCGTACTCACGTTCAGAATCACCCCGTCCACCACATAGAGCGGCTCATTGGTCACACTGATGGACGAGTTGCCGCGTATGCGCACCGTGGCGCGTCCGCCGGGACGACCGGAGTTGGTAGCGATGTTCACGCCGGAGACTTTGCCCGACAACGCCTGGTTGAAAGACGTCACCGTCCGTTGCGCAAGGACTTCGCTCTTCACCGATGCCGTGCTCCCCGTCAGGTCGCTCTTGCGCATCGTGCCGTAGCCTACGACAACGATTTCATCCAGCGCCTGGGCATCTTCCAACAGCTTGACAGTCAAGATTTTGCCCCCCCCCGTGGCAGATACGCCGATCTCCTGCGTCACATATCCGATAAAGGAAATCCGGAGTACGGCATTGTCGGAAACGGTGAGCGAGAAATTCCCGTCCACGTCCGTCACCGTGCCGTTATCCGTACCCTTTTCGAGGATGTTGGCGCCGATGACCGGCTCGCCGTCCGTATCGACAACCACGCCCTTGACGAGCTTGCCCTGCTGCGCGACAACAGGATTCGCCTCTTCTCTGTACAGGACGATATGACGGTCGTTGATGGCATATTTCACGCCTTCGCCGGCAAACAGTTCGTCCAGAATCTCCGTCACGAGGCGGTTATCCGCATGAATCGACACCCTCCGCCGGTCGTTAATCTGTTTTGAATTGTACGTAAAGTAAAACGCACTTTTCTTTTCGATAGTCGTCAATACTTCGTGTACGGTCGATTTCTCCATGTCGAGCGAAATCTTCACCGACTCCGAATAATTTACATTCGCCACGGAATGTAATGCACACACGACGAGAAGTATCGCAATGCTTCCCGCCTTCCACAGCTTCTTCAGCAAACCGTGCGCGTCTTCTCCGACGCACGGCCTGTCAATTTCCATAATTTTCATAGTCTTGCATTTTAAGTTTGATAATAAGTAAGTTTGATAATATTTTTTGTTCGAAATATCCGGGTTATTTACGGCAATAAATGAGTTTCTGTCGACAACATTTGGGTTTCTGTCGACAACATTTGGGTTTCTGTCGACAACATTCGAGTTTCTGTCGACAACATTCGAGTTTCTGTCGACAACATTTGAGTTTCTGTCGACAACATTTGAGTTTCTGTCGACAACATTTGAGTTTCTGTCGACAACATTTGAGTTTCTGTCGACAACATTCGAGTTTCTGTCGACAACATTTGGGTTTCTGTCGACAACATTTGAGTTTCTGTCGACAACATTTGAGTTTCTGTCGACAACATTTGAGTTTCTGTCGACAACATTTGAGTTTCTGTCGACAACATTTGGGTTTCTGTCGACAATAATCGGGTTTCTGTCGACAATAAATGAGTACGGTTCGTAAATAATCATATTAAGATCGTCTGTCGGTTAATATCCGGTAATCGCTATATCCTTTCCGTCGATCTTGTAGCTCAACCGTTTGGTTTCTTTCAATCCGGTCAGGATTTGTTCGACGGTTGCGTTTTCGGTGAAGTGGCAGGTGAACCTGTCTTCGGCCAGTTCTTTGCCTGCGATGCGGATATGCACGTCGAATCGTCGTTCGAGGTCGGCGGCAATGTCGGCAAGTGTCTGATTGTGGAAATTCAGTTCGCCGACAGTCCACGACCGGTACGGATCGGGGTCGATGTTTTTGCGCAAAGTCAGCCCTGTGGTTTCCGAATACACGGCCTGCTGGCTGGGCGAAAGCGTGACTTTGTAATGCCCGTCGCCGGTCGAGACTTCCACTTTGCCTTCGGAAAGCGTGACGGACGCATTTTGGTGCGGATATGTTTTTACGTCGAACTTTGTGCCCAGTACTTTGACGCGCAGCAGCGGCGATTCCACAATAAACGGTTTCGAGGCGTTTCCGGCTACTTCAAAGAAAGCTTCGCCGCGCAGCCTTACGTTTCTGCTTCGTGCGGAAAAGCGGGAGGGATAGGTAAATGTCGTCTGCGAATTGAGCCATACCCTGGTTCCGTCCGAAAGTGTCAGGGCGACGCGCTGTCCTCCGGGCACTTCGACGGTGTTTTCGGCATATACGTCCGGCTGTCCTTTCCACAGAAAATACAGGTTGACGGAAAGCAGCGCGGCAATCGCGGCCGCGGCGGCGTATTTGAACGGAGATTTCCACTTGATTGCTTTCCGCACGGGCAGGGCAACGGACTGCCGCTGCCGTAATCCCGTCCAAAGGCGGTCGAACATCTCGTCCGTCTTCTGCGGATCCGAAAAACGCCGTTCGTCTTTCAGCGCCCAGATTCTTTCCATCTCGAACAGCAGGTCGGCATGTGTCCGGTCGGCGGCAACCCATCGTTCGATTTCTTTTATTTCCGACGGGCTACATTCGCCATTCAGGTATCGTATCAATAATGTTTCCGGCATCAGTATTTCTTTTTTTTGCTTCACATGTAGAAGACAACCGAAGGCGTCCGGACTACGCAGTCAATAATAGTTAAAGTTTCGGCAGCCGGATAGCGCCCGATGTCGCCGTGTGCCGGCGGGCATATTTGCCGGTAACGGAATAAGTGCTAATTTTGCAACATGAACAATATATGTGATAAAAACATGAACGGGATGAAAACGGACAAAATCATTTTCGACTTGATCGAAGAAGAATATCAACGCCAGTTGAAGGGAATAGAACTGATTGCATCGGAAAACTTTGTGAGCGACCGTGTGCTGAAGGCAATGGGAAGCGTGCTTACGAACAAATACGCCGAAGGGTATCCGGGTAAACGGTATTACGGCGGATGCGAAGTGGTGGACAAGAGCGAGACGCTGGCCTGCGAACGGCTGAAAACGCTGTTCGGCGCCGAATGGGTCAACGTGCAGCCTCATTCGGGTGCGCAGGCCAATGCGGCCGTTTTTCTGGCCGTGCTGAATCCGGGCGATACGTTTCTCGGCCTCAACCTGTCGCACGGCGGGCACCTGTCGCACGGCTCGCCGGTAAACAGTTCGGGGATACTTTATCATGCCGTCGAATACAACGTAAAAGAAGATACCGGACGTGTGGACTACGACCAGATGGAAGAGGTTGCGTTGCGCGAACGGCCTAAACTGATTGTCGGCGGCGGCTCGGCCTATTCCCGCGAATGGGACTACGGGCGTATGCGGCGGATTGCCGACAGGGTGGGCGCGCTGCTGATGATAGACATGGCGCACCCGGCCGGATTAATCGCCGCCGGATTGCTGGACAATCCGCTGAAATACGCGCATATCGTTACTTCCACAACCCACAAGACGTTGCGCGGCCCGCGCGGAGGCATCATCCTGATGGGAAAAGACTTTGAGAATCCCTGGGGCAAAACGACTCCGAAAGGCGAAATCAAAATGATGTCGCAACTGCTCGACTCCGCCGTCTTTCCGGGTATTCAGGGCGGACCGCTCGAACATGTGATTGCCTCCAAAGCCGTAGCTTTCGGCGAAGCGCTGGAGCCGGAATACAAAGCGTATCAGGCGCAGGTAAAGAAAAATGCCGCTGCTATGGCGCAGACATTCACGAACAAGGGCTACAAGGTCGTGTCCGGCGGAACGGACAATCATTGCATCCTGCTCGACTTGCGCTCCAAATATCCCGGTCTGTCCGGCAAGGCGGCCGAGAAAGCGCTTGTGTCCGCAGACATCACGGTCAACAAAAACATGGTGCCGTTCGATACGCGCTCGGCTTTCCAGACCTCCGGCATCCGCGTCGGCACACCTGCCGTTACGACACGCGGCGTCAAGGAGGCGCTGATGGAAAATATCGTGGAACTGATTGACGCCGTACTTGCAAATCCCGACTCGGATACGGGTATCGCCATGGTACGCGAAAAGGTGAACACGCTGATGAAAGATTATCCGCTGTTTGCATGGTAAAGCATAATCACATCCGGCTTGCCTTTCGGATATGATATAATATTATCATATTACTCACGTTTTATTATCACGTTTTATTACCTTTGCGCCGTCCAATGACGGATATATTTAGAATATTTCTGTAAAAAAATGAAACAATACAAACTGATTAACAATGTGCTGGGATGGCTTGTTTTTCTTGCGGCCTCCTGCACCTACCTGATGACGATCGAACCGACAGCCAGCTTTTGGGACTGCGGCGAATTTATTACCTCGGCATATAAGTTGGAAGTAGGGCATCCTCCGGGAGCGCCGTTTTTCATGCTTACCGGAAATTTGTTTACCCGGTTTGCATCCGATGCGGGCGAGGTGGCACGGATGATCAACAGCATGTCGGCGCTGTTCAGCGCCCTGACCATCCTGTTCCTGTTCTGGAGCATCACGCATCTGGCACGGCGGATCATACTGAAAAACGGAAACGGGGAGTTGAACCTCGCACGCACGATTCTCGTCATGGGATGCGGCGTGACGGGCGCGCTGGCCTATACCTTCAGCGACACGTTCTGGTTCAGCGCCGTCGAAGGCGAGGTGTATGCCTATTCGTCGCTGTTTACCGCAGTGGTATTCTGGCTTATCCTCAAGTGGGAAGAAGCGGCCGACCGCCCCCATGCCGACCGGTGGATTGTATTGATCGCCTATTTCATGGGATTGAGTATCGGCATCCACTTGCTGAACCTGCTCTGCATCCCGGCGATTGTGCTGGTTTATTATTACAAGAAATTCCCGAATCCCACGACCAAAGGCATGTTGATTGCGCTCGGCATATCGTTTGTCATCGTGGCGGTAACGCTGTATGGCGTCATACAGGGACTGGTCGAAGTATGCGGACTGTTCGAACTGTTATTTGTGAACGTACTCAATATGCCGTACAATACGGGTGTATATGTATATGTCGTTGCGCTTGCGGGCGTGCTCGGATGGGCTATATGGGAGACGATGCGGGAAAACGTGCATCTCGTGCGCATGAAAACAGCCTTTATCCTCACCATCATCCTGTCGGGCATTCCGTTCTTCGGTAGCGGATACTGGCTGGGTATCCTGCTTATTCTGGCGCTGACGGTCTTCATGTTTTATTCAAAAAAAATCAATATCAAGATGCTGAATACCGTGCTCGTTTCGTTGATGGTCATTGTTGTCGGATATTCGTCGTATGCGCTGATACTGATCCGTTCGACGGCAGACACGCCGATGAATCAAAACAATCCGAGCGATATTTTCACCCTGCACAACTATCTGGGACGCGTACAGTACGGCGAGGTTCCTCTGCTCTACGGACGGACGTTCGTATCGGAAGTAAAGTACAACAATGACGGAACGCCCATGAAAAAAGGCAGTACCAAAGTATGGAGCCGCATCGTCAAGAAAGACAAGAGCGAAAAAGACCGGTATTACGTATCCTTCGAAATACCCGATTACCAGTACGAGCAAGAGACACTTATGCTTTTCCCGCGTATGCACAGCAACATGGATTCGCACGTCCGCGCATACAAGAACTGGAGCAACTTCAAAGGACGAAGCGTAAGATACAGGCGAATGGGAGAATACGTCAGCGTGATTAAGCCTACGTTTGTCGAAAACATCCGTTTCTTCCTCAGCTACCAATTAAACTACATGTACTGGCGCTATTTCATGTGGAACTTCTCCGGTCGGCAGAACGATATACAGGGGAATGACAGAGACTTGCTGAACGGCAACTATATCACGGGAATCAAGTTTCTGGACGAATTGCGGTTAGGCCCGCAGGACGAAATGGCGTACAGCATCGAGCAGAACAAGGGACACAATGTCTATTACATGTTGCCGCTGATACTGGGACTTTTGGGCATTGCCTACCAGATTATGAGCGGAAAAAAAGGGCTTCAAAGTTTCTGGATAACCTTTTTCCTCTTCTTCATGACGGGGATAGCCATCGTGCTGTATCTGAATCAGACGCCGTACCAGCCTCGCGAACGCGACTATGCGTATGCCGGTTCGTTCTACGCTTTCTGCATATGGATAGGACTGGGTGTGGCAGGCCTTGCGCGGCTGATGGAGAAGTACGGGAAAATGCCGGCGCTCGTATCCGGCATCGTGGCCTCGCTGGCTTGCCTGTTTGTGCCTTTCCGTATGGCTTCGGAGAATTGGGACGACCACGACCGTTCGAGACGTTACGCGGCAAGGGATTTCGGCGCCAACTATCTGGAATCGTGCGAGCCGAACGCCGTCATCTTTACCAATGGAGACAACGACACCTTCCCCTTGTGGTATGCCCAGGAAGTGGAAGGCATCCGTACCGACGTACGCGTATGCAACACCAGCTATCTCCAGACCGACTGGTACATCGACCAGATGAAACGTCAGGCTTACGATTCGAAGCCGCTCCCCATCACCTGGACGCGCGACCAGTATAAACAGGGTACGCGCGACTACGCCAGACTGGTGAACCGCGTAGAGCGTATTGACCTCGGAACCGCATTGGCATTCGTCAGAAGCGACGATCCCAAATACAAACGCATTCCCGGATACCCCGTAGAGTTGGACTATATCCCTTCGAACAAAATCATTTATCCCGTGGATTCGGCAGCCGTGATGAAAAATCACGCAATCAGTCCGGACGACAGTTCGCAACTGCTGAAAGAAATGGTCATCGACCTGTCCGGTAAAAGCGGGCTGGGTAAAGAAGCCCTGACGATACTGGACATGCTGCACACGAACAACTGGGAACGACCGATGTATTTTGCCATCACCGTAGACGCGAACCAGTTTGTATGTATGGATCCGTATTTCCAGAAGACAGGACTTACATACAGGATAACGCCTGTCAATACACGCGAACAAAACGCCCGTACGATCGACACGGAAAAAATGTACGACAACGTGATGAACAAATTCAAGTGGGGAGGCGTAGACAAGCCGGGCATCTATCTGGACGAAACCATCATGCGCATGTGTAAAAGTTATCGGGTAGCGCTCTTTGGCGAACTGGCCGCCGCATTGATACAGGAAGGCAAGAACGACAAGGCGCTGGCCGTGCTCGACCGGGGAATGGAGGTGCTTCCGCCCGACAATGTGCCTTACGATCACTACGCGCTGGTGTTCGGCGAACTGTACCTGACACTGGGAGAACGCGAAAAGGGCGAACAGGTACTGAATGGTATTGCGGACAACTCCATGCGTACCATTCGCTGGCTGTTCAGATTCAGACCCGACCTGTTGCCCCATGTACAACCCGAACTTGAACACCAACTGAGGGTGATGCACAACGTCTTTACCATCGGTCTGCGCGGCAATCCCGACTTCGGACAAGCATATCGCGACGAATACAGCAACTACCGAATGGCCTACACGAATCAGCAGCAACCGGCGCCCGAGAAATAATGCCGGGAAAAGATGTTTATTGAACAACCTCCCCGGCTGTACAGGGCGATTTTCCGGGGAACTGTCTGGCGGCTTTCTAAGACGGAAAAGTGTATTTATCTGACGTTCGACGACGGGCCGGTACCCGAAGTTACGCCTTGGGTACTGGATACACTGGATACATATGGCATCAAGGCTACGTTTTTCTGCGTAGGCGACAATGTCCGCAAGTATCCCTACATTTTCGATATGCTGACGGCACGCGGACACAAGGTCGGAAATCATACCTACAACCATATCAAGGGCACGCATTTCCTGTCCAAAAATTACGTAAAGAACGTGGACAAAGCGGCGGAACTTATCAAGAGCGATTTGTTCCGTCCGCCGCACGGACATATGCGCCTCCCGCAATTGTACCGTCTGCGGAAAAGATTTAAAATCATCATGTGGGATGTGGTTACTCGCGATTACAGTCCGCACATGACGGCACGTGGCGTCTTCAACGTCGTAAAGAAATATGCGCGCAACGGCTCCATCATCGTATTCCATGATTCTCTGAAAGCTATTGAACGTATGAAAATAGCCCTGCCCGAGTCCATCGAATGGCTATTGGCGCAGGGATACCGGTTCGAGACGCTGTAACCGTAATAATTGCTCATACAAAAATACAATCCGGATACACGAAAAAGAAACCTTGCGCGCTTTATGTCTTTGCGGGGAAATAATCATAAAAAAAAGAGGAGGGATAAACAGGTAACGCTATAAAAAAGAAGAGGTTGTCTCACGACAACCTACAATCTCATTGTTAACCTTAAATCTAATACCATGAAAAACACAATGCAAAGATAAGGGTTTTATGTTATGAAACATATTTTTCGGATATGAAAAAACCTTAATTTAGTATTGTTTAACTCTAACATCCGCTCCCCACATCAATTTTTCACGCAGAGTGCAGTAGAAGGTATGCTTGTGCCGCTTGATTACACTGAGGGTATAACTTCCCTTGTTTACAATCAGTTCCGTTCCTATTTGCATCACTTCCGAACGTCCGTCGAGAGCCGTCAGGAACGATTGCGTACAACTTTCAACGACGAGTCTTATGCGATGCGAGCCGGGAATGACTAACGGTCGCACGTTTAAACTGTGCGGCGCAACCGGACTTAATACAATATTATCGCTTTGCGGAAGGAGTATCGGACCGTTGACGCTCATTGAATAGGCCGTCGATCCGGTCGGCGTAGCAATCAGCAAACCGTCGGCCTGATACGAAGTCAGATATTCGTCATTAAGGTAAGTATGAATCGTAATCATGGACGACGTATCCCGTTTCAATACGGCTACCTCATTCAGGGCATGATTATATCCCTGCAACACGCTTTCGCCTTTCGTATGAAGCTCCAGCAGCATCCGTTCCTCCGTCATATAGTTTCCGTCCGTCAGTTCGGTCAGTGTGTCTGCTATCTGATCTTCGCTTACATCGGCGAGAAATCCCAGCCGGCCGGTATTGATTCCAAGGATGGGGATACGCCGCCTGTTGATTAACGCTGCCGTGCGCAGAAACGTACCGTCGCCGCCTACGCTCAGGGCTACGTCCAAATGATGCATGTCGTCCGTCGACATGCACGATACCTTCGGCCATTTTTTCAGGACATTTTTTAGAAAAGAATAAAACTCGCGCTGAATGTATATTTCCACACCCAATGCATTCAAACGGTCTAACAATCGCTCTATAATATATAATTTATCTGCCCGGCAATCTCCTCCGAATAATCCTGTTTTTAATTGGCGACTCATCTGTTCATAATGTTTTTACTGCAAAATTCGTTTTTCGTAATCTTTCGGACTTTTTTTTTTATAATTGCCCAATTCATCCTACATTTGCAATTGTATTTGCTCGCAAAAGTAATAAAAGAGAAAAAACGAACATGATTTCGGATGATTAATTTAAGTGTAAACATTAACAAGATTGCAACTCTCCGCAACTCGCGGGGAGGTAATCTCCCGAATGTGCTGCAAGTGGCTCAGGATTGCGAGCGATTTGGCGCGCAGGGGATTACCGTACATCCGCGTCCCGACGAACGTCATATCCGCTACGATGACGTGTACAAGCTCAAACCGCTGGTACGCACGGAACTGAATATCGAAGGATATCCCGATAAATCATTTGTTGACTTGGTACTTAAAGTTCGCCCCAATCAGGTAACGCTCGTACCCGATGCACCCGACGCCATTACGTCCGATACCGGATGGAAGACAAAAGAGCACTTTGAAATGCTGAACGAAATAGTGGAGATCTTTACGGAAAAGAGTATCCGCACATCCATATTTGTCAATGCCGACGAAGAAGACATCGAATGGGCGGCAAAAACAGGCGCCGACCGTATCGAACTGTATACAGGGCCTTACGCCTCGCAGTATGCACAAGACTGTGAGGCTGCCGTTGCACCTTTTGTTCGGGCTGCCGCACTGGCCGGACAATTGGGAATAGGTATAAATGCGGGACATGACCTGTCGCTGGAAAATCTCGCCTTCTTCGCTTCAAAAATAGACCGGCTCGAAGAAGTTTCGATAGGACATGCCCTCGTCTGCGATGCGCTCTATTACGGGCTGGAGAAAACAATAAATCTATACAAAGCATGTTTGATATAAATTGAAACAATATAAAAACAGAAAATCTTTATGAATCTATTAAATGTATTATTACAGGTAACGGCATTGCAGCAGGACGGCGCTCCGCTTGACCTGAGCGGAGAAGTCATACCTGCCGAAGCGCAAATAAACATCCTTGCCCTTGCAACCAAGGGAGGATGGATTATGATTGTCCTTCTGATTTTGTCAATCATTGCCCTGTACATCTTTATCCAGCGATGGATGGTTATCAGCAAGGCGACAAAAATCGACGATTCGTTTATGAGCCGCATTAAGGATTATATCCACGACGGCAAGATTGATTCGGCGCTCAAACTCTGCAAGACGGCAAAATCGCCGATGGGACGCATGATCGGGAAGGGCATCAGCCGTCTGGGGCGACCTGTCAACGACATCCTTGCATCCATCGAGAACGCAGGCAACATTGAAGTGGCCAAGCTGGAAAAAGGCTTCCCTCTCATTGCCACTACGGCGGCAGGCGCGCCGATGATCGGATTTCTCGGAACGGTTACAGGCATGGTACGCGCTTTCTACGACATGGCCAATGCGGGCGCCAATGTAGACATTCAACTGCTTTCGAACGGCATTTACGAAGCGCTGGTTACAACCGTCGCCGGACTGATTGTCGGCATCATCGCGCTGTTTGCATACAATTATCTGGTAGCGAGGGTAGACAGCGTAGTAAACAAGATGGAAACGACGACCATGGACTTTATGGATTTGCTGAACGAACCTGTAAACTAAGGCTGATACATGTCACTTAAACGAAGAACAAAAATAAACGAAACCTTCAGTATGGCGTCCATGACGGACATCATTTTCCTGCTTCTGATTTTCTTCATGATTACCTCGACGCTGGTAGTGCCCAATTCCATCAAGCTAACATTGCCGCAGGCGCAGAAACAGACGGTAGCCAAACCTCTTTCGCGCGTAACGATTGATGCGAGAGGAAATTATTATGTAGCCGCCGGGAATCAGAGCGAAAGACGAGTCTCGTTTGATGAAATAGCGCCTTTCCTTCAGGAACGCTACAAAAAGGAGCCGGAAATGTTCGTGGCGCTGTATGCCGACGAATCGGTCCCATACAGAGAGATTGTAAAAATACTGAGTATCGCAAACGAAAACAAATTCAAAATGGTACTCGCCACGCGTGCACCGAAATATAAATGAAAACAGACCGGGACGATATAATTGCACTGGCCGGAGCGATAATTATTCATGCCCTCGTTGCCATCTTACTGTATTTCGCCGTGCTCAGGACGATTGTTCCCGAAGAAGAAGGCGTACTGGTCAACTTTGGGAACATTGACGCCGCCGCAGGTCTTTTCGAACCGCAGGGATACGTTTCGCAAAACGTGGAAGCCGCCGCACCCGAATCGTCCGTTCCCGTTCGTTCCAAACCGGAAGAAATGATAAGTCAGGACACGGAAGAAACCGTCTCGCTCGCCGAACAACGCAAGAAAGCGGAAGAAGAGAAAAGACGCGAAGAAGCCGAACGCAGGGAGAAAGAACGGATTGAGACGGAACGCCGCAAACGTGAAGAAGAACAGCGGAAACGCGAACAGGCCATCAGCGAGCAAGTATCCGGCGCATTCGGAACAGGCAGTACTCAGGAAGGAAGTCAAGGCAGCGACGTCACCGGAACGGGTAATCAGGGCAATCCCTTCGGCAACGCCGATACGGGCGAGAATCAGGGGGTCGGCGGCATGGGCGAATTTTCGCTCGCCGGACGTTCTCTTCGCGGCGGCAGTTTGCCGCGACCGGCATATACCATTCAGGAAGAAGGCCGCATCGTCGTCAGTATCAGAGTCGATCGCGCCGGCAACGTCATCTTTGCAGAAATCGGCAGAGGAACGACTATCGACAACAAGTCCATGCGCGACAGCGCCATCGAAGCCGCCAGACGCGCAAAATTCAACAGCATATCGGGAACAAACGACCAAAACGGAACAATTACATATCGTTACAATTTAAAATAACCGAACTATGAAAAAAGCTTATGTATTCTTAGCAACCGGCTTCGAAGAAACGGAAGCCATAGGAACAATAGACGTATTGCGTCGAGGCGGCGTAGAGGTGACAACCGTCTCCGTCACGGGTGCGCTCGGCGTCACGGGCGATCACGGAATAACCGTCTGTGCCGACACGCTTTTCACCCCCGGCGCCTGTGCGGACGCCGACGCGCTGATTCTTCCCGGCGGAGGCCCCGGCAGCCGGATGCTGAACGAACATGCGCCGTTGAAAGAACTGATAGTGCAACACTGCAAACAAAACAAACTCATCGCCGCCATCTGCGCCGCGCCGCTCGTATTGGGCGGACTGGGGCTGCTTAACGGCAAAAATGCAACTTGCTATCCCGGCATTGAACCGGAATTAATCGGAGCGACCATTCTCGACGAACCCACGGTGACCGACCATAATATTATCACCGGACGCGGCCCGGGACTTGTATTTGACTTCGGCTTTGCCATCCTGAGATATTTGGAAAACAGTTTATGCGATGACGTCGCCAAGGCAATGTTACTTTAAAAAATCAGCGAATCATGCCCCTGTACCTTCCGGTTCCAAACCATGTGCGGCGTTATCCTAAATATATCCTCTCTGCATTATTAACCGCAAAGCATCTTTTGCTGTGCGGTTTCTTTTTCTCGTCCTGCACATTTGAGGAAACAGCGAACGAAACGGACGAAAGAAAAGCCCTGCTCACGCCGCCGCAGGCCTTCGCCAATCCCAAAAACGACGACGAATACTTCTTCAATTATCGCCTTGCCGAATTTGCGCCCTCCACCGAGCCGTTCATCAAGGAAACCT
>JAISNP010000046.1 GCA_031276175.1 Tannerella sp.
CCTGGTCGACGGCTCCGGTCAGGTTTACCTTCCGTTGCGTACCGTATCCTACCACGACTACTTCATCCAAAGCTTGCGCGTCTTCCAATAACTTGATTACAAGTATTTTGCCCCCCCCCGTGGCGGATACGGCAATTTCCTGTGTTACATATCCGATAAAGGATATTTGCAGTACGGCATTGTCGGGCACGGAGAGGGAGAAATTCCCGTCCACGTCCGTTACCGTACCGTTCACGGTGCCTTTCTCGATCACGTTTGCGCCGATAATCGATTCGCCTCCCGCGTCCTGCACGCTTCCGGTTATTCTCCGGCTGCTCTGCTGTTTTTCGAGAGGTTCGCTGCGTTTCATCAGAAGGATGTTGTTTCCTTCCACGGCGTAGGTTACATCTGTCTGTCCGAATACTTGCGACAGCACTTCGGCCACCGGAGTGTCCGAGACTTGTAAAGAGATTTTGCGCGAGACGTCGACGTTTTCGTGATTGTACACGAACAGGTAGTCCGTCTGGCTTTCAATCTGGTCGATAATCGCCTTGACCTGTCTGTTGTTCACACGTATGTTGACGCGCGCAGTCTGCGGATTCGAATCTGCGGCGGATGCAATTGAGATGCATGATGCCAGCAGGATGATAAAATTCAATTTCATAGTTCCGAATAAATATTTACATTTTAATAATACTGGTAAGAGGGCATTCGTTCGCCCGATACATTTTTTGTTCATAAAATTTGTGTGTTCGTTAAATTAAACTTGAATGCTGAAAAAAAAAATCTGTTGCCGAACTGTTGCCGGCGTTTTTCGTATTTGCTGATTTTATCCGTCGTCTTTCATAGGTAATTTCATTTAATGGTGATTACATTCCGTTCATTATCTCTCGCATAAGTAAATTTGTGTTCCAGTTGCAATACTTTCAGCACCTGTTCGACGCCGTCTTTGGAGCGAAACTTCCCCGTGTAGCGGTAATCAAGCAGGCGAGGTTTTTTTACGTCAATCTTCACGTCGAAGTAGAGTTCGAGTTTTTCCACAATCGCGCCTACGGTTGCCTCGTCGAAACAGACAAGCCCTTCCTTCCATTTGAAATAATCGTAGTTGCGTATGACGGAAGAAGAAAAGTCGCCGGCGTGATAGCGTACGGATTCTCCTGCTTTCATCAGCAGGGAGCGGTCGGAGCCGGCGGGTTTGAGCGCGACGCGGCCTTCCAGCAAAGAAACTTCGGTGACGGGATGGGAAGCGTATGCAACGACGTTGAACTCGGTGCCGAGCGCCTGTACGTCCATCGCCTTTGTTTTTACGGTGAAAGGTCGTCCGGCGTCGGAGGCGACATGGAAAAAGCCTTCTCCGTCGAGTTGTATTTCGCGTGTGTCACCGTCGAATACGGCGGGATAGGTGAGGCGGCTCTGCGCGTTCAGCCATATCTCGGAGCCGTCGGAGAGTGTAAGTTCGGCGCGCTGCCCGGCGGGGACAAAAAGGGTATGGAATACGACCGGGGGCATCTGCCGACCGTCCAGATAGCGTATGCCTGTGAAAGCGATGAGGAAAACGGCTGCAATTTTGGCCAGTTCGAGGATAATTTTCCGCGCCCGACGATTTTTCCGCGCTTTAGCCCTTCGGTGCACGGCGTCGTTCCATACGGAAATGTCGTACAGTTTATGCAGCGCCATGTATTCGCGCACATGTGCATCGCGTTCGTTCAGCCATGCCGCCACCGTTTCGGCTTCCTCCCGAGTGACGTCTCCTTCCACATATCGCAGCAATAATTTTTTGTCCATATCTTGCATTTGTCTTAATAGACAACTCAACTGTCGAAATCCCTAAACAGAAAATCAATTTTTTTTTCGGTTGATGCCGCAAAAGTAGTATTGCATGATTACGAAACGGCTACGCGGGAATTACGGTTTCATCACGTTACCCCATATTTTAATAGGCAACGTCTATGAAAAACGATTTCGATATATATAATACCTATCATTGTTCCGAAACAATTGCCGATTGTTCCGAATCTTTTGTCAATTGTTCCGGAACTATTGCCGATTGTTATGAGTTCGTATTTTCAGGTAAGCCACGTACGAAGAAACTGAAATTAACCGCCCCGTATACTCGTTTCCGGCGGAAGCAGGGATGCGCGGAAAAATCGTGCACCTTCGAATGTTCCAGTACAAACATTCCTTCCGCCCGGAGCAGTTCGCCGTCCAGAATGAGCCGGGGCAGTTCGGGCAATTCTTTCAGCGTGTACGGAGGATCGGCAAAAACAAAGTCGAACGGCTGTTTGCGCGTCGAACGTAAATACCGGAAAACGTCGCCTCTTATCAGGGTGAAGTCATCCGCTTTCAGTTCTTTCGCTGTTTTCGAAATAAACGCCGCATGTGCCGCGTGCGATTCTATCGCCGTCACGCTGCGGCAACCGCGCGAGAGCAGTTCGAACGAAATGCTTCCCGTCCCGGCAAACAAATCAAGCGCATCCGTCTCCTCCCAATCCAGCAGATTCTCAAGCACGTTGAACAGGTTTTCCTTCGCAAAATCCGTTGTGGGACGTGCGTCGAACGAAGCCGGAATCCGGAATCTGCGCCGCCCGTATTTTCCTCTTATAATTCGCATGTGAACAAGGCGGCGACATCGGGCGGCACGTTTGCAGGCGCATCCGGCCACGGAAACGTAATCGCTCGTATATTAGATAAATATTTTTTCAACTCGACAGTCAGTTTCTCATACATCTCCGCATCGGCAACAATGTTGAGTTCATCGGACAACTGTTCCATCCCGACTTGTCGCCATATATATAATGTATAATAGAGGATGTCCGTCACATCTTCGTAATTGAACGAATTGACAAACAGCAGGGCGCCCCTGTCGAAACAGGCGGCGTACATGATACCTTCATACGGCGAGATATAAAGTTGCTTTGCGAGATGCACAACGCTCTGCTTTCTCCATAAGTCGAGCAGACGTGTCACCGCATGTACCCACTGCGGACGAAGCAGCGAACGCGAGCAAAACTCGTACACGTCCGACTGTATGCCGAAAACAATCCCGGCTTCCAAGTCGTCGACCGGTTCATGAAGCGTTTTGTAGCCCGATGAAGAAAAGGCGAACGACATCAACTCTTCTTTCCGTTTCTCGACGAACACGTTTTCCGGAACCATCGTGTACAGGCGGTTTACGCACAGCACGAAAATCCGCTTGAATGAATACGCGAAAAACACGTGTGAAAAGAATGTATCCTTTAGCGCCTGTACGTAGCTTTTCTTTCCATTCAAGGCAATCTCTTCACAGAAGAAACGGCGCTTTTCGTCGGGATTGATTCCTGCAAAAGAAAGTCCACCCGGCTTCAGCCGGATGGACACCACATATTTTCCCGCATTATCCGCCGTCAACACCTCGGAAACACGTACGCTCATGGCCTTATATTTCTTATTCCCAGTTGCCTGCGTTGTTGTTGATTTCCGTCACCGAGCCTACGCGCAAACCCTGGTATTTACCCATCTTGCCGACCTCGTCTTTCAGGTTAATCAAAAGCTGCGTATTCAAATCTTTGAGATACACGTCGTATTTCACGCCACATTCGAATACCTTCACGGTATATCCCGCAGAAGAAGGAAGCGTAGCCGTATCCATCTGGAACCGTGCATCTACGCTCTTCACCGGGACAATCGCCATTGAGTCGACGTTGTAATGCGCCCCGAACAGCGTGTCTTTTGCCAGCACCCAGATAGTGTCGCGCCGGATAAGTCCGCGCTTGACGGCTTCTTTTTCCGTCATGCCCTTTTCCAGTTGCTCGTCCGTCAACGTACCTTCCTTGATAAGGAACGGAAGCTTCTTCTCTTTCAGGAATGTGCCGAGTTCTTCGAAATTAGCCGCATGAACGCCATACACATTCTTGTACTCAATCTGTGCTTTCCGGATGTCAATCAGGCGCGCCTGAATGGCCGATTCGCGATATTCACGTTCTTTTTTAAATTCAATAGTACCCATAATGCTACGATAGCACATGTACGCCAGCAATAAAATTGCTCCAACCAAAAGGATTCTCAATACAATTTTCATGTCTTATTTTTGTTTTCGATTTATTCAATGCTGCAAATATAAAGAAAGATATTTTAAAGCCGTACCTTTATCGCAAAATAAATTTTTTTCGAATGGCAGATAATTTTATTTCCCGGCAAATATTGCAGTTTTTACCCTATAATCCGACAGCCGAACAACACAATGCGATTTGCATTTTTACCGACTTCCTGCACGCGAACAACGATCGCAGTTTGCTATTATTCAACGGATATGCCGGCACGGGTAAAACATCTCTCCTCGGAGCGGCCGTCAAGGCGCTGACCTGCATGAGGCAAAAAACGGTGCTTATGGCGCCGACGGGAAGGGCTGCAAAAATTTTTTCGGGATATGCGGCTCAAAATGCGTTTACCATCCACAAAACGATTTACCGGCGGAAAACGTTCTCCCACGAGCCGCACGGTTTTTCGCTGGCGCCGAACCTGCACAAGGACACGATTTTTATTGTCGACGAAGCGTCGATGATATCGAACCACTCCGGCGAAATGCCACATGCCTTCGGTAGCGGACGTCTGCTGGACGACCTGATTCAATATGTGTACGGCGGCGAGCGATGCCGTCTGGTTCTGATTGGCGATGTAGCCCAGTTGCCTCCCGTCATGCAGACCGAAAGCCCCGCGCTGAACGCCGATCGGCTGAGCGGATATTTGTTGCAGGTTCGCGAAATAAACCTTACGCAGGTAGTGCGCCAGAACGAAGATTCGGGCATTCTGTACAACGCCACCCTGATCAGGGAATGTCTGCGCAAACGGCAAATCGAGGATTATCCGAAACTCCTGCTGCACCGTTTTGCGGATGTGAAGAAGATCGGCAGAGACGAACTTCTCGATGCCATTTCGTCGGCATACGATTGCGACGGCATCGACGACACGATGGTGATCTGCCGATCCAACAAACGTACCCTCGCCTACAATAACGGCATACGGAACCGCATCCTGTACCGCGAGGAGGAAATCTCGGCGGGAGACAGGCTTATGGTGGTCAAAAACAATTACTCCCCGACAATGCCTCATCCGGATATGGACTTCATCGCTAACGGCGAAATCGTCGAAGTCATCCGCGTCCGTCGCACGACGGAAATGTATGGCTTCCGTTTTTGCGACCTGCTGGCGAGGTTTCAGGATTACGGTTCGGAAATGGAAATACGGATTCTGACGGATGTCTTGCAAAGCGAATTGCCTTCATTGCCCAAAGCGATGAACGACAAATTATTTTTCAGCGTATGGGAAGACTTCCCGGATAAGGAAACAAAAGCGGAAAAGATCAAAAGAATCAAGGCCGATCCCTACTACAACGCCGTTCAGGTCAAATATGCGTATGCCGTCACATGCCACAAGGCGCAGGGCGGACAGTGGAAAAATGTCTTTCTGGACGTCGGGTTCATCACGAAAGACATGTTGGGCGAAGACTTCTACCGTTGGTTATATACCGCATTTACAAGGGCAACCGAACGGCTTTTCCTCGTCAACCTGCCCGACGGATTCGAAGCCCCCTGTTATATATGAGATAAATGCAAGAGCATAAGAAAATATCCGTTATATTTGCTGCAACTTATTGAACTAAAAGATGGCAGATAAAGAAAAGTTAGACGAATTGATTGTCCGGATCAGAAAGTTGCTCGACCTCACGGACGAAATATATGGAAAAGAGATTTATCCGGTTTCCTTTTTCAGTCAGGCCTACGACATTACATATAAAATGCAGGATTCTCTCCGGGAAATGGAAATTGCACAGATTGCGCTTTTCGAAAAGCAGATAAGGGCGCATCAGGCGCAAATCTTTTCGACCTCCCCTTTGGGAAAGGAGTATGATACGGACGAGAACTGCGCCCATCTCCCGGACACGCAAGCGGCTAACGTCGCGCCGCCGCCGAAGGTAATCCCCGAACCTCAGACGCTGCCCGAAGCCCCGCCGCCGACAGCCGCCGACAGGCCGCACAACGACACGGCAAACGTACACAGGCAAAAAACGGCTGTGGACATAAAAAAACGACTGACGCTAAACGACCGTTTCCGCTTTAAGCGCGAACTGTTCGACGGCGATGAAGCGTTGATGAACCGGACTATTGCCGACCTGAGCATGGCAGATTCCTACGATGAGGGGCTTACGTACCTGAAATCGTGTTTCAACTGGAATTTCGAAGACGGGGTAGCGCTCGAATTCCTGACCATAACGGAAAAATGCTTCACCGATAAACCGCAATGGCAAAGCTAAGCGTCGTTCCCACGCCGATCGGAAACCTCGAAGACATCACGCTCCGCGCCATCCGCGTGCTGAAAGAAGCCGATATGATTCTGGCGGAAGATACGCGGACAAGCAGTATCCTGCTGAAACACTACGGCATCAGGAAACCGCTGCAGTCGCATCACAAATTCAACGAACATTGTCGGGTCGAGAGGATAGCGGAACGTATCGAGGCGGGCGAAAACATCGCGCTCATATCCGACGCCGGCACGCCGTCCATCTCCGATCCGGGCTTCCTCCTCGTGCGCGAGTGCATCCGGCGCAAGGTCGAGGTGGAATGTCTGCCCGGAGCGACGGCTTTCGTCCCCGCGCTTGTCGTTTCGGGATTGCCTGCCGAGCGATTCTGTTTCGAAGGATTCCTGCCCCAGAAAAAAGGACGCAAAACGCGCTTGCAGGCGCTGTCGGGCGAGGAGCGGAGCATCGTTTTATACGAATCGCCCTTCCGGTTGCTGCGCACGCTGACACAGCTTGCCGAAGCCTTCGGCGAAGACCGGCGCGTATCCGTATCGCGGGAAATTTCCAAACACTTCGAACAGACTTGCCGCGGGACGCTGAAAGAAGTGATCGCACACTTTTCGGCGCACGAACCCAGGGGCGAATTTGTGATTGTCGCAGACGGGATAAACAGAAAAGCCTCACATTAAATATCTTTATGTATAACTATTAACGAAACAGACTTATGAAAAGAATTGCATTTTTTTGTCTTTGCATGACATTATGTACATCGTGCGTAGAAAAATCCAAGTACGAGGAATTGAAGCAGGAAAACGAACTGTTGAAAATCGAAAAGGGAAAATCCGCACAGGAATTGAACGAAGCGCTTTCGACACTGAACGAAATACAGGAAAGCATCGCAAGCTTGCGCGAATCGGAAGATTATCTGGACATCAGGCAGGAGGGAGAAATCTCGCCCACAACGAGGGAAGTAATCAAAAACAACGTACTCCTTATTGCCCGGACGCTAAAGGACAACAAAGAGCAGCTTGCCAAACTTCAGGAGAAATTGAAAAAGGGCGACATCAAATCGGCCGAATTGCAGAAAGCCGTCAACCGCCTGAATGCCGAAATCGACCAAAAAGCCGGGATGATTGCCGCGCTTCAGGAAGAACTGATGAAGAAAGACATTCGCATCCGCGAACTCGACGAAACCGTTGCATCGCTGGAGAAAAACGTCCTTACGCTTTCGCAAACCTCTGCTTCCCAGTCGGAACAATTAAGCGAGCAGGAAAAAACGCTCAACCGCGCCTACTACTGCTACGGCACCCGCAGGGAGTTGAAGGAACAGAATATCCTGACGGGAGGCGGACTTTTTTCAAAACCCAAAGTCCTGCAATCGACCTTCAACAAAGACTATTTCATCGCCATCGACAGGCGCGAAACGACCGAAATCCCGTTGTTCGACGGGAAAGCCGCCGTCATGACAAACCATCCCGAAGGCTCGTACGAGTTTGTCAGAGACGACGAAGGGAGCCTCACCCTGCATATTCTGGATGTGGCGCAGTTCTGGAGTTTCAGCGAATACCTGGTTATTGAAGTAGGATAAACACGGAACGGCACAAACGGGACGAAAGCCCGTCCCGGCGAGGGAAAAATCCTTTTCGCCCGCTTATAAATTCGAGTCTGCAACTTGTAGACTCGAATTTATAA
>JAISNP010000020.1 GCA_031276175.1 Tannerella sp.
GTGGAAACGAAGTTGACGTCGGTGCGCGGCGTGCCTGTGCCGGGGGTCATGGCGAGAAATAGCGTATCGGTAGCGCCGCCCGCTCCGGGGACAATCGTTCCGTCGGGATTGCAGATGTATGCTTTTTTCATATAATACTGCCCGCCTATTCCGAAATTCAGGTAAATGTCTTTCATGATAGCGGTAGGGTCTGTTGTGGCGGTATTGAGGACGCGGACGCGCCATACGCCGTCGTTGGTGGGCGAAGTGGGCCAGGTTATGTACGCCGCCGATCCGCCTGTGCCGTTCAGTATGTCGGCGCCGTAGGCGGGGGTCGCGACGGAGAGGTTGATGTTGCCTGCTGCTGCGGGCAGGGGTGGGCAGAAGTCGAGGCCGTCGCCGTAGCTGACGGAATATTGCACCAGTCCTGCGCTGCACTTGATGAGAGTGACGGTTTCGCGGATGTATAGTTTGGCGTCGACGTTCATCCGTGCGTCGGGGTAGTTGAGCGGCGCGAAGGTATTGGCGCGTGTGATGTTGTAGACGTATTTGCCGGCCTGCGAAGCGTCTAATCCCGTGGCGGTGATGTCCGTCCAAACGTGCGAGGCGGTGTCGGCGGTGACTTCGATTTTGGAGACGGTGATGCCGGTTTTGTCGGTGACGGCGGCGTTGATGCGCAGATTGTTGACGTGCGAGGCGTTGGCGGTCTGCGTGATGGAGATGACGCGCGTAAGGGTGGTGTTGAGGATGACGTCGGAGCCTTCGGGGTAAACCACGCTGAGGATGGGGTTGTAGAAGTTGCTTATCTGGTCGGTTTCTTTGGAGACGACGGGGGCGCCGGAGGCGTCGGCGTCGGCGTAGAAGGCGTAAGCAATCTTTCGCAGCTCGGCAGCGACGGCCGTTTCGGCATCGCAGAGCGGTTTTACGTAGAGCGTGCGCACGACGCTGCCGGCGGTGACGGAGCCGGTGGTGGGTGCGGCGATGCGAGCGGAGAGTCCGTCGGCGGCAAGCGACCCTGCGATGATGTGCGGGGTCGAAGGCAGGAGTCGGAATCCGGCGGGGAGGGTGACTTTGATCGTCCCGTTGGGCCAGGCCTGCGACGACGCAACCGAGACGTTAAAGGCAATCGAGTCGCCCATAACGACGATCGGATTAGGGTTACTGCCGGGCGAAATGGTGGTTTGCGCCTGCATCCGCATGAACCCGGAGAGCATAAACAGTGCGGTAAAACACAATGTCTTAAAAACATTAAGTTTTAAGTGAGTAAAATTTTCTTTCGGTATCATTTCATTTGTATTTAAATATTATTATTATTGTCTTATTCAATCGTTGCTCAAAGTTCATCGTTTCAAAAAAGTTCATCGTTTGTCGCTTATCGTTCATCGTTCATACATCCTGCATCCTGCATCATCGTTTCAATTGCATTATCGTAAGAAATTCATTCATAAATAATTGCTGTCATGATAAACGAAAAATTAATTAAGATTCCGTTTCGACGCCGCAAATATAAAGATAGTTTTTATGAATGAGAGGAAAAAACAAGTTAAAAATTTAGCGTGGTTGAAAAAACGGGTGTGGGGGAACTTTGAAGGATGGGGTTTGAGAGATGAGAGATGAGTGATGAGTGATGAGTGGGGAGTGATGAGTGGGGAGTTGTTGCGATGGGATGCAGGCTTGTTGCGTGTATTTGTGGGGTTCCGGCTTACATATATTATGAGATGTAAAATTAATAAGATGTAACGGAAAGTCCCTGCGGGGACTACACTTTATTAACCGTGTGCTTTAGTGTACGGTCGCGAGGGAACGTGTGCGCCTCCAAGTCCCGCAGGGACTACACTTTACTAACCGTGTGCTTTAGTTTTCGACAAGCGAAGACGACAGACAGAAAGTCCCGCAGGGACTACACTTTATTAACCGTGAACTTTCGTGTACGGTAGCGAGTGAACATGTGCGCCGCCTAGACCAGCAGGGTCTACAAATTATTAACCGTGTGCTTTAGTGTACGGTTGCGAGGGATGAACGTGCGCGCCTCCAAGTCCCGCAGGGACTACACTTTATTAACCGTGTGCTTTAGTGTACGGTCGCGAGGGAAGAACGTGCGCGCCTCCAAGTCCCGCAGGGACTACACTTTATTAACCGTGCACTTTAGTGTACGGTCGCGAGGGAAGAACGTGTGCGCATCCAAGTCCCGCAGGGACTTTTTGTTTATCGCATACTCTAACCGTAAGCTGAAGCATACGGTTAATCAAGTGTCGCCCCTGCGGGGCTTGGTGGTAGATGTGTTCCTTTGTTACCGTAAGCTGAAGCATACGGTTAATAAAGTTTCCTCCCTGCGGGAGGTGTTGTGGCAAGTTGTTAATTTTGCGTCCCTGTATCCCTTCCCGCAGGAACTCATCGTTTATAGTTTATCGTTCATCGTCCGCCTTCCTGTCCGTCAGCGCAATACTCCTGTCAGTTTCAGAGGTGAATATTACATTCGTATAGGCAGTTATAAAAAACGCTTGGACGACCATCCTGAACGGGAAAGGAAAATATGGCACATAGAGAAGCAATTCGTATTTGAAAATGAAATAGCAAAAGAGAATGTTTCGGAAGACGAAGTGTTGCAATTGATTGATTATCCTAAATTCTTCGAATTGTTGAAATTACCATTACCCGATAATCGAAAGGGTATTTTAGACAGAATGTTGCAAGAAAATATTATTGTAAAACACGAACAACGATACAATATCAAAAATATCGGCGCATTGCTGTTTGCCAAAAATTTAGACGACTTCTATAATATTGCACGAAAGGCTGTTCGGGTTATTTTTTATGATGGGGTTAACAGAATTAAAACCATAAAAGAACAATTAGGGCAAAAGGGTTATGCCGCAGGATTTGAGGGACTTATAAAATATTTGGATGATAATCTTCCTTCAAATGAAATCATAGACAAAGCATTACGAGAACGTTTTGGAATAGAAGAACACAACTATACAATGGCGTCTAAAATTATTTCGGATACAATTAAATCCGGACTGATAAAAGATTATGACTCGGAAAACAATTCAAAAAAATATGCCAAATATGTACCCTGCTGGTTTTAGAGTTTATGTCATGGTTATGTCATTGAGTATTGTTTTGTGATGCTTAAAACATTGATAATAAACACCGTTTTATATTGCGTTTATGTCATTGCCGGAACAACAAGCATGGAAGAGAAAAGAAAAAGATAGAGGGCAGAATATGCCGCTTCGGAAAAATCGAAAACGGTAAAATGATTTTGAACGATGCCGGAAACATTGCACAACAATGTTGGTTGGACATTCCACAACATTATGATCCCCGAATTTCCGACACCGCCGCAAAAAAACAAAGGCGTTGCAGCACGCTTTCTTCCCGCTATCTCACCATCACCTTATGTCGCGTTCCGCCACGCAGCAGCACAACATATATCCCTCCGCTCACGGGAATGGCCGTAAGACCTTCGGGCACCTGCAACTGCTTCACCAGCCGGCCGTCGAGGGCGTAAACCGAAACCGTTTCCGCACGCCGTACATCTACGTATATCCGACCGCCATGCGTCCATACCGACTGTTTCCCGATTACTTCGCTGCCCTCCATCGGCGCCGGAGTGATGTACACTACTACCGGCACATTGCCTGATACGTTTTCGAGCAGATAGTCGTAGCCCCCGTCCGCATTCGGCGTTCCCTTCAGATGTTCCTTCACTCCGTCGAACTCGCGGTTGGTCGTCACCTTCAGCGGCTTGTCGGACTTGAGCGAGAAACCGAAATCACCTGTCGACGGCGCATAATGCACCCCCGGCGAAGGAGAGGACGTCACATCCGGCACGGTCGGCAGATACACCGCACGCGCAAACGAAGGAAGGTTCATCCCCCACTCCACCGTCAGGAGTTTCGGCTCGCCGGTAAACGATTTTCCGGGAATAGCCTTGTAGCGCACAAGGTAGTTGCCGGGCGGAAGGTCGGAGATAGCCCTCTCGCCGGGATACACGGGCGTCCATACGTCCGGCGTATCCGCCACCTTATATTCCATCGAATCGTTAACCCCTATGATCTGCCCGTCCTTGAAATTGACGATAGATTCGTTGACGGCCTGTACCGCAGGCAGCGGCGGGCGGGGAGGTATATCAAGCAGTTGCGCCTTGCTGTTGTACGTCGCGCCTGCCTCGCTCACCTTCACTATCGAAAGAGTTGTGCCGAACCAGGCTTCCCTGATACTGTCCGAAACGCTCTCCGGCACGACGGGATCGCCCCCGTTGAAACTGTATTCGGTATTTGCCGTAAACCCTTCCAGCAGTTCCTCGACATAGTCGATACCGATCTCCGGCGCAACTTCATGCACATTGATGGTTATCGTTACCGTACAGCTCAGAGGCGAAGGCTCGTAGGAATCGTCGAAGACTTCCACCTCGACGCTTGTCCCGCCCGACGTAACACCATTGACGGACAGTATGTAGCTAACAGGATCCAACGCAACGGTAGCTATTGCTGAGTTCGGCGGCGTAATGATATTGTTAATCTTCAGCACGTCGCCCGAATTGGCGTCGGTAGCAATGGAGTCGGCGTCGAACGTGACCGTTTCGCCGATCGACAGGTTTGCCTCCATGCCGGGTTTTCCCACGGGCGCATAGGGCGGAGTATATATCGGAATCGTGACGGAAAGGATATTGCTTATGTTGCGCACCTGATCCTTGGCGATAATATAAATCGTATGTTCATTGTTATCGCCGAATGACAATGAAATGGAATCCAAACCCGCATTCGCGAAATATGTCTTGGTAGATAATACGAAATCATTAAACGAAGTCGGCGCGGTTCCCGGATCTACCACATAATAAAACTTGCCTCTTTGATTGGTTTCCGCAATATTGAAGAACACTTTTGCCGAATTGTCGGAAAAACGTTTTGCCGTGCCCGAAGAAAGCGTCGGCGCCGTGTTGTCGGCAAGCACTTTCAGCGTGAAGGGAATCGGAGCGGAGCCTTCGTTCGATTGGGTATCATGAGTTTTTTGCGCCCAGACGTATGCCGAATAGAAAGAGCCGCTGTTGAGATGGCCATAATTCTCATTATCCGAGCCGCTTGATAATTTTTCGGTATAAATATCATCGGCAACGATATGTATCGAATCAAAAAACGCGGACATAGTATCGCCATAATGCTTCAACTCATTGCTTGTCGACACAATCTTGTATGCCAGCCTGTCGGCGTTTCCGCCGACACCGGTTACTCTAAATCCAAGCCTCTCGCCGGGATTAACGGCTACCGTATCGGTAACGGACGCGGCTGTTTCATCCAGATCGTAATCCAGTTGGGCGCTTATTGTTGGTCCTCCTGCGACGTCGTTCATCAGCGTCAGTTTAAAAGCCTTCTTTCTACCGGTGCCGCCGTTCGGGAGCGCGTCTTCATCGGTATAAAAGCCGCTGTTATCTGCTATCTGCTGGTCTACGCGATCGATATCGCTCTGTGCCTTCAACTCGGCGGCAAACAGGATATTCGCCGTATCTAACTTGAACATGGGACGCACGCCCATACTTAAGGCGCTGGCGTCAAAATTAATATCTCCGTCCGATTTGACCAGCAACGTATAGTTGGCTACGTTATAAATCATCGGACGAAGCCAGTAGTACACATTGTAATCAATAAAACTGAGTTCCGCAGGGTTTTTCCCTTTCAGTACGGCGGCTTTGGTATTGCCGGTAATCGAATCGCCCGTAATACCACTTCCGATTGTCCAGAATACTCTGTTTTTATCGGCAAAAGTACCCGGTTGATTGGGCGTTCCCCAGGGGATATAAAACTTTGTATCGGAGGAAGCGCTTGATGCTCCGCCGTCATAAACTCCACTAAAATCATATGCCGGAGCATGAATGGTATTCTCGGAAACATTGCCCAGTTCCGTAGCCGTAAAACTTGCCGTAAAATCTGTCGAACCGGTCCCGTTCAGCCAGCTAAGTAATTCCGAATTTCCCCATTTCTGTCCGGAAGTGCCGTAAGGCCGGCTGTCCAGCACATAGTCGCTCAGAAGCGTAATCTTGCCGTCGCTCACTTCCTCACCCATGGTGCGCCATACGATGGGCGTTTCGATGGCTTCGCGTTCAACTACCTGGCCACGGTCCGTATAGGTTTCACCACCTGATTTTTCCTCCAGTCTGACGGCATGTTTATAATGCCCGAAGTAGATAAAGTTGCCCGGGGCAAACAATGAGGCCGTGTCCACGCCTTGATTCACTTTCTGCGCAAGCACGGCGCTTGCGGGCAAAAGCAGCAGGAGCGCCGCAAGCCATACCGTACGGCGGATTCCTGCCGTGTACAAACAGTTTCGTTTCATATCTTTCGTTTTCATTTTACTTTGCTTTTTGATTTATTTGACCGTCACTTTATACGTAGCGCCGTCGTCGGGCAGTACAACGATGTATATGCCCGGCGCCGCGTGTACGACGCTGATGCCCGGCGCTATATTTATTCGTTTCAGCAGTATGCCGGAAACCGAATAGATGTCTGCCGTCGTCCGCTTCGGCGATGCGATGCGGATGGCGTTGCCGTAAGCCCATACCGACAGGCCGTCGACCGCTTCGGCAGACGTATTGTGCACCTCAATTTCGACCAGTATATCCTCTCTGACTGCGGGGATGCGATAGTCGTATCCTCCCGCGCCGTCCGGGATGCCGGTCAGCACTTCGCGTTCGCCGTCGATGATGCGGTTCGTGCGCACCGTAGGCGGCTTATCGCCTTTGCTTATAAGCGTAAACAGGAAGTAATCGCCCGAATTGACGTAATGGAAGCCTGTGCCGGGCAGGATGATCACATCCGGCATTTCGGGCAGTTCCACTTTGCGAATCAGTATGGCCGTTCCCGGCACGTTCACCGTTTCCACGGCAATGTGGCTTGCAAACGACTTGTTCGCAATCGCCTTGTAGCGGATTTGGTAGATACCCGGCGGAAGGTAGTCCAGACGTGTTACGCCCGTCGGCACGTCGATCCATTCCTCCGTCTCGCCCGTCCGGTATTGCATCGAGTCGTTCACGCCCGTGATCATGCCGTCGTTCACGTTCGGGGCGCTCACGTTTTGTATCACGATGCGGGGCGCGGACGGACGGAGCGGCACGGGCACAATCTGGGGCGCGCCGATTGCACCGTATTCCGGATCTACGGCCGAAAAGTTGTTCGCGCGGCCGTTCATCCAGCTTTCGGGGATGCGAACGGCGCCCGTGTCGTCGGGGGCAACGGGGGAACCGCCGTTAAAGACATACGCAGTGTCGGCGCTCAGATTGTAGAACGTCTCGTTGACGTAGTCGATTATCGCATTAGGAGGCGGTATCCTGGTGACGGTGAACGAAACGGTGAACGGATCGATCTCTTTGCCCATACTCTTCACAGTCACCGTAGCGGTGTATGTGCCTTCGGACAGTCCCGTTACGGGCGCGACAATGAAGGATGTGGAACTGCCGCCGGGCAGCGTGGCCGCAGGCTGGCTTACGACGAAGTCCGTTGCATCCGTGCCGCTTAGCGTCACGGTCAGGTCGGTAGCCGTCAGAGAACCGTTGTTGCTTATCGTTACGATTTCGGGCGCAAACGGATAACCTTCGTTCTGCGGCGGGAATGTTATACTCGTATGACTGAGCGAAAAATTGTATACTTTAAATGTATATGACGTATCACGAATGCCCGAACCGAGTTCGTTCCTGATGGTGTCTGCCGAAATATGAATGACATACGTGTCGGTAGGACTTGCTAAAACGCTGCCAGTAAAAGTGTTATGGGGGGGGGCAAAAGTGATGCTTCCCGGAACCGAACCGTTTATCGTAAATAACCCGGCGGCGGTTGTGGCGTCTGTTATTTGCGTTATGCCGTCTTTCCGGAACAGTTGAAGGCTGCCGAGACCTGAAGATACATCAAAACTTATCGACGTGGGCTGCATGAAATAAATCGAGTCGATGGCCGAGAAGTTCGCTACCGGGACGCCGTCGCTATAATCTAATGTATAGGGGGCGGTAGTGGCGAGATTTCTGTTTTTGTAAGCGTCGCTTATCTGATTTTGGGGAAAGGCGACGCCGACATTTCCTATGCCGTTTGCCTGTACCTGAAATGTCCATGCAGTATCGCCACCGGCAGGCGCAATACTGGCGGGGATAATCGTGCCGTTTGTTACCGAAAACATGTCCGGCGACAGCGAAACGCCTGTCAGCGGATTTCCGGCAAAGGCGATCTTAAGCGTGACGGGAGCAACGCCTATGGACGTAACGCCGGAAATGGCCGGAGCCGGTCTGGTGCGGCTGACGTCGTATGGGCCGATAACGCCGTGA
>JAISNP010000045.1 GCA_031276175.1 Tannerella sp.
GCGATTTCATTTATATTTTCATGCGGCGCACTTCCTGTTTTCCCAATTCGGAGTGTTGAGTTTTCTATATTCCCGGCAAACCGGGCGAAAAACAATGAAAAGACACAGGAAAAACATCCTGTTTTGCACTCTTCTATCTGCTCCAATATGCGGCGGATTTTTTCTTCCGACTTAGCCTTGTGCTTTTCCACCGACTTGCGCCATACAAAGGTGTAGCGATTCGCGCGGGATTCTATTTTAGTTCCGTCCACATACACCGTTTCAAGGCTTAAATGTCCCATCTCTACAAGCAGCCGGACTGCCTGTGTGAAGATGTCACGGATGCTGTCTTTTAGACGGGAAGAGCGAAAGCGGTTGATGGTGTTGTGATCGGGAGTCCGGCCGCCCGAAAGCCACATGAAACTCACCCTGTCGGTCAGGGCGTTTTCTCCGTCTTCACTGCCATACGTGCTGCCCGCATCCTGATAGCGCTGCCCAAGATAGCGACGGAAACGCATGACGTCCGATACGAATTTGGCCTTCTGCAATTCTATCATCACCGTTTTGCCGCGTCCGTCGGGAGTGGATATGTGGGAGGAAAAGTCGATTCGGAATACGGTCAGACACTTGCCCTGTTCCGTATCCTTCTCTGCGGCCTGTTTTTTTTGCGGATCGACGCGGACGGTACGTTCCTGTGGGGTGAATTTTAACTCCACCACTTCTTCCCCGATGATGGCCGAGATAAAAGCCCTGGCCACCCTTTCGTCTTCCATCATGAATTTGAAGACCGTGTCGTAAATCGGATTCGCGATATGCATGACTGTTTTGATTTTCGATTTCGGACAAAGATAGGAATTTTTGTTGATTTATAAATGCGGATTTCGTCGCATCTGCCGGAATACCATCATTCGCACGCCGCCGCAACAAGCAACGGCAATAAACCGTCGCATCCGTTAAAACCGTCCATAAACATATAATATAAAATAATACCGCTACGATATGTAGAACGAAAGTCTACTCTTTTCCTGATTCCGTATGTCGGCAGACGCAAGTATATATGTAATTAACGCTACTTTTTTCATCGTAACCGTATTAAAAGGAAAACCGCCGTTTCGCCGTGCGAAAAGCGGTTTTCATGTCCAATGAAAATAAATTCCGGGTTTACAGTTCCCTGATCCAGATGTTGCGGAAGCTGATCGGTTCGCTTGGGTCGCCGTGGCTTTGCAGGACAATCGGGCCGGGGCCGTGCGGCTGTACTTTGGGGAATCCGATGTATTCGGTCGTGCCCAGAATCGTCGTATTGTTCTGCACCACGACGCCGTTGTGCAGCACGGTCACGCGCGGCGGGATGCGGTACGTACCGTCTTCCTTAAAAACAGGCGCCGAGTAGATGATGTCGTAAACGTTCCACTCGCCCGGTTTGCGCATGGCGTTCACCAGCGGGGGCGATTGCTTGTAGATGCTTCCGGCCTGTCCGTTGACATAGGTTTCGCTCTGATAGTTGTCCAGCACCTGCACTTCGTACATGCCCTGAAGGTAAACGCCGCTGTTGCCGCGCGACTGGCTTTTCCCGGAGATGTTTTCGGGGATGCGCCATTCGATGTGCAGCTGGAAATTCTCGAAAGACTGCTTTGTACGGATGTCGCCGGCCGTTTTGTTGACCGTAAAAGAGCCGTCGCCGTTGACTGTCCATCCGGCGGGCGCGCCGTCTTTTGCCGACTCCCATGCCGACAGGCTCGCCCCGTCGAACAGGACGACGGCATCCGACGGCGCCGTATTCGTCCGTATGTCGCCGGGCGTAACAATCTTCGGCTGCGGAAGCCAGTATTCGGACATGCCGGGACGCATCCGCTCCGGCTCGGGATATTCGGTCTGCGCATATGCAACCGCGGAAATCATTGAAAGGGCAATTACCGTGCCCCACGTCTTAAATCTGTTCATGGTTAATCGTGTTTAAAATAAATATCGGACAAAAGTACATGTTTTTTTAATACGCATCCTCCCTGCGGAAAAAAACCGCACGCCGGCGGCCTCAAATCCATCGCACGTATGCAAAATCCATCCTGTGCGGCAATTTGTCGTTGATCGGATACACGCGGAATCCTACCTTCAGCCGACCGAATTCGGCCGTTCTGTTCTTCAGTTCGAAACACAGCTTTGAACCTTCCTCCCGTATCAGGCGGAACGGCGTGGCGGATACGAATTTCAGGCTGTGGCTGTCGGGGTCTTCCTTGGCATAGACCATTTCGACGCCCAGCGCGCATTTCAGTTGCTTGCGGTCGATCGTGACGCTGACGACGTTGTCTTCGCCCACAACGGGGTGCACGGCGTCGTCGTAGCAGAGCGATTCCACGGTGAAGTCGTTCCAGTGCGCGGCCACTTCCCTTTTCCACCGGGCGATGCTCCGGGCTTCGGCATAGTTGTGGTCGGAAAGCGTTTTCACGCGAGTTGCGAGTTTGGTGTAAAACCGGTAGATATAATCGTCCAGCATACGCTTCATCGTGTAGTGCGGCGCGATTTGCGAGATGGAGTTTTTGATGTACTGAATCCATTCGGGCGAATATCCCTTGCTGTTTTTCGCGAAATAGAGGGGGATGATTTCGTGTTCGAGGATATGATAAATCGTTGCCGCATCAAGCTGGTCTTGATACTGCTGGTTGTCGTACGTACGTTTGTCGGTCAGCGCCCATCCCGCGCCTTCGCGGTAGCCTTCGTACCACCATCCGTCGAGCACGGAGAAGTTGAGCACGCCGTTCATCTCTGCCTTTTCGCCCGAAGTACCGGAGGCTTCGAGCGGTCGCGTCGGGGTGTTCAGCCATACGTCTACGCCGGAAATCAGGCGGCGCGCCACACGCATGTCGTAGTTTTCGAGGAAAATAATCTTGCCCAGAAATTCGGGACGGCGCGAGATGTCGACAATGTGCTTGATTAATCCCTGTCCGCCGCCGTCGGCGGGATGCGCCTTGCCGGTGAAGACAAATTGTATGGGATAGTTTTCGTTGTTGACGATTTTTGCCAGCCTGTCCAGGTCGGTAAACAGCAGGTGGGCGCGCTTGTAGGTAGCAAAGCGACGTCCGAAGCCGACCAGCAGGGCGTTCGGGTTGATTCGTTCGAGCAGGGAAACGACCTTCGACGGGTCGCCCTGATTTTTCAGCCAGTTGTCGCGGTAGTCGATCTTGATGTATTCCACCAGCCGGTTTTTCAGTTTCCTGCGAATTTCCCATATGTCGCTGTCGGGCATATGCTGGATGGCTTCCCATATATGCGGGTCGGACTGGTTGTGCAGGAACGACGGGCCGAAGAGTTCGAACAGGCAGGTCTTCCAAACCTTTGCCATCCACGTAGGCATGTGCACGCCGTTGGTCACATATCCCACGTGCAGTTCTTCGGGGAAGTAGCCTTTCCAGACGGGGGCGAACATCTCTTGCGACACTTTGCCGTGCAGCCGGCTCACGCCGTTCACCTCCTGACAGGTATTCAGCGCGAAAACGCTCATGCTGAACTTTTCGCCGCTTCCCGGATTCTCGCGCCCCATGTCGATAAATTCCTGCCAGCTTATGCCGAGGCCGGCGGGAAATTCGCTCATGTATTTTCCGAACAGCGCTTCGTCGAAATAGTCGTGTCCGGCGGGGACGGGCGTATGCACGGTGTAGAGCGACGATGCGCGCACTACTTCGAGCGCTTCGTCGAACGCCAGGCCGTCGCGCCGTATGTAGTCGAGCAGCCGTTGCACGTTGATCAGTGCGGCATGGCCTTCGTTGCAGTGGTATACCTGTTTTTTTATCCCAAGCCTGTTCAGCATCAGTATGCCGCCGATGCCCAGCATGTATTCCTGCTTCATGCGGTTTTCCCAGTCGCCGCCGTACAGCTGGTGCGTGATGGAGCGATCCCACTCGCTGTTTTCGGGGATGTCGGTATCCATCAGGTACAGGGGGACGCGCCCGACGCTCACTTTCCATACGTGTACGTATACCGTCCGTCCGGGGTAGGGGACTTCGAGGGTGAGCGGGTCGCCGTTGTCGTCGAGCGCCTGCGTGATGGGCAGTTGCGTAAAATCCTGCGCTTCGTAGTTGGCGATCTGCTGCCCGTCCATGGCGAGCGACTGTGTAAAGTATCCGTAGCGATAGAGGAACCCGACGGCGACAAGGTCTACGTGGCTGTCGCTGGCTTCTTTCAGATAGTCGCCCGCAAGGATTCCCAGACCGCCGGAATAGATTTTGAGCACGTTGGTCAATCCGTATTCCATACTGAAATAGGCTACGGACGGCTTCGTGCGGTCGAACTCTTCCGCCATGTACGCCTTAAACATGTTGTGCACGCGGTCGATCTTCGCCATCAGGTTCGCGTCGTTCAGGATTTGCTTCACACGGTCGCGGGATATTTGTTGCAACAGCGCCACGGGGTTGCCCTGGGTTTCTTCCCATGCGGCAGGATCCAGTTCCCTGAAAAGGTTTGCCCCTTCGTGGTTCCATACCCACCAGAGGTTGACGGCTACTTCCTGAAGGGTTTGCAGTTGCTCGGGGATTTTCGACTGCGAATAAATATCCCTCCACATGGCTTCGTTAGAATTGCTTGGTTGAGTTTTCATATGCTTGTTTATTGTTGTGATGATTAATGGTGTTCGTGTTCGTGTATATGTTCATATTCGATGTAATTCTTTTTGCATTCGGTCTTTCGCCTTTTTCAGGGCGATTGCATACGCTTCGCGGCAGAAGGCGATAAAGTGCGTCCATCCGGCTTTTTCGGCCAGGGCGCGGCAGTGTTGCGCCGCCGCGTCTCTTTCCGCCGCGTTTCGGCGCGTCATGGCGCACAGGCGGGACGATATGCCGGCCACCAGCTCGTCGTAGTTATCGTCCGTGCGGTGCATGACGGCCACGCTGTCTTCGGCATGACATTCCGCGGCGGCGGTCTTTGCCCACAGGCCGAATCCTGCCAGATCGGTCGTGACGGTAGGGATGCCGAAGGCAATGCTTTCCATCGGCGTATATCCCCACGGCTCGTAGTAGGAGGGGAAGACGGTGCAGTCCATCCCCGTCAGCAGGTCGTAGTAGGTTTCGTTGAAGATGCCGTCTTTGCCGTCGACGTAGCAGGGTGCGAAGATGATTTTCACCCTCGCGTCGGCGGCGCGGGCGAGTCCGGCGCTGCGGATATAATCCGTGATGCGGTCTTCGTCCATGCGTTGCAGCCAGTGCGTGAGGAAAGGCGCCTGCATCGGTTCGGTGATTTCCACGTCTTCGTCCAGCGCCTTCTTCAAGTCCGCCCTGGGCGCACAGACCCATGCGGGCACCATGATGAAGGCGACGATTTCGCCCTCCCACGCATCGGAGCGGCGCATGGCGCGCATGACGTCGATAAAGACGTCGATACCCTTGTTGCGGTATTCGTATCGTCCGCTGACGGCGACGAGGAACGCATCGGGACGCACGGCGCATCCCCACAGTTTGCCGGCCGTGCGCAGCAACGTGCGGCGCGCCCGGCTGCGCACGGCGGCATACGGCGCGCCTGCGGCGGGGACGAAGTCCGGCTCAAAGCCGTTGGGCGTCACCACGTCGGGCGTCTTTTCGAGCAGTTGCCGACATTCCGCCGCCGTAATCCCGCTCACGGTGGTGAAGCAGTCGGCATGGCGCGCCGCCTGTTTTTCGAGCGAATGTTTGGCCTCGACGTGCAGTTCAAACGCCATCTGGTCGCCGCAGTATCCGTCCATATATCCGTAGAGCGGCTTGCCGTGGCCGGCGATGGCGCGTCCCGTGACGGAGGCATGGGCCGTAAAAACGGTAGCTATCGCAGGGAGGCGTTTTTGCAGATACAGCAGCCCCATGCCCGTAGTCCATTCGTGGAAATGGGCGACGACGTTTTTGTCTTCAAGGTGATGATAGCGGTAGAAGTGGCAGATGACTTTTGCGGCGGCGCAGGCAAAGATGCACGATTCGTCGTAATCGCCGTATCCGCGCGACGAATCTACGCCGAATGATTCCCATATCGAATAGTACAGCCCGTCGCGTTCGGGGAACAGGGGTTTGTAGTCGACCAGCACGACGAGCGGATTGCCGTGCACCGCCCATCGCCCCGTCCTCACGCGGAGCGCCTCGTCGCGCGCGACGGCTTTACGCCAGGCGGGAAACAGCTTGCGGTCTTCCTCGAAATCGGGATTCTGCGCCCCCAGGTCGGGGCCGATAAACAGCAGCCCGTTTCCAAGCTGCCGCTGCAACGTCCGCGCCTTCGTAGAAAGCACCGTGTATATTCCACCTACTTTGTTGCAGACTTCCCAGCTGCTTTCGAATATATAATCGGGTTCCGTCATCTTCGATATTATTATGATATAACAAATGCGTCGGCATCTTTCCACACGGGAAACTTTGCGCGAGAGGTATCCAAAGCCTTTTTGTTCATTCCGCAAGTCACCGTCTCCTCGTCGCTTCCGGCTTCGGCCATCCTGTCTCCGCGCGGCGAGCAGAGCATCGACCCGCCGGCGTAGCAAAGTTCTCGTCCGTCCTCGCCCGTCCGGTTCACGCCGCAGACGAACGCCATGTTTTCGACCGCCCTTGCCGGCAGGAGTATTTGCCACGCCTCCCGGCGCGTCGCCGGCCAGTTGGAGGTATAAATCAGCAGGTCGTATTCGTTGCCCACGTTGCGGCTCCATACCGGGAAGCGCAGGTCGTAGCATACGAGCAGGCATATGCGCCAGCCGAGGTATTCGACTATAAGCCGCTTGCGCCCGGCCGTGTAATGCCGTCCTTCGCCGCCCGGCCCGAACAGATGGCGCTTGTCGCTGTGATACGTCGCGCCTTCGGGCGTCACGAAAAAGGCGCGGTTGTAATACGCCCCGTCTTCGGCGGCCATAAAGCTGCCTGCGACGGCTATCCCGAAAGTCGACGCCCAATGCTTCACCGTCGACATGGTCTCGCCCGTCATCGACTCGGCCAGCGCTTCTGCCCGCATCGAAAACCCGGTGGAGAACATTTCGGGCAAAACAGCCAGATGCGTCTGCCCCGCCGTCGGGCGAAGCAGTTCGCCGAACCGGCGGAGGTTTTCCGCCTTGTCTTCCCAGTCGATGTAAGACTGTATCATACTTACGTGCAACGTATCGCTATCCATTTTATTCCGTTTCTATTTATTTCGGGAAATGCGCCCTGCGCCCCTCCTGCGCCTGTTTGCGCACGGCCGGGGGCCGGACGATCGGCCGGCTTTGTGCCGACCGGCGTGACAAAGTTAATACTTTTTTTCTTTCCGGAGGCATACTTCGCACGATGCGCTTCGAATGAGCGCCTCCGCGCCCTCCCGGCAATCAGTTAAAAATGAAGCGTCGCGGCGCGGCGCGCACGCAGGCGATCCGGTAACGGGAATGACCGGGTTAACCCGTTGCGTCCGTTGCGGCGCGGCGTTTAAGTAGACGGAAGATGCGGCGCGGCGCGGGAGGCTCGCTGTCTTCCGCGAGGTTCTCGCTGTCCTCCGCGAGACGCTCGCTGTCCTCCGCGAGGTTCTCGCTGTCCTCCGCGAGACATTCGCTGTCTTCCGCGAGACTCTCGCTGTCCTCCGCGAGGCGCTCGCTGTCCTTCGCGAGGTTCTCGCTGTCTGTCGCGAGACGCTCGCTGTCCTTCGCGAGGCGTTCGCGGACTGTCGCGAGAACTTGGCGGACTGTCGCGAGGCGCTCGCTTTTATCCGGTTTTTTGCGGCAGGGATGCGCTATGCGGTGGCAGGGGGACGGGCGAATATTTCGGGGTGCGTATGCGGTCGGCGGCGAGCCGGCGGCGGCGGGTTTGTATGAAGGTGCGGCCTGGGGGTGTTGTTTTACACAAAAAGGCGCATCACGGTGTATACCGCGGCGGCGAGCAGGGCGCTGACGGGGATGGTGAGTATCCATGCCCAAAGCAGGTTGAGGGCGACGCCCCAGCGGACGGCGGCGAGGCGCTTGACGGCGCCTACGCCCATGATGCTTCCGGTGATTACGTGGGTGGTGCTGACGGGTACTTTCAGTATTTCCGTCAGGAACAGCGTCAGTCCGCCTGCCATCTGGGCGCAAAAGCCGTCGAAGGCTGTGAGGCGCGTGATTTTGTTGCCCATCGTTTTCATTATTTTCCATCCGCCGGACATTGTGCCCAGCGCGATGGCGGTGAAGCAGCAGAGCGGCACCCAGTCGTGGATGTCGTGCATGGAGGAGAGTTGCATCCATTGGGGCAGGGAGGCGGCGTCGACCGAGGCGTTGAAGGAGATGAGCGCTACGCCGATTATGCCCATTACTTTTTGTGAATCGTTAAGTCCGTGGCCGATGCTCAGCACGGCGGAGGAGACGAGTTGGAGGCGTCGGAACCACTTTTCGACGCCGGCGGGTTTCGATTTCTTTACCGGATGCATGGCGATGAGCATGATGCACATTCCTCCGAACATGCCGGTCAGCGGAGCTATGGCGATGAAGGCGATAATTTTCCATATCACGCCCGGCTCGATGGACTGGAAGCCTGCGCAGGCGATGGCTGCGCCCGAGAAGCCGCCTATGAGCGTGTGCGAGGAGGAGGAGGGTATGCCGAACCACCAGGTGACGAGGTTCCAGATGATGGCGGCTACCAGTCCGGACAGGATGACGGGCAGGGTGATGAATTCGGCGATGACCGTCTTGGACACCGTGTCGGCTATGCCGAAGTCGCCGATAATATATTTGGCGATGAAGAATGCCGCGAAGTTGAAGAATGCCGCCCAGATTACGGCTTGCGCCGTGGTGAGTACTTTGGTCGTAACTACGGTGGCAATCGAGTTGGCCGCGTCGTGGAAGCCGTTGATGTAGTCGAACACGATGGCCAGCACGAGAATTGCAATCAACATGCCCATGCGTCAGGCGTATTTTACGATGATGGTTTTAATCACCTTGCCCACCGTGTTGACTTTGTTGGCCGAGCGTTCGAGTTCCTGTATGATTTCTTTGAGTTTGATCAGTTCTAGCGTTTTGATGTTGCTGTGGAATAGTTCTGTGATGCCTTTTTCGTATATCGCATCGGCTTCTTCTTCCAGGGACTTGATTTTTTTCGTGCATCCGCGCACTGCGGTAGCGGATTTCCTGAGCCTGCCGAGTGCCTGTACGGCTGTGCGGACTTCTTCCGTCTCGCGCCTGATGATTTCGGTAAGCAGCCGCGTGGACGGCGGAAGCTCTTCGGGGGTATACAGGACTACTTTTTGCGCCGAGCGGTTGACGGCGTCGATGGCGTCGTCTATCTCGTCGGCCAGCGTGCTGATGTCTTCCCTGTCGAAGGGGGTGATGAACGTATTGTTCAGTTCCTTGAAGATTTTCTTCATCAGCTTGTCGCCTTTCAGTTCCTCGTCTTTAATCAGTTTGCACAGGTGCGCCGCTGTGCCGTCTCCGGTCGTGGCGAACAGTTCGTGCAGGAGTATGGCCGCACGGTTCAGCACGTCAGCCATTTCGTTCAGCAGCGGAAAGAATTTCCCGTCTTTGGGCGTAAAGAAGCCTGTCAATGCGTTTATGTTCATATGCGATAAATTGTATTTGCTGTCGGCGATAAAAAAGTATCCGCCGGGAGATACGCCGCGCGCGTCATACGGACGCTTTCAGTCCCCGGACTACGGCGGGGGTAAAGCCGGCATTTTCCATTTCGTTCAGGCCTTTAATCGTCAGCCCGCCGGGAGTGGTGACTTTGTCTATTTCCGCTTCGGGATGATTGCCGTTTGCCTCCAGCAGTGCGACGGCGCCCTTGAGCGTTTGCAAAACGACGTCTTTTGCCTGCGCGGGATAAAGGCCGAGTTCTACGCCGCCTTCCGTCGCCGCGCGGATGTAGCGGAAGGCATAGGCGATGCCGCACGATGCGAGCGAGGTGCCCGCCGCCATCAGGCGTTCGCCGATGAGCATCGTGGTGCCAAGCTCGTCGAAGATGCGTACCACCGTGTCGATCTGGCTTTGGGTAGCGTTTTGCGAAGCGATGAACGTCATGCTCTGCCGCACCTCGACGGCCGTATTGGGAATCAGGCGGAACAGCGCGGGCACGACGTCCTTGTGGTTGTCCAGATACTTGTCGAGCCGGGCAAATTCGACGCCTCCCGCAATAGAGATGATGATTTGTCGCTCGTAGTCCAGCGCCTGCTTGATTCCGTAGATCACCTCTTCGAGCAGCCACGGCTTGACGGCAAGAATCACAATGTCGGCCGCATCTACGGCTGCCTTGTTGTCGGTAAACGTGCGTATTGCTCCGTGAATTTCGCGCACCCTGTCGAGCGCGTCCTGCGATTCGTCGGCGCACGCAATGTCGAACGGCTTTATCAGCGTTCCTCCCGTCAGGCCGCGCACGATGGCGCGACCCATATTTCCCGTACCTATAATTGTTATTTTCATACGTTTTCGTTTTTACGCGACAAATATACGCGAAATATTCGGAACAGATACAAAAGGATATGATTTGGGTGCGCGCCTGAGTTGCATCCGTCGGGCGGCGCAGGTTTTTTCTTTACGGCATCGGCTGAAAAACCGTAACACTGCGTTGTTCTGCTTCGGATACCGGCGGGGAGGAAAAGGGGGCGAGGGGAAAATTGCCTGATACGCGCCTGTATGCTTATGCGGTTTCCGCGGAAAACGGGCGCATTAAATTTAGTCAAAACATATGGGCTGCTTATTCCCGAATGAATTATTCAGTACTTTTGCCCCGTCTAACATTGAATTTATGATCGGAAAGGAAAAATTAAAGGGACACGGGATCATACTGGTTGTAAACGTATTGTTTGCCGTCAATATATCCGTTTCGAAATCGTTGATTCCGGCAGGAATGGCTCCCGAGGCGCTGACGTTGCTTCGTATCTTCTTTGCCGTGGCGATGTTCTGGCTGTCGTCCCTGTTTGTCGGGCGCGAAAAGGTGGCGCTCAAAGATTTGGGATTGCTTTTCATCTGTTCGTGCGCAGGGATAGCCTTTAACCAGAGTTTGTTTATGGAAGGATTGAATCTGACTTCGCCCGTCGATGCGTCCATCATTGCTACCGCCGGCCCGATATACGTGATGCTGCTGGCGGCGCTGATACTGAAGGAGCCGATTACGAAGCAGAAGGTCTTCGGCGTAGCGCTGGGCGTAGGGGGCGGGGCGCTGGTGATACTTTCTTCCGCCGGTTCGGACGACCGCAGCAGCAGTCTGGGCGGCGACATGCTCATTGTAACCAGCAATCTGCTTTATTCGATATATATCGTCATCTCGCGTCCGCTGAGCCGGCGCTATTCGGCCGTCACCATCATGAAATGGATGTTCCTCTTTTCGATGCTCATGCTTACGCCGTTCATGTACCGGCATGTGCTCGATGCGCCTGCGTTCCGTCACAGCGCGATAGAGTGGGGAGAAACGCTTCGCATCGTCTTCGTGCTGCTGGGCGGCACGTTCATTCCTTACCTGCTCATCCCGATGTCTCTCAAACGCTTGCGACCGACTACCGTCAGCATGTACAGCTATATCCAGCCGATTATCGCCTCGCTGCTGGCCGTGGCGGTGGGGCAGGGCAGTTTTACCGTCGACAAACTGCTTGCCGCCCTGCTTGTGTTTACGGGCGTGTATTTGGTGACGATGAGTAAAGCGCGCGAAGATGTCGAACGGGAAAAGCGGCAGTCGCAGGTTCCGGAATAGTTTTTTCGCGCCTGATGATTCCCGATTGGAAAATAATGCGTAATATTGTCCCGGAATAAAACGCCGAACATGACGAATGTATCATTTGCATATTATACGTGGGCAATAATGTCCGTCCCCGTGTGGGGATAAGCAGGAAGACAGGCGCGGCATCGACCGTTGCAGAGTCGGCGTACATCATTTTTTTCTCAATAATCCATATTCACTTTTAATATTGATACGATGAAAGTATTGAAATTCGGCGGAACGTCGGTAGGTTCCGTGAACAGCATCCTGAGTGTAAAAAAAATAGTAGAATCGGTTGGAGAGCCGGTCACGGTTGTCGTATCCGCGCTGGGCGGGATAACCGACAAGTTGCTCGCGACCGCCAACATGGCTGCAAACGGCGACAGGACATACGAGCGGTCGCTTTCCGAAATCATCATGCGCCATCTGGATATAATCGAAGGCGTAATCCCCGACGAAGCGTGGCGCAGGACGACGCGGACAGACATCATGACCCTGCTGGACGAATTGTCCAACATCCTGAAAGGCGTCTGCCTGATCAGCGACCTGTCGGCAAAAACGTCCGATACGATAGTCAGCTACGGCGAACGGCTCTCGTCGCGTATCCTGACGAACGTCGTTAGGGACGCCCGTTTGTTCGACGCGCGGAAGTTCATCAAGACCATCAGGCAGTTCAACAAACACATTGTCGATTTCGAACTCACCAACCGGCTGATTAAGGAAACGTTTGCCGCGCCGCCCGATGTGGCGATAGTGCCGGGATTCATTTCTTCCAGCAGGGACAACGGCGAGATAACCAACCTCGGCCGCGGCGGCTCGGACTACACCGCTTCCATCCTTGCGGCGGCGCTCGACGCTTCCATCCTTGAGATATGGACGGATGTGGACGGCTTCATGACGGCAGACCCGAAGGTGATTAACTCGACATACGTGATAGAGCGGCTGTCGTTCACCGAAGCCATGGAACTGTGCAACTTCGGGGCGAAGGTGATCTATCCTCCTACGATCTATCCCGTATACCACAAGAATATCCCCATCAGGATATGCAACACCTTCAATCCCGACGCGCCGGGCACGTACATCTCCGGCGACTGCCACCCGAACGAGCGGAAAGCGCTGATCACAGGCATCTCGTCTATCGACGACACGTGCCTCGTCACCGTGCAGGGACTGGGCATGGTGGGCGTGATAGGCGTAAACTACCGCATATTCAAAACCCTGGCCAAAAACGGCATCAGCGCGTTCATGGTCTCGCAGGCCAGTTCGGAAAACAATACCACCATCGCCGTGAAAAACGAAGACGCCGACCTCGCCGTACAGGTGCTGAACGAAGAGTTTGCGCTCGAACGCGCGCAGGGCGAAGTCAACGACATGGTTGCCGAGAAAGACCTGGCAACCGTCGCCATTGTGGGCGAAAACATGAAGCGCACGCCGGGAATTGCCGGCAAGCTGTTCGGCACGCTGGGACGCGCCGGCATAAGCGTCATCGCCTGCGCACAGGGCGCTTCGGAAACAAACATCTCGTTCGTCATCAAGCGCAATTCGCTGCGGAAAGCGTTGAACTCCATTCACGACTCGTTTTTTCTCTCCGAATATAAAGCGCTGAACCTGTTTGTCGCAGGCGTGGGGACGGTCGGCGGCAAGCTGATCGAACAAATCCGGCTGCAGCAGGACTTGCTGATGAAACAAAACGGACTGAAGCTGAATCTCGTCGGGATAGCCAACTCCAAAAAAGCATTGATCAACCGCGGCGGGCTGAATCTGGATACGTGCATCGCCGAACTGAAAAGCGGCGGCCAACCCTCGTCGCACGAGGTATTGCTGGACGAGATTCTGAAGATGAACATCTTCAACTCCGTCTTCGTCGACTGCACGCCCAGCGAAGAGATTGCTTCCATCTACGAATCGCTGCTGAGCAACAACATCTCGGTCGTGGCGGCCAACAAAATCGCCGCATCGTCGTCATACGCCAATTACCACCGGCTGAAGGAAACGGCGCGCCGGCGCGGCATCAAGTATCTGTTTGAAACAAACGTGGGCGCGGGACTGCCGATAATCAACACGATGAACGACCTCATAAACAGCGGCGACCATATCCTGCACCTGGAAGCGGTGCTTTCGGGCACGCTCAACTTTATTTTCAACACGCTGAGCGCCGACATCCCTTTCAGCAAAGCCATCCTGATGGCGAAAGAAGCGCGGTATGCCGAGCCTGACCCGCGCGTAGACCTGAGCGGAACGGACGTGATTCGCAAACTTGTCATCCTTGCACGCGAAGCAGGATACACGGTAGAAAAGGAAGACGTGAAGATAAACCTCTTTATCCCCGAAAAATATTTTGAAGGCACGCCGGAAGATTTCCGGACAAAGATCCGCGAACTCGACGACGACTTTGAAGCCATGCGCAAAAGGGTGGAGGCAGAAAAGAAACGCATCCGCTTAGTGGCCGGAATGGACAGGGGACGATGCGAAATAGGGCTTCAGGAAGTAGACCGCCACCATCCTTTCTACGAACTGGAGGGAAGCAACAACATCATCATGATTTCTACCGAACGGTACAGAGACTATCCGATGATCATCAAAGGCTACGGCGCAGGCGACGATGTAACGGCCGCAGGCGTGTTTGCCGACATTATTTCCATTGCGAACATCAGGTGAAACGGCAACAGCCTCCACAAAAAAAATGAAATACATAATCATCCTCGGCGACGGCATGGCCGACGAACCCGTCCCGGCGCTGGGCAACCGGACGCCGCTGCAATATGCCCGGACGCCGCATATGGACGAGTTGGCGCGACGGGGCGTGACCGGACGACTGCAAACCGTTCCCGCCGGATTTCATCCCGGCAGCGAAGTGGCCAACCTCGCCGTGCTGGGATACGACCTGCGCCGCGTCTACGAAGGGCGCGCCGTGCTCGAAGCGGCAAGCATGGGCATCGCCCTCCGGGAAGGCGAACTGGCGTTGCGATGCAACCTCGTCTGCATCGAAGGCGACAGGCTGAAGAACCATTCGGCCGGACACGTATCGAACGAGGAGGCCGCCGAGCTGATTTCGTTTCTGAACGAACAGGCGGGTGATGCGCAGGCGCGGTTCCATGCCGGCGTATCGTATCGCCACCTGCTGGTCATGCCCGGCGGAGACAGGCGGCTGGACTGCACGCCGCCGCACGACATCCCGATGCAGCCCTTCCGCCCCGCGCTGGCAAAGGCCGCGCATCCCGATGCCCTGCAAACGGCGGAACGCCTGAACAGGCTCGTCGCCCTCTCGCAGGAAATACTGCCGCACCATCCCGTGAACACGAAAAGGAGGGCTGCCGGAAAAGATCCGGCTAACAGCATCTGGCCATGGTCGCCGGGATTCAGGCCGGACATGCCGACGCTCAAGGCGCTGTACGGCATCGAAACGGGCGCGGTGATTTCTGCCGTCGATCTGATTCGCGGCATCGGCGTGTATGCCGGAATGGACGTCATTGCGGTGGAAGGAGCAACGGGACTGCACGACACGAACTACGAGGGCAAGGCGCAGGCCGCCGTTAAGGCGCTGGAAACGCACGATCTGGTATACCTGCACGTCGAAGCGAGCGACGAAGCGGGACACGACGGCGACGCCCGGCTGAAGGTGCGCACCATCGAAGCGCTGGACGCGCGCATCGCAGGCCCCATCTGCGAAGCCGTCCGCACGTGGCCTGAGCCGGTGGCCGTCGCCGTCCTGCCCGACCACCCGACGCCCTGCGCCCTGCGCACGCATACGGCCGACCCCGTCCCCTTCCTCATCTGCAAGCCGGGGCTGGAGCCGGACGGCGTGGCCGTCTACGACGAATACGCCGTATCGCGCGGCAAGTTCGGCCTGCTGCACGGCAACAGGTTCATCAGGGAATTGCTTCACGCCGACAAACAGTTATGAAATATTACAGCACTAACCGCCGGACGCCTCCTGCCGCGCTCGAAGACGTGGTGATCCGAAGTCTGGCAGGAGACAGGGGGCTGTATATGCCCGAACAAATTCCCGTGCTGGACAGCGCCGTTATCCGTGCGCTGAAATACAAGTCGTTTCGCGAAATCGCCTTCCTCGTCGCAGAAGCGCTTTTCGGCGACGACATGGAGGCGGATGCGCTGGCGGACATCGTGGCGGATACCCTTTCGTTTGAAACGCCCGTCGTGCATGTCCGTGATTCCATTTATGCCCTGGAGCTGTTCCACGGCCCCACGCTTGCCTTCAAGGACGTCGGCGCGCGTTTCATGGCGCGGCTGCTCGGCTATTTCATCCGCAGGAAAGGCCTTGGGCGGACGGTCAATGTGCTGGTGGCTACTTCGGGCGACACGGGAAGCGCCGTGGCAAACGGGTTCTTCGGCGTGGAAGGCATCCGCGTCTTCGTGCTCTATCCTCGCGGTAAGGTAAGCCCGATACAGGAATGTCAGTTCACCACGCAGGGAGGCAACATCACGGCAATTGAAATCGACGGCACGTTCGACGACTGTCAGGCGCTGGTAAAAGAAGCCTTTGCCGACCGCGCCCTGAATGACTTCATGCTGCTCACCTCGGCCAATTCCATCAACGTGGCGCGGCTCCTCCCGCAATCGTTCTACTATTTCAACGCCTATGCGCAGATGGACAGGATGGGGAAAGCCGACCATCTGGTCGTCAGCGTGCCCAGCGGAAATTTCGGCAACCTTTCCGCCGGACTGTTTGCCGCCGGGATGGGATTGCCCGTCGACCGCTTCATCGCCGCCAATAATCGCAACGACGTCTTTTTCTCCTATCTGAAATCGGGAAAATACGTCCCTCGTCCCTCTACGGCTACCCTCGCCAATGCGATGGATGTGGGCAATCCGAGCAACTTTGCCCGCATCCTCGACTTGTTCGGGCACGACCATGCAGCCATCGCCCGCCGGATTGCCGGACATGCCTGCGACGACGAAGAGATTGCCGGCGTCATACGCCGCGTATTCCGCGACTGCCGTTACCTGCTCGACCCGCACGGCGCCTGCGCCTGCCGCGCGCTGGAGGAGTTCCGCCTCCTGCCGCAACAAACCGGGCTGTTTCTCGAAACGGCTCATCCGGCTAAATTCAAGGACACGATCGACCGTATCCTGAACGCCGACATCGACATCCCCGACACGTTGCAGGCTTTCATGAAAGGCCGGAAACGGCGAATCCCCCTAAGCAAGGACTTCGGGGGATTCAGGGCGTTTTTGACGGACGGCAATTCACGGGAAACAAAAAAACGTCCGGCTAAATCATCGTTTTGATCATTCCGCATAACGGTAATGTATCGAACCGTTGACGGGGCAGCTCGCCACATTGTCTATTACGCCGTTCGGACGGATGGTATATGCCGTGATGCGGCATTTCGACAGGTTCACGGTTCTTTTCGTATTAAATTCGCTCGTGCGGACGGTGAATTTTTTCACCGTTTCCTTTCCTCTCACTACCTGTCCGAGGTCTGTGCCGGACAGCGGGTCGTTGCCGATCGAACAGGTGGCTATGTCGTTGTGCACGTAATCGCGTACTACGGTAAAACCCGTCTCGGACGCGGGGTCGGGAACCTGCTGGCTGTATGTGATTCCGTCTTCGACAATGAATGCAAAGAAGCGGTAATTGCCTGTTTCGGCTCCTTTTATTTTTACCGTGAAATGAATATCCGTGCCGTTCACGCTCGATTCGATGGCGATGCCCGTCCCGGAAGCGCCGTTCCTGTCTTTTACCGAATTTTCTATGGATTTGGATATTCTGCTGATTGTTGTCGTTGCCGTAAGCTTTTCATCGTATTTGAGATTTATTTTTGAGGAAGGAAAATAAACGTCCGAACTCAGGTTGTTGGCTATCGTGCCCATCGCGCCGGACAGATTGCTGTCGCAATGTTTTCCGCCCATGTGAAGCGCAATGCGGTGCACTGCCTGTCCGGGCGTGTTTTTCTGCACTTCGCGAATCGCCGATTCCACGCGCGGACAGTTGGGGCAAATGGTCGAGGTAAAATCCATTACTACGTGTTGCATGAGGAATTGTTTGTCGACATAGGCGGCGCTGATTTCTACTTCGTTTGACTTTTTCCCGTCGTAAGCGGCGTAAAACGTGTATGTGCCGTAATTTTCCGTGAAAAATACGGACGCGTCGAGCGCCGTCTCCGTTCCGTCGTATTTTTGGAAAATGACGGCGTCGGATGTCACATCCTCCTCGTCGAGCGTTACCGTGAATGTCGCCTTTTCGGAAGCATCCGCCGTGACGGATGTGCGGTCTGCGGCCAGCAGAAACGGCAATTCCGTCGCTTCAATGCGTATCTCGTTCGACTTCACCCCGTCGTAAGTCGCATAAAATGTATACGTGGAAGGCGCTTTTGCGGAAAACGAAACGCGGTCTAAAACCGCCTCCTGCGCTCCCGTCAGGGTAATGACGGCCGACGGCGTCACGTCAAGCCCGTCGGCCGTGACGGTAAACCGCGCCGCATCTTTGCCGTTGGCCTTGATGGTTTCCCTGTCGGCTTGGAGCGCCACCACGACGGCAATCGCGTCGATACTGATTTCGGCGGACGTTACACCGCCGTAACTTGCGTAGAACTTGTATGTGCCCGCCTCGTCGGCAGCGAAATGATTGCCTGCCACGGTGTCCGTGCCGTTCGTTTCTTTCTTGCGGATGATAAAGACGTCCGAAACGACCTCCACGTCATTGGCCGTCACGGTAAATACCGTCGAATCACGGCCGTTTGCCTTAATCGAGGTTTTGTTTGCCGATATTTTCACGACGACCGGCTTTTCCGGTTCCGGGGAAGGCGCTGTTTTATCGTCGTCCGAGCAACTCCATATACAAAGCGCCGCTAATACATACGGCAATAGAATGAGGCGTTTTCCTGTCTGTTTCATTTTCAAATAAAATTTCATGTTTTTGTTTACAATACGGGGGGCAAAGGTATACATTATATTCTTATGGAGACGTGACGCCTATTTCTTTTTCCCGATTCATGCTGCGCGCCTTGCAGCCTGTCGGGCAACGAATCCGATATTCATATTTTTTTTTAAAACGCTGCATTTTTCTTCACATTCTCCGTCGCCTCCCCGAAAAAAAACGCATGTGACGGCGCAAAATGTCTCCAAAAACAGGATATTCGAAAAATAATGAGCCTGAACATTAATTTCCAGCGATTTGAACTTAACTCCCTGCGACGCGGACTTGAGTCCCTGCGACGCGTACTCAAGTTCGCGCGATGCGAACTTGAGTTCCTGTGACGCGTACTCAAGTTCGCGCGATGCGGACTTGAGTTCCTGCGACGCGTACTCAAGTTCGCGCGACGCGGACTTGAGTTCCTGCGACGCGTACTCAAGTTCGCGCGATGCGGACTTGAGTCCCTGCGACGCGTACTCAAGTTCGCGCGATGCGGACTTGAGTTCCTGCGACGCGTACTCAAGTTCGCGCGATGCGAACTTGAGTTCCTGCGACGCGTACTCAAGTTCCTGCGATGCGGACTTGAGTTCCTGTGACGCGTACTCAAGTTCCTGCGACGCGTACTTAGGTTCTAATGACGAAAAAATAAAGTTTTTTTGTTACGCAACGTTTATTTATCATCGTTTACCCCCTGTTTGTCAAATAAAATCCTATCTTTGCCGTCCGATAAAAAGAAAATTCATGACCGGACAATTAAAGCGAATCGCCGTGAAGATAGGGAGTAACGTGCTGGCGAACGGAGACGGGACGCCGGACGTGCAGCGCATGTCTGATCTGGTAGATCAGGTCGCAGCCTTGCACGCGGCGGGGATTAGCGTGGTACTGATTTCGTCCGGTGCGGTAGCTTCGGGGCGCGGCGAAATCAAGCCGGCGAAGAAGCTGGACGCCGTTTCGTCGCGCCAGTTATATTCGGCCGTGGGGCAGACCGTCATGATGAGCCGCTATGCAGCCCTGTTTCGCCGCCACAATCTGGTTTGCGGACAGGTGCTGACGTCGAAAGAAAACTTCGCCGACCGCACGCATTACCTGAATCAGAAGAACTGCATGGAAACGATGCTCGAAAACGGCGTCATCCCGGTGGTAAACGAGAATGATACCGTCTCGGTAACGGAACTGATGTTTACGGACAACGACGAATTGTCCGGGCTTGTCGCCGCAATGCTGAACATGGATGCGTTGATTATCCTGAGCAACGTGGACGGCATTTTCGACGGCGAGCCGTCACAGCCGGACAGCCGGATAATCAGGTCGATAGGCCGGACGGACGATTTGTCGTCCGTCATCCGTCCCGGCCGCTCTGCGTTCGGCCGCGGCGGGATGCTGACCAAATACCATCTCGCACGAAAGGTAGCCGGCGAAGGCATCCCCGTCATCATCGCCAACGGCGCCCGCAAAAACATCCTCCTCGACCTGACGGCAGGAAAAGACGTAGTCTGCACCCGCTTCCAGCCCTCGGAACGCGCCTTCAGCAACATCAGGAAATGGATTGCCCATTCGGAAGGCTTTGCACGGGGCGAAGTGCACATCGACGAAGGCGCCGAAAAAGCGCTGTATGCCGACAGAGCTACAAGCATACTCTTCGTCGGAATAAAGCACATCGCCGGCCGCTTCATGAAAGACGACATCGTGAAGATAATCAACGCACGCAGCATCCCCATAGGCGTAGGACGCGCAGGGTACGACAGCGAAAAAGCCCTTTCGCTGATCGGCAAACGCAACGCACGCCCCATGATTCACTGCGATTACCTGTATCTGGACCGGACGGCTTTACCGGAATAAATGAATACATAAACAATATGAATACTGTCAAGAAACAAATCCGGCAGGCGGCGGAAGCCTCCCTCGACCTGCGCGAATGCAGCGATGCACAACTCAGCCGCGTATTGACCGATGCGGCCGACAAACTGTCCGCCCGTCAAACGGAAATACTGGAAGCCAACCGCCGGGATCTGGCGCACATGAAACCGGACGACCCGAAATACGACCGGCTGACACTCACGGCCACACGCCTCAATGAAATGGCGGACGGCATGAAACAGGTCGCACGCCTCCCCTCTCCGCTGGGAAAGACGCTTGCCGAAGACATAAGACCCAACGGAATGCGGATCACAAAAATATCCGTGCCGTTCGGCGTAATAGGCATCATTTACGAATCGCGTCCGAACGTGACGGTCGACGTATTTTCGCTCTGTTTCAAATCCGGTAACGCCTGCATCCTGAAAGGCGGTTCGGAAGCCGACTGTTCGAACCGCGCGCTGGCCGGCATCATTCGCGAAACACTGGAACAGCACGCCATCAATCCCTTTACATGCACCCTGCTCCCGCCCGAACGCGAAGCAACCGACGCCCTGATGCAAGCCGCAGACAGCGTAGACCTGCTGATTCCGCGCGGCAGCAGCGCACTGATTCGACACGTGCGCGAACATGCGCGCGTCCCGGTAATCGAAACCGGCGCAGGAATATGCCACACCTATTTCGACAAAGACGGCGACATAGAGAAAGGACGCGCAATCGTCCGCAACGCCAAAACGCGCCGCGTAAGCGTATGCAACGCCCTCGACTGCCTCATTATCCATCAAGACAGGCTGGCCGACTTACCCTGTATATGCAGCCTCCTGGCCGACAGCCGCGTCCTCATCTTTGCCGACGGGCAGGCGTTCGACGCACTGTCCGGACAATATCCGCCGTCGCTGCTGCAACCGGCCGTCGCCGAAAGCTACGGTACGGAATTTCTGGACTTCAAAATGAGCGTCCGCACCGTGCCGTCCCTCGACAAGGCGCTGGAACACATTGCCGCCTGCGGCTCGAAACACAGCGAATGTATCGTCAGCGAATCGCCCGAAGCCATTCGCCTCTTCGCACTCAAAGTAGATGCCGCCTGCGTATATGCCAACGTCTCGACGGCCTTTACCGACGGCGCGCAGTTCGGCTTCGGCGCCGAAATCGGCATCAGCACCCAGAAATTACACGCCCGCGGCCCGATGGCGCTGCCGGAACTCACTACATATAAATATATCATCGAAGGAAACGGACAGACAAGAAACTAAGCGGAAGAAATAACCAATAATAAACAATCAAAGATATGAGACATTTTACTTGTGTACACGACATCGGAGACTTGAATCAAGCCGTACGCGACGCGCTGGAAATCAAAAAAGACCGTTTCCGTCATACCGCGTCGGGACGAAACAAAACGCTGCTGATGATCTTCTTCAATTCAAGCCTGCGTACGCGCCTGAGCACGCAGAAGGCCGCCATGAATCTGGGGATGAACACCATTGTGCTGGATGTAAATCAGGGTGCATGGAAACTCGAAACCGAGCGGGGCGTCATCATGGACGGCGATAAGCCCGAACATCTCCTGGAAGCCATTCCCGTAATGGGATGCTATTGCGACATCATCGGCATACGCTCGTTCGCCCGCTTCGAAAGCAAGGAAGACGATTACGAAGAAAAGATTCTGAATCAGTTCATCCGCCATTCCGGCAGACCGGTGTTCAGCATGGAGGCGGCCACCCGCCATCCGCTGCAAAGCTATGCCGACCTGATTACCATCGAGGAATACAAACGGACGGAACGCCCTAAAATAGTCATGACCTGGGCGCCTCACCCGCGCCCGCTCCCGCAGGCAGTCCCCAACAGCTTCGCGGAATGGATCAACGCCGCCGGATACGAACTGGTAATTACGCATCCCCAAGGATACGAATTAGACGCATCCTTTGTCGGAAACGCCCGTGTGGAATACGATCAGCGCAAGGCGCTCGAAGGAGCCGATTTCGTGTACGCCAAAAATTGGGCGGCGTATGCCGATCCGAATTACGGCAAAGTGCTCGGCGTCGACCGCGCATGGACGGTAGACGCCGAAAAAATGGCGCTGACAAACCGTGCATGGTTCATGCACTGCCTCCCCGTCCGGCGCAACATGATTGTCACCGATGAAGTGATCGAAAGCCCGCAAAGCATCGTTATCCCCGAAGCCGCCAATCGCGAAATCGCGGCGCAAGCCGTCCTGAAAAAAATCCTCGAAGGGCTGTGAATCGTTTCTATCCTTTCGGGCGCAAACAGGAGACCGTATATAATTCAGGCTTCGCCGGGAATGTTCCCGAAAGGTGGAATCAGGTTGCCGTCGAATGACGCGGCAGCCTTGCCGTTTTGTGTAAGTTCGTCGAATTTGCGGATATTGTCCTGCAAGGCGAACAGCAGGCGTTTGGCATTGTCGGGCGTCAGGATCACGCGGCTTTTCACCCTGGCTTTCGGCACGCCGGGCACTATGCGGATAAAGTCAATGATAAACTCGGAGTTCGAATGGGCTATGATTGCAAGGTTCGCATACGTGCCTTGCGCTGTCTCCTCGGAGAGTTCTATTTGAAGTTCATTGTTTTTCGGACTGTTTTCCATAACTGTCGATTATTTAATTTCGGCGCAAAATTACATGAAAATTCCGGATATCCAAGTGCGCGGAATAAAAATAGAGAACCCCGGCGTTATTGCGCTTTTTTTTGTTCGATGTTCGGTAATTCCAGGCCGTAGCCTTTCTTTTTGTCCTCTTTCTTAAGCAGAAAGGCCACGAATGCCGCCGCTACGCCGAAGCTTGCGAAAATAATCATCGGAAGCGTATAATCGTAAGGCGTGTCGGGATTCCCCGTCATGCAGTATTTTGCCAGCACCCAGCCGATCAGCGTGGGGACGCCTGCAAGTCCGATGTTCTGTACCCAAAAGATGGTGGCATACGCCGAACCCAGCATATGCTGCGGAATGATTTTGGGGACGGACGGCCACATAGCCGACGGCACAAGCGAAAACGCTATCCCCAGAATGACCATCACCGCGGCGGCAAACCACCATACGTTCAGTACGGGCAGGGCAAAAAGTACGTGTACGACAATTATCAGGAACGCGCCGAGATACATGATGCTCGCCCCCTTGCCCGTCCTGTCGTAGAGGCTTCCGAATATCGGCGTCAGCACGATAGCCCCCAGCGAAATAAGCGACGGTATATAGCCCGCCCAGTCTTCGGGTATTCCGTATTTGTTAATCATCAGCGACGTGGCATATTTCAAAAACGGAAAGACGGCAGAGTAGAAAAGTACGCACAAGACGGCGATCAGCCAGAACCCTTTTATCCTTATCATCTGCCTGATGTCTTTCAGGCGGAACGATTCTTCGGGTGCGGAGTTTGTCCCCCTGATGGATTCGTCCAGTTTGCGGTCCATCACGCAAAATACGATAAACGAAAGCAACCCGATACAGAGAATAGCCAGCCCGAACAGTACGGGGGCGGATATTTCGTTGAATTTTTTTGCCAGAGGCACGGAAAGCGCAAACGCCAGCGACGTCCCGATGCGCGCCGTGGCCACTTGCAGACCCATTGCAAGGGCAATCTCCTTGCCTTTAAACCAGCGGGCAATGATTTTGGTCACGGTGATACCCGCTATTTCGACGCCTGCCCCGAACGTGGCAAACCCTGCACATGCCAGCAACACCTGCGTCCGCATACCGAAAACGTAACCTTCGTGCGAAAAGAACGGCGAAACGGCATAATATTTCACGGTGCATCCGACTATCATCAGGAAGCACGCCAATATGCCCGTAAAGCGCATACCTTTCTTGTCGAGTATCACTCCGCCGACAATCAGTATGAACAGGAAGACGTTGAACCATCCGTATGCACCCGTGAACAGGCCGTATTCCGTCCCGCTCCATCCGAAATTTTCTTCGAGCATGGTTTGCAGCGGCGCCATCACGTCCGTAATAAAGTAACCGCACATCATAGTGATAGAAACGATCGCCAGTACGCCCCAGCGGGCTACGGGATTGTCGTTAAGTTTTTTGCGTATTATTTCCGTCATACCGGGATTGGATTATTGTTTTATGAGTGTATAAACATGGGTATGGCATCGGCCACGACAAACGTGCTGCCTCCGATAAAAATCATGTCGTTCGGTTGCGAATCTTTCAAGGCAGCCAGCACAGCCTGATCCACCCGGTCAAACACCGATCCTTTAAGGCCGTGCCGTTCCGCTGCCGCTGCAAAATCCGCTGCCGGAAGGGCGCGCTCCACGGATGCCTGCGTGAAATAGTAGGAAGCCCCGGACGGCATCAGCGACAGTACGTCGCCGGTTTTTTTGTCGTTTACCATCCCCACCACCATTCGTAACGTCGAATGTGTGTGCATACATTTCCGCAACTGAGGGCCAAGATATTCCCACGCCCCGGCATTGTGGCCTATATCGCATATTATTAGCGGGCTGTGTCTGAGCGTTTGCCATCTGCCCATCAGTCCGGTCGATTCGGTAGCCGTTTTAAAACCGTTTACGACGGCTTTCGACGGAATCTTGAAACGCATCTTCCGCAGCAGTTCCAGCGCCGAAAGCACGGTGCGTGCGTTCTGTTCCTGAAACACTCCCGGCATGTCGTTTTCCAGCAAGCCGTAGTCCCGCGAATAGAAACGCCATAATCCGTTGTCCTGCTGTTCGGATGCGGACAGCAGGTGCATCTCTTCGGCGAAAAACAGCGGCGAATGCATCGTTTTTGCCTTGTCTGCAAATACATGGCGCACTTCCCTGTTTCTTGCTTCGCCTATCAGCGCGGGCACGTTGGGTTTGATGATTCCGGCCTTTTCGAAAGCGATACGGCTCAAACTTTCGCCCAGATACTGCGTATGGTCGATGCTGATATTCGTGATGATACTCAGGATGGGAGTAACGATGTTCGTACTGTCTAACCGCCCGCCAAGCCCCGTTTCGACAATGGCCACGTCTACCTTCTTGTAGTGAAAGAACTCGAAAGCCATACATGTCACCACCTCGAAAAACGACGGCTTGAGAGGTTTGATAACCGAATAATATCTTTTCACGAAGTCGGTAACGTATTGTTTGGACACGGCTTTCCCGTTGATACGAATACGTTCGCACAAATCGAGCATGTGAGGCGAAGTATACAGTCCGACCTTAAACCGGGCTTCTTTCAGGATATTTGCAAGCAGATGAGAAACAGAACCTTTGCCGTTGGTGCCCGCGATGTGGATAATCTTGTAATCGTTGTGCGGATTACCCGTAAGATTGTCCAGCAGGATGCTCCGACCAAGCCCCGGTTTATATGCAACTGCCCCTGATTTGTGAAATGCAGGCGTCACGGTATACAGAAAGTCTAATGTTTTCTCGTAATTCATTTTGCGCCGTAAAAATAGACATTATATTTTTTTTAATAGGAAAAGTGTTTCGCGAATTATTCTGAAAAATACATTATGTATATTAACATTAGATTAATCCGATTACAATTCAATACTTTGCCGGAATCGTTCCGCCTGTGCCGGCATCATCCGGACGAAGCTGTCCTATACATTAAATAATATGTATATCGAATATGATCCCTCAACCGCCTGAAAGCCGTAATCTCACGAAAGTTCGGACGAGATTCTATCTCGTTCGATTTATTACCGCAGATTCCATCTGTATCCTCTTTTTATTTCAACACGGAGACACGGAGTGCACGGAGACGGGCGCGGATTCCGGTTGTACGTATCCGGATGTTTCGCGGATAAAATTGCTCCGGGACATCATTTCTACCTGATTTCTCTTAACAGAACAACCGCAGTAGCAGGAATGTGCCGCCTCCATACGACCTTATTACCTCATTGTTTATTCATAATGAAGGAGGCAATGAGGTTTAAGAAGGGTTGTGGGTTTTACTTTGCCTTTGCTACTGAGGTTGTTTTGTCCTTTAAATTAGATGGAAATCAGGTTTTTCTTTGTGTGCGCCGTGCTTCCGTGTTGGAACTGGTGTTCGGACGAGATTCTATCTCGTTCGATTTATTCCCATGGATTCCATCCATATATTTATATGCGAACCGGCATCTCACGGATAGACCGAACGAGATAGAATCTCGCCCCAACGACGGCAACGTCATCCGCGTGCCTTCCCGCAGTTCGCTATAAAAAGCGAATACCAAAAAATTTTAGCCTTTCCCGTAAGTCCTGTATGAAAGGTTTCTGCAAATTTAATGACGCGAAAAAATTTTTTTTCTAATATTTGTGCGCCATATCGAAAATACTTTCTATATTTGCGGCAATTAAAACAAACATGCAGACAAACAGCATACATATTCGACCGTCAGATTACCCGTCGGGGAATACCATCCCTCTGCGAGCGAATGATATGTCTATTTTTGCCCCCCCCGTTTAGTATTTCTTAACTCATTATGTAATATATCCGTAGCGTCGCTTCATGACGTGACGGCGTTTTCCGTCGGGCAGGCCTGTCCGAACGGAATCTGTCATGTCCCTGCCCGCGTACGCATCGCCGCACCGCTGTCGCCGGTCTACTTTTTGCACCCTGCAAATCTGCGGCCGTCGCACTGCGGGAAACCCTTCGCACCCTGCAAAACGGCGACCGCGACCGTCGGGACGCTTTTTACACCCTGCAAAACGTCTGCCGCAACCGTCGGGACAACTTCTGCGCCCTGCAAAACGGCGACCGCAGCCGTCGGGACAACTTCGGCCCCATGCAAAAGCCCTGCCGCATACCGCCGGCCTGTCTTTTGCACCCTGCAAACCGCCGTTTGCCGCACCTCGACTTACGCTTCACTTCACCTTAAAACAAATCTCTATGGAACCGGTAAATGATAAATTAGTCAGATTAAGGACGCACGCGCTTGTGAACGAACTGCATTTTCGTTTCCATACCGAAAATAACGCGCTTTATACACAATACAACCCCACGGCGCTGGGCATACAGGTGTTTATCGCACCCTTCCACGACCGCCTTTCCGAACTGGACACGGCGCTGGAACGCATCCGCAAAAGCGCGGATACGGCGCGTGCCGCCGCTGCCGATCACGATTTCGACGCCTCCTTCTCCGGCCTTCACGAGTATGCACGCTCATGCCTGCACCACTTCGACCCGGCGGTGAGGCACGCGGCCGAAAACCTCCACATTGTTTTCAGCCACTACGGCAACATCGGCAAGGAAGCGTACCGACAGGAACTGGCCTCGTCGTACAACCTTATGCAAGACCTGCGGGCGAGGAAGGACGATGTGACGCTGCTCAACCTCGAACCCTGGATGCAGGCGCACGAGAAGGCCGCAGCCGCGCTGGCCGCTATCCTCGACGAACGTACCGGCGAAACGGCGCAGCAAACCGAACTGCGCGTCGGACAGGTGCGACGGGAACTCGACGCCGTATACCAGCAAATTACCGACCGCATAGACGCCATGATCAACCTGAACGGACGTGACTTCGTGCCCGGCTTCGTGGCGGAATACAACGCGCACGCGCTTGAATACAAAAACAAACTGGCGCAGCATCTCGGACGAGTACATGCGGATAAAAACGACCGCACGACCGACTCGCACAATATACAATGAGTTATAATTACAAACTACTTTTAACTATATTATTAATTTAAATTTTAAATGAAATGAGAACTAAATTTACTAAATTGATTTTGTTGGTTGCCGCCGTTTTTTGCTCGGCAACAGGTTTTGCACAGGGTCCATGGACGTCCGGCAGTACAACCGCTACGCTGTCAGGTAATACACTTACCATCAGCGGAACGGGTGCGATGGGTAGCGGCGCGCCATGGAGTGGTTCCTTCAGTAATATCAAAACTGTTATTGTTGAATCGGGTGTTACTTCTATTGGCCTCAATGCGTTTAGCGGCGCCACAGCTTTAACGTCCGTTTCCCTGCCTGCATCAGTCACCACGATTGGAAACTATGCGTTTAATGGCACCACGGCTTTGACGTATATTAACTTGCCGGGTGTTACTTCTATTGGAGACAATGCGTTTCAGTTATCGGGTTTAGAGTCTGTTTCCTTTGCGGAAGGGTTGACTTCAATTGGATCATATGGATTTTTTGATGCCGAATTAACTTATGTTATCTTGCCCGCATCTGTCACTTCGATTGGAACCAATGCATTTCGAGCTAATGGCAATTTGGGAAGTGTCTCCTTTTTGGGAACTACACCTTCGGCTTTGACTATTAGCGGAAATGCCTTTTTAAGCATTAGTCCTACTGCTACTTTATCAGTACCTCCCGGTTCCGAAGCCGCTTATGAGGGGCTTCTAACAGGAACAGGATGGCCGGCAGGCGGCAGTGTTAAAGGAGGGTATTGGGTTAAAACAAAAGTTTCTCCTGATAAAGGAGGAAAGGCCTCTCCCGCATCGTATTTTACCGGAGATACCGTTGACGTTAAAGCCACCCCTAACCCCGGCTATACGTTTGAACACTGGACGATTGACAACGAAATTGTTTCCACATCCCAAACTTACACGGTCAAGATAAAAGATTCCGACGTTACCGTAACCGCGCATTTCAAGCAAGCGCCGGTAGATTTCAGCCCGAAGACAATAACATACAACGGTCTTCCGAAGAGCGTCACAATCGAAATCCTTGACAAAAAGGTAGGCGAAATTACAGCCGTCTACTACGACGATCAACGGAAAGCGCCTAACTCCAAGAGCAAGACGCCTCCCACCGCGATAGGAGAATACAAGATTTCGGTCGACATTGCCGGTTCTGCCGACTATCCTGCAGTCAAAGATTTTTATTTGGGCATTTTCGCGATTGTAGATCTGCCGGATCCGAATCCGGTGTCGCGTGCGGTATATCTGTCGGCAACTCCGGGTATCACGACTTCACCTGCCACGGGACGCATCTACCATGCAAGCGGCAGCGATTTCGTGTTCACCGCATCGTCGACTACCCCCGGTCTTGTACCGTTTGTGACCACAGAACCGGCAATTGAGTCGGGAGCCATTAAATATGAATTGAATGAAGACGGAAGAAGCTATACCATCACGATCAAGTCCCTCCGTCAGGAACTTCAAATCAATCTCGACTTCGTGACAGCCAACGCCACGGTAGGGGCTACGAAAGTATGGGCATCCGACGGACAGGTGTATATCGCAACCGTACAGGCCGGCGAAGCGCAGATATACAACATCCTCGGTCGACCGGTAAAAACGATTGCTCTCTCTGCCGGCGAAACGATTGCCGAAACGCTGCCCACGGGCATATACATCGTCACGCTGAACGGAGGAAGTTATAAAGTCCTTGTAGGTAAATAATCTCGCATAATTTGATAATCATAAGCAATTATCAGGTTATTATTCGATGGATGGAGCAGGCCGTGAGGTTTGCTCCTCTTCGTTTTTAGGGGAAACGATAAACTATGGACGATAAACTATGAACGCCGGAGGCGTTGTTGCGACGAGATTCCATCTCGTCGGGTCTATTACCGGAGATTCTATCTTCTGTATTTATATGGTATGTGCACAGATGGAATCTGCGCGAATAGGGGAGGCGAGATGGAATCTCGCCGCAACGGCGTTCATCGTTTATAGTTTATCGTTCATAGTTAACTTTCGGCTTCGGTGATTTCCACGATATGGCTTACCGTATGCGACGACGAGAACACGGTGACGCCGACCTTCATCAGATAGTCGCCCGTGTACGTTTTGCCGTGGCACTGTAACCTTGAGCCGCCGCCGGCCGGCAGGCATATTTCTTCCAGACGGTATTTTTTGTCGGGGTCTAATCCTTTGAGGCGTAGCGGCAGGATGTTTTCCCCGTATTGCGGATGGACGTCGAAAGCGAAAAGCACGGCATGAGTACGGTCTTCGTTGCTGTAGAGCATGGCGGCGTGGTCGCTTTCGAGCGGCGAGTGCAGACGGTACAGGTCGCCTTCGCCGATTACGGGCGAGAGGCGTTTGAATTGCTGCACTGCCTGACGGCAATATGCCTGTTCAGCCTCGTTCATTTCGTGGATGCGGATGTCGAAACCCGGTTTGCCCATCATCGCCACGTCCGTACGGAACTTGAGCGGCTGTTTTCCCCAACTTGTGACGTGCGCCGAAAGCGTCTTCGACGGGAACAAGTGCGAGAATCCCCACTGGATACGTATGCGTTCGACGGCGTCGGTGTTGTCGCTTGGCCAGAACTCGGTGAAATATTTCAGCGCTTCGTAGTCGCAACGTCCGCCGCCGCCGGAACAGAGCATCATCGGCAGGTTGGGATATTTTTGCTTGACGCGTTCCAGCGCCGCATACAGCCCGCGCACATGCTCGATGTATAGATGCGACTGCCGGTCTTTGAGATACGGCGAGTAGATATTGATAATCGGGCTGTTGCAGTCCCATTTGAAATAGGCGATGTCCGGATATTTTGTCAGCAGATTGTCCACTACGCTGTAAACGTAATCCTGCACTTTCGGATTGCTCAGGTCGAGAACCATCTGGTTGCGGAAGTAATATTCGTCGCGGTTGGGCAGATGAATGACCCAGTCTTTGTGATTCTCGTACAGTTCGCTTTTCGGGTTCACCATTTCGGGTTCTATCCATATTCCGAACTTGATGCCCCGTTTCCCGGCTTCTTCCGTGAGTTTTCCCACGCCGTGAGGCAGTTTTTCCCGCGTCTCGTCCCAGTCGCCAAGTCCCTGACGATCGCTGCTGCGCGGATATTTGTTGCCGAACCATCCGTCGTCGAGCAGAAACATGTCCACGCCCAGCTTGACGGCTTCGTCCATGATGGTCGTCAGCTTGTCTTCGTCGAAATCGAAAAAAGTAGCTTCCCAGTTGTTCAGCAATGTCAGGCGCGGTTTGTCTCCGTCCTTTAACTGATGTTTTCGCGCCCACGCATGGAAGTTGCGGCTTGCTTTCCCCTTGCCTTCGGCGCTGAAAGTGAAGATGAAATCCGGCGTGCGGAACGTTTCGCCCGGTTGAAGCGCATATTCCGAAGCATACGGATTGATACCCGAAAGGATACGCAATTGATTGTGTTGATTTATGTCGAACGTGAAACGGTAATTTCCCGTCCAGCCGATTGTGCCGAACAGCGTTCGTCCAGCATCTTCACGCGCTTCTTCGTCGAGCGCGAGCAGGAAGAACGGACTGCAAAACATGCCGGCGCGGCTTCCTAACTTGGTGTCGAGCATCTTTTTGCCGAACGTAAGCGGCGCTTCGGTCATCACCGCTTCGTGCGCCCAGTCGCCCGTAAATTCCGTCAGAAAATATCGTTCGGCTGAGAGATGAAGCGACGAAGAGGCGTAGTTGTATAGCGTAACGGGTTTCTTTTCCCGATGCGTGATTTCGGCATACTCCGTGATGACGTCTTCGGCGGTATATGCGACGTAGTGCAATTTCACTTCCACCGGATATTTGTCGTCTTTCAGCACGATAACGGTTTCGACGACGCCCGTGCGAAGCGTTTTCACCTCGTGCGACACGTATTTAAGCAACAGCGAAGGATTGCCGTCGCTGTGCGTGATGCGAATTGCCGGTTCGAAATAATCTTCCATGCCGTGCGTCGGATATATCTCGTCCATAGAGGCAAGGTGGGCAATATCGGCGTCGTGCGTCAACCTTTCGCCAAGATAGGTTTGATACAGCCTGCCGTTATCGTCCAACCGGTAAATCAGGCTTACACCGTCGGTCGTCACCGGAATCACGGTTTGCGCATGTGCGCATAAATGCCCTGCCGACAGGACGAGGCATAGATAAATACAATGTTTCAGTTTCATGTTTGTCTATGATTATAATGATTTCCGCAAAAATAAGAAGTATATGCCGGATATGCAATCCCTGCGAAGAGATTTTACGCCGCGCCTTCCGGCGCATGAGGCGGCAATGAGCGGGTGGGATAACACAATGGTTTCGGAGATGACTGCTTCCCTCTTTAGTCGGAAGCCGTTTTTCGTTTTTCTCCCCGGTTTTGTCCGGACAGTATTCCGGGAAAAAGGGAGTTCTGCCGGAACAAACGCCCGTGTCCGGGCTGCGACAACCCGTGTTTTGCCGCACGCCTGCTTTATCCCCGCAAAATCGGTATCTTTGCACCGTTATTTATCATCGAAACATGGAAAAAAATCCGCAGTTACTGCTCTTAGTCGGCGCTCCGGGATCGGGGAAAAGCACTTTTGCCGCACATTTTATCCGCACGGAAAAGAACTGGATGCGCCTTAGCCGGGACGATTTCAGGATAATGAATTTCTCCGGCCTGCTGATGTCGGGACGCGAAGAAAGTTTAATCACGGACATGATTGACGCTTCGACGAAAGCGTTGCTCCGAAGGAAATGCAACGTGCTGCTCGATGCCACGCATTGCCGCGCCGCGTACCTGAACCATTATATCGACAAGTTCAACACACGTGCCGATATTTCGTTTAAACTCTTCGCATGTGAAACGGACGAGCTGATTGCGCGTTGCATGAAACGGTTCGCGGAAACGGGACGATATGTCCCGGAAGAAGCGATCATTCGTTTTGTCGATGAACTGGAAGAGTTGAAAAAGACATTCGACTTCTCTCCCCGTCCCCGCGTGGAAATATCGCATGTCGCCGGAAAACAGGACACGCCTCTCCCCAAAATAACAAGTGGAACGGTATCCGAACTATGATTATATTTGCACGATAATATTTAAAGATTAAGAACAATGAAGACAATGATCGGTGTATTCCTGCTGGTTTGCCTGTTTCCATGCCTGTTGCAGGCTCAAAACAGGACTTTGCATGATTTTACGGTAAAAACGATTGACGGCGAAGATTTTTCGCTTTCCGAATTGAAAGGGCGGAAGGTGCTGGTCGTCAACGTAGCGTCCAAGTGCGGGCTGACCCCGCAGTATGAACAGTTGCAATCGCTGTACGAGAAGTATAAGGACAGAAATTTTGTGATTATCGGTTTCCCGGCGAACAATTTCGGCCTGCAGGAACCGGGCACGGACGAAGAAATCAAAGCCTTTTGCACGCTCAATTACGGCGTCACTTTCCCGATGATGCAAAAAATCTCCGTAAAGGGCGAAGATATTGCGCCGCTCTACAAATGGCTCACGCAGAAAAGCGAAAACGGAAAGATAGACGGCGAGGTGACGTGGAACTTCCAGAAATTCCTGATAGACGAAAACGGCATTCCGGTTAAATCCGTTCCGCCCAAAACCGTGCCCCTGTCGGAGGAAATCGTCTCCTGGATAGAGGGACGGTGAGTTTATCGCCTGGCGCCCGTCCCGAATATTTTTGCAATCAAGTCGGCGCGCCGTATTTTCCGCAGGATTTGCATGATTCGGCTGCGCGCTTCGGGAAGGCGCCAGGAGAAAAAAATCCGCTGCGTATGCTTTTCTTCCTGCGTTTTGGCGCAGGGCACGGGTTGTAACGAATACGGATGCAGCCCCGTGTAAAAGATTTCCGTCGACAAGGTCATCGGCGTAGGAGTAAAATCCTGCACCTGTTCGAGGAGCAGGTGCATTTTTTTTGTTTTGGCGGCAAGCTCCGCCATATCGTTTATCGTGCATCCGGGATGTCCGGAGATAAAGTACGGAATCAGTTGCAGGTTTAATCCCTTCGCCGTGTTGATGCGGTCGAAAATCTGCTTGAACCGTTCGAACAGGTGAAACGGCGGCTTGCGCATCAGTTGCAGCACGCCGTCTTCCGTATGTTCGGGCGCCACTTTCAGCCGTCCCGACACGTGATGCGTGATCAGTTCGTCCGCATATTCTTCGGCAGACCGGTTCCAAGCCTTTTCCGCGTAGCTGTGCAAAAGCAGGTCGTACCGGACGCCGCTGCCGATAAATGCCTTTTTGATTGCCGGCATCCGTCGTACCGTCCTGTACAGGTCGAGCAGCGGCGCATGGTCTGCGTGCAGATTGCCGCATACGCCCGGCGCGATGCAGGACGGCCTTTTGCATTTCCGGCAGAGGCTCTCGTCCTTTCCCCGCATCCGGTACATGTTGGCCGAAGGGCCGCCGAGGTCGCTTATGTTGCCTTTGAAATCGGGCATCCGGCATATCGAGGCGATTTCTTCCAGTATGGAGCGGCGGCTGCGCGAGGCGATGAATTTACCCTGATGCGCCGATATGGTGCAGAACGCACATCCGCCGAAGCATCCCCTGTGAATGTTGACGGAGAATTTAATCATCTCATATGCCGGGATGATTTTGCCCCTGTACTTCGGGTGCGGCATTCGGGTGTACGGCAAATCGTACGACGCGTCCAGTTCGGCCTCCGTCATGGGCGGACAGGGCGGATTGACGACGATGAACTTACGGCGCGTGCGCTGGATGATGCGCTGCGACGGGTGATATTTGTTTGATTCCTCTTCGATGATCCTGAAATTCATGGCCTGTTTGCGCTTGCTTTCCAGACATTCTTCAAACGGGTACAGTGCGATGTCGTCCGGCAAGGCTTCCAAGCGGCTTGCGAGGTAGGCCGTTTGCGGAATGTCCGTCAACTGTGAGAACGGAACCCCTGCGCGCAGTCTGCCCGCCAGTTCGCGGACGGGCTTTTCGCCCATGCCGTAGATCAGCAGGTCGGCGGGACTGTCGGCCAGGATACCGGGGCGGAGCGCGTCCTGCAGGTAATCGTAGTGCGCCAGCCGGCGCAGCGACGCTTCAATGCCGCCCAGCACAACGGGCGTTTCGGGGAAAAGCGTTTTCAGAATACCGGCATACACGATGCTCGGATAATCGGGACGCAGGCGCGGCTGCCTGTCGGGAGAATAGGCGTCGTCGCTGCGCAGCCGCCTGTTTGCCGTGTAATGGTTGACCGTCGAATCCATTGCGCCGGGAGCAATGCCGAAGAAGAGACGCGGCGCGCCCAGCTTTTTGAAATCGCGGTAGTCGCCGCGCCAGTCGGGTTGAGGCACGATGGCTACGCGCAGCCCTTCGGCTTCGAGCACACGACCGATGACGGCCGCGCCGAACGAGGGATGATCCACGTAGGCATCGCCGCTGAACAGGATCACGTCCGGGACGTCCCACCCGCGCAGTTCGACTTCCTTTTTTGTCGTGGGAAGCCAGTCCGTCAATTCAGGCTTTCCTGTTCCAACATTCCTTTCCATACAAAGCAGCCGGGGAAACGGAGCGGCTTATCCGTCCGGAACAGTCCGAAAACGGACGATCCCGATCCGGACATCGACGCATACAGGGCGCCTTCGGCATAGAGCCTGTTCTTGATTTCGCCGATAACGGGACAGCGTGCGAAAATACTTTCTTCAAAATCGTTGGTCAGCGCTTCCCGCCATTCCGTAACGGGGCGCGATATGATTTCGCGCAGCGGACGAGCCGGTTTCGAAGGATTGACGTGCCGGTAAGCCTCGCGTGTGGAGACGCTCGCGTCGGGTTTGACGATATATAATGTGTAGCCTTTCAGCGACAGCGGCAGGGATTCGAACACATTGCCCGTGCCGGTGGCAAGGACAGGCTTGTTGCGGATGAAAAACGGACAGTCGGCGCCGATGCCCGCCGCGATTTCTTCCAGCTCCGCGTCGTCGAGATGCAGTCCGGCAAACGTGTTCAGCAGTTTCAGCATAAAGGCGGCATCTGCCGAGCCGCCGCCCAGTCCTGCTCCGGGAGGGATATTTTTTTTAAGATAGACGGCCGGCGACGGGAGGAGATGTTTTTCTTTCAGCGCGTGCAGCGCTTTCATGACCAGATTGTTTTCGGGAGCGACGTCCGGCAGGATGCCGCACTGCGTGAACGAGGGTTGGTCGGCGCGGACTACTTCGAGCGCATCACGGAGCGGGACGGGATAGAACACGGTTTCGATGTTGTGATAGCCGTCAGGCCGTTTGCCGGTCACGTGCAGCCCCAGATTAATCTTTGCGTTCGGGAAGCAGATCATGTGCGGCGCGGATGTGTATTAACGACCGGAATTGCGAGAATTCCGCCGTTCGTTTGAGGAAGCGTGCGAAGAGTTTCGATTCCCCGGTCGCGCCGTTTTTGCGCCGTGCGCATTGCCCGGTTTCCGGCCGCGCGCGTGTCCGCGGTTTTTGTCGGGTTCGTAGGCGGGGACTTCTCCGAACGAAGGGTCGATGGGTATCTTGTAAATCGTTTTGCCGAGGAAGGTTTCGATTCCCTTGAAGCGGCTTTGCTCATCTACGCCTACGAATGTAATGGCCACGCCTTCGCCGTTAGTGCCGCGCGCCGTCCGGCCGATGCGGTGCACGTAGTCCTCCGGGTCGTGCGGAATGTCATAGTTGACGATGAGGCTGATGTCGGTGATGTCGATGCCTCGCGAAACCACGTCGGTGGCCACAAGGATGTCCGTATGTTTGTTCTTAAAATCTTTCATCACCTGTTCGCGTTCCGCCTGCTCAAGGTCGGAGTGCATGGCGCGGACGTTGAAGCCCATGTTGCGGAGCGTAACGGCCAGTTCTTTGACTTTCATTTTGGAGGATGAGAACACGATGACGCGTTGCGGGTTGCTTTCTTTGAAGAGGTTTCGCAGGACGGGCAGTTTTTGCGACTCATAGCAGATGTATGCCGATTGCAGGATGGCATCGGGCGGTCGTGCGATGGCGATTTTTACTTCTACCGGGTCTTTGAGTATTGCCTGAGCCAGTTTTTTGATTTTGGGCGGCATGGTTGCGGAAAACATGATGATCTGGCAGTTTGAGGGGAGATGCCTGTATATTTGCATTATGTCGTCGCTGAACCCCATGTCCAACATGCGGTCTGCCTCGTCGAGGATAAAGAACGAAACCTTGGAGAGGTCAACGCTGCCCATGTTCAGATGGCTGAGTAGCCGTCCGGGCGTGGCAATCACGATGTCGGCGCCCATCCGCAGGCCGCGTTCCTGCTGCGAGTATGCAATGCCGTCCGTTCCGCCGTAGACGGCTACTGCCGAGACGGGGACGTAGTAAGAAAATCCTTCGATCTGCTGGTCGATCTGTTGCGCCAGTTCGCGTGTGGGAGACATGATCACGGCGTTGATGGCGTCGGACGGGTATCCGCCCTTGCTCAGCTCGTTGAGTACGGGCAGCACGTAGGCCGCCGTCTTGCCCGAGCCGGTCTGTGCAAAGCCCATAATGTCTTTCCCCTCCAGTATGGGAGGGATCGACAGTTCCTGTATGGGCGTCGTTTCTTCAAAGTGCATGGCATACAAGCCGTCCAGTATGGCATTTTCCAGATTCAGTTCGTCAAATCTCATAAGTTCGTAAATTAATGGTTTTGTGCATTATTTTCATTTATCGGTGAAAAAAGATGCGCAAATGTACGTAAAATCTTTGATACCGTACACAGTCAAATAAAAATAGGCGTGAGGGCGCGGTGCGCGGTGCGCGATGTGCGATACGTGTCTTGTGTCTACCGGCATGGTTGGTTTTCTTTGTTGCAGATTGCGGTTTTCATCCGATTGCGGTTGCATGTACGATATGTGTATTGAAAAAACATCTACCTTTGCACGACAGTGATTAGAAAAACGAAAGGAGATTGAGATGATGAAAAAATGTATGCTTGCGCTCGTGTTCATGTCTGTCGTGCGGTTGTATGCGGCCGATATTTCGGTCATATCGCGCGCATTTGCTACGGGCGAGGTGGCTCCGCTGGCCGTGTGTATGGATGCGGAGGTGGATATTGCGGTGCAGGATAAGACGCGGAAAGCGGATGCGACGGAGGCGGTTGCCCGCCTGACGCGTTTTTTTGAGGCGAACAGGCCCGGCGGCTTCACGGTGGCGCACCATGCCGAGCGTGACGGAAGCGGCTTTGTGGTCGGCAAGCTGGCGGCGGGCGGCGGCGAATTCAGGGTGAATATTGCCTATGTGGTTAAAGACGGCAAGGTGGTAATACAATCTGTACGTATCGAATGAAAACGCCCGACAGACTTATTGACGCGCTTATATCGCTGTCGTTTGCCGAAGATGTGGGCGAGGGCGATCACAGCACTTTGTGCTGCATTCCCGACGGGGCAACGGGGCGGAGCCGCCTGATGGTGAAGGAGGCCGGCGTGCTGGCCGGCGTGGAGGCGGCGATACGCATTTTCAGGCATTTCGATCGGGAGCTGGCGGTCGACGTCGTGCTCGGCGACGGGGCGGAGGTGCGGCGCGGCGATGTGGCCTTTACGGTGGCGGGGCGCGTGCGGTCGCTGCTGCAAACCGAGCGGCTTGTGCTCAACGTGATGCAGCGCATGAGCGGCATCGCTACCACTACCCGCCGCTACGTGGCGGCGCTCGAAGGGACGCATACGCGCGTGCTCGATACGCGCAAGACGACTCCCGGAATGCGCCTTTGGGAAAAGGAGGCCGTGCGCATCGGCGGCGGCGTGAATCACCGCATCGGGCTTTTCGACATGATACTGCTCAAGGACAATCATGTCGATTTTGCGGGCGGCATTGCGCAGGCCATATCGCGCGCGCAGGCTTACCTGAAAGAAGAGGGGAAGAGCCTGAAGATCGAGATCGAAGTCCGCAGCCTCGACGAGCTGGACGAGGCGTTGCGGGCGGGCGGGATAGACCGCATCATGCTCGACAACTTCGATCTTGCGGATACGCGGGAGGCCGTGCGGCGCGTGGGCGGACGTTTTGAGACCGAATCGTCGGGCGGCATCACCTTCGACACCCTGCGCAGCTATGCCGAGTGCGGCGTTGATTTCATTTCCGTCGGCGCGCTGACCCATTCCGTAAAAAGCCTCGACATGAGCCTCAAAGCGGTAAGGGCGCGCTGACCGGCGAGGGTTGGCCTTCGCTTTTTTATTTTCCGAAATATATTTGATTTACGCCGCGAGGCGCTCGCTGTCTTCCGCGAGCGTCTCGCTGTCTTTCGCGAAGGTCTCGCTGTCTTCCGCGAGATGTGCGGGGACGTACCCGAAGGTTTCGGGGACATACCCGAAGATTTCGGGGACATTAGCGAGACGCGCGGGGACATACCCGAAGGTTGCGGGGACAGTCGCGAGATGCGCGGGGACATACCCGCGATGTGCGGGGACATACCCGGAACGCGCGGGGACATACCCGCGATGCGCGGGGACAGTCGCGAGACGTGCGGGGACATACCCGCGATGCGCGGGTATGTTAGCGAGACGTGCGGGGACATACCCGAAGGTTGCGGGGACATACCCGGAACGTGCGGGGACATATCCGGAACGTGCGGGGACATATCCGCGCGTCGCGGGGGCGTTCGCGGCGTTGGGGCGAGGGGCGGGGTTTAGCGGCAGTTTTCCCGGATCAGTTTTTTGACTACCGGGTCGCCGAGCGTTTCGGCTTTTCGGAAGGCGCGGCAGGCTTCGTCTTTCCTGTCCATACGCAGGTGGCATATGCCGAGCAGTCGGTGGGAGGGGGCGAATTCGGGGTCGATGTCGAGCGCTTTTTCGGCGCAGATTTGCGCCTTGTCGGGTTCTTGTCGGCGGAGGTAGACGGAGGCCATTTCGGCATGGTAGACGGCGTTGTCGGGAGCCATGTCGATGGCGGAGCGGATGTCGCTCAGTGCGCCGTCGAGGTCGCCGCTTCTGAACTTTGCCTGTTCGCGGAGGTAGTAGAAGGCGTCGGAGACGTTGCCGGCCATGAGGCTGAAGCATTGGTCGTAGTCTTTGACGGCAGCTTCGTACATGCCTGCTTCCATTTTCAGCTCGGCGCTTTCCGTAAGGTAGGGCATCGTTTCGGATGGTAGGCTTTCGGCGGCGGCGCTGTCGATGAGTGCGATTACTTCGGCGGGGTTGTGTCCGGGTATTTGCTGTTTTGCTTTTGCGGCCATGTAGTAGGAGGCTGCGGAGGCGTCGGGGGAGCGGTTGACGGTCATATAGGCGAGGAAGGCTTGCTCGCAGTCGCCGTTGTAGAGGGCGATGTCGCCTTCCAACTGGTGGAAGGCCGGTCGGTCGTCTTCGTCGATGGCTTTGCGGAGGTATTCTGCGGCGTCGGTCATGTTCCAGCCTTGGGGCAGGGGGAGGGAGTCTGCTGCTGCGACGGCGTATATCAGTCCGGCGTGGTTGTAGCAGGTTTCGGCTGCGTCTTGTCCGGCGTATTTCAGCGCGGTATTCATGTCTTCTTCGGCCAGGGCGAGCATATGCAGTTGTCCGGCTTCGGTGTCGGCCAGTTCGTGTCGTCGCCGTGCGTAGTGCGCGGCTCTTCGGGTGTATCCGTCGGCGATGTGGGGGAAATGTGCGATGAAGTCGTTCAGCGTTTCCAGATAAGCGCGGGCGTCTTGCTGCGAGGCGTAGAGCAGCAGGGCGACTTGTGCGTCCTGCAGTGTTTCCGGCCACGATTTGCGGATGCCGATGTCGGTGTAAGTTTTGTTCCACAGGTCCATGGAGCCGATGCGGAGGCTTAGGGCGTATGCGGCGGAGATGCCGAAGGTCATGTTTTTGCCCGATGCGTCGGCTTGCGTCAGGGCGAAGGCTTTGCCGTCGGGTGTCAGCAGGGGCAGGCTGAGGCGTCCGGTCGGGAGCGGCGTGTTGATTTTATAGTATCCGTAAGTGTCTTTGATTTTGGAGATTTCGAGTATGGCGCCTTTGGCGGGCGTTTCGTCTGCGGCGCCGAGGGGCGGGAGGATGTATGCTTCGGAGTTTGCGTCGGGGATTTCGTCGGCTACGGGGAGGAAGGGCGTTTTCTTTGGGGCGTCGACTTTGAAGCGTATGACGTCGTACATGTTGTCTGCTCCGAGTATGTGGGTAACGGCCATGGTGCGTCCGTCGGCATCCGTGACGAAGGCGCTTGTTGCGCCGTCGAAGAGGGTGTAGTCCGATACCGCTTCGCCGTTTTCGCCGATGAAGAAGGCGTTTCCTTTGCGTGTGGTTCCGTTTTCGAGGCGCGTTTCGACGGTCAGCACGGTTTTTTTTGCTTTTTCGATCCATTTCGGCGGTTTTTGTTTCTGCGCCGTCGGCATGTGGCAATGTATGCAGAGGAGTATTGCCGGCAAAATTAATCTTTTCATAGTTGTTTGGGAATTAAATGATGATTTGCGGTGCAAAAGTAGCGGTTCCGCAAGAATAATCCGCATGTCGGGACGGATTTTTTCCCGCGCGGCGTGGAGGTCGTCGGATGTGTCGGTTCAGAGCAGGCCTCTTTCGACGAGAATGACTACGCGCTCGGTGAGGGCGTCTTTGCCCTGGGGGTCGTATTTTGATTTGAGGCTGGCGCCGAACATGCCGGCGAAGAAGTTCCAGAACGTGGCGCGGAAAGCGCCGAGATAGGCCGATACGAGGCGGTAGCTGCTTTGGTTACATTCGCGGTCGACGAGTTTTATCAGCAGTTTGCCCTGTGCGAGCGTGAGTTTTTTCAGTTCCGGTTTGTATTCGCGAAACAGTTCTTTCTCCATTCGTTTGAGATGCGTTTCGCGCGCCTTGTCGTCGGGCAGCGTTTCGATGTATTCGTAGGTTTCGATAAGCGTTTCGTAGACTAATTTGGCGTAGGGCAGCGTTTTTTTGACGTCGCGGACGAGTTTGTCGTATTGTCGGCGTTCTTTTTCGTTTTTGAATACGAGTTCGGGGAAGACGTATACTTCGGGGAGCCATGCCGTGACGATCGTGTCCGTCCCGTCCACATAGCAGGCGTAGATGCCTTCGGGGACGATCGGCTTTGAGTTCGGCGTCGTCTGGGCGAGTCCGGACAGGATGCCTGACGCGAGCAGTATACATGCGACGAGGGTGCGCGGCGGGTGGATGTGCATGATTCAGATGTCCCAGTAAGATCCTCCGATATATTTCCGCGTGGAGAGAGAAAGTATCTTGGAGGCATAAAATTCCGCTACGTTTTCTTTACCCAGTGTCATCTCTATTCCCTCCTTTTTGTTTATGAGGATAAAATGCGTTTCTGTTTCTTCGAGTTTGCAGGGAATCCTTTCTATGCGGCAGCCGGTTCTGCTCAGGCCAAGCGTCATCGCATCTTCGGCGATGTGGATGTATACGGGCGCTCCTTCGATCAGGACTGCGCAGTGCATTTCTGTTTTTTCTCCTCTCGTGATTATTACGACTCCCCATTTGAGGTGGTCGACGACTATTCCGAAACGGGTGGCAAATGTTTCCAGACTCATGGGAGACATGCCGGTCATTAGTTCTTTAATATTCATATTGTATATGTTACATGTGTGATGATGCGATTTATTTCCGGACGATTTTCATGGATTTGATTTTTATGTTTTTGAGCGGCCTGTCGTGTTCGTTGACGGGCATGAACTGTATTTTGTCGACGGTTTTCATTCCGCCGACTACTTCGCCGAATATGGTGTAGGCGCCGTCGAGATGCGGCACGCCTCCTTCGAGCATGTATGCCCGTCGCTGTTCGGGCGTGAGTTTGGTTTGTTTTTCGGCCTCCATTTTGTCGAGTTCACGCGCGGTGAAGAATTTTCCCGTGACGATGTAGAACTGTGTGGACGAAGAGGCTTTTTCGGGATTGGATTCGTCTTCCGTGCGGGCTGCGCACAGTTGTCCGCGCTTGTGGAAATATTTGGGGTAGACGATTTCCGCAGGGATGGTGTAGTCGAGGCTGCCGTCGCCCAGCTTTTTGTCGACAGGCGCGTCTTTGGAATTGATGTCGCCGGCCTGAATCATGAACTGGCTGATGACGCGGTGGAAAAGCAGGTTGTCGTACCGGCGTGCGTTCACGAGCTTTATGAAATTGTCGCGGTGCAGCGGCGTGTCGTTGTAGAGTTTTACTTTGATTTTTCCCTTGTTTGTGGCGATCAGCACGAAGGTTTCGTTTTCCTGCGCGCCGGCGTCGGCGCTCTGCAGGGCAAGGAGGCATCCGAGGAGGAGGATGTAAGCATATGATTTCATTTCGACCGGGTTTTATGTGTTTAAAATAATTGTTGGGGATATTCTCCGGCGTCCGTCAGTATCCGGAGCTTGTGCACTACGCCCGGCCGGTCTTCGCGGTAGGTTACGCCGAACCATCGGGACGTGGTGTCAAGTACTTTTACGACGGCTTTGCCGGTCGTCGTCAGTTCGTTTACCATGAGGGGTATGAAGTATTCGCTTTTGGGATTGTGCAGGTTGTCGCGGAGGAATTTTTTGAAGTATGCTTCGGAGTGCGCGAAATAGTCGGGGGTGAATCCCCACATGTTCATCGAGACGGGCGTGTTTTCGTCGAGGAATACGTTGTCGCCGTTGTCGTCTTTGAAGCAGATGCGTCCGTTGATGCGTGCGATGGAGGTGCGTTCGGTGACGGCGGCGAGGTATCCGTTGTCGTCTACCCGGCAGACGCCTCTTGCTACCGTGCCCGATTCGCTGAGTGTGTTTCCGACGCGGAAGCCGACCATGCAGTACGTGTTTTCCATGCCTGCCGTTGCGGCGAGCGCTTTGCCGAGTACGGCGAAGCTGTCGCGCCCGTAGAAGTCGTCGGCATTGATGACGGCGAACGGTTCTTTTATCACGTCTTTGCCCATCAGTACGGCGTGGTTTGTGCCCCAGGGTTTGGTGCGTTCGGGCGGGCGGGCGAATCCTTCGGGCAGTGTGTCGACGGATTGGAAGACGGTTTCTACGGGGAGGTGGTTTTCGTATCGGGAGAGTATGTTCCGCCGGAAATCGTCTTCAAAATCTTTGCGGATGACGAATACCGCTTTGCCGAATCCGGCTCTGAGGGCGTCGAAGACGGAGTAGTCCATGATGGTTTCGCCGTTGGGGCCTACGCCGTCCAGTTGTTTCAGTCCGCCGTAGCGGCTTCCCATGCCTGCGGCGAGTACGAATAAAGTAGGTTTCATATGTGGTTTGTTATAATTGTGCATTAGCTGCGACAAATTTACGTGTTTTTTTTTAATGCGGGCAAAGGGGAGGTGAAAAATCGGGTGCATTTCCGTCGCGGCGGAGTATTTCGTTCAGCGCCGTGCGCCAGTCTTCGCCGTTGCGGACGAGGTATGTGGCGAAACCGACTTGTTCGGCTGTGCGGATATTGTCTGCGCTGTCGTCGAGGAAGAGTGTTTCGGTCGGGGTGATGCCGCTGTCGCGCACTGCGGTGCGGTAGATTTCGATGTCGGGTTTGACGCATTTCATTTCGTAGGAGAAGTATGTCTTGTCGAAGTAGTCGTTTATCGGCCGTCCTGCGGTCGAGAAGCGGCTTGTGCGCGCCCAGCGGTCTATCAGGATGGGGTTGTTGTTGCTCAGGAGGCAGGTGAAGTATTTTTTGCGCAGTGCGAGCAGGCAGTCGAGTATGTGCGGGTCGGGCGGGTTGATGATGCTTTGCCATGCGTGTTCGATGTCCTGTCGCGGGATGTGCTTTCCGGCGTGGAGGCACAGGAGGCGGCAGAAGGTGTCGGCGTCGATGGCGCCGCTTTCGATGTCGAGGAAGATGCCGCGGTGGTGATAAGCGTCGATCAGTTGTTCGGCATCGTCTACTCCGATTGCCCGGAAGCGGCTGACGGCTCTGTCGCGACGGACTTCTACGATCACGCCGCCCATGTCGAAGATGATGTTTTTTATCATTCGGTATATATTAATGATGAGGGTGCAAAGATAGTTGAATTTTCGTGAGCGGGGTGGGGGAGAGGGTTGCGGTTGTGCGGGCGGCGTGTTTTCGTGAGCGGGCGGCGGGATTGAATTGTGTCTTCTTTTGTTTACGGGACGGAACAAAACGAGTATCTTTGCGGAAACATGGCCGTTTTTACGGCGAAGGGTTATTTTGTTTATGGATAGCGATATTGGGATACATGGCATTGTGGGTTTGGCGCTGGTTTTTTTGTATGCCGTTTCCGTGGTGGGGCTGGTGCTGGTGCTGTTGCTGGAGAACAGGAATCCGCTGAAGACGATACCCTGGGTTATCGTGCTGATACTGTTGCCGGGGTTGGGGTTGGTTTTTTACTTTTTCTTCGGTCAGGATAACCGGCGTCAGCGGATTATTTCGGGTCGGACGTATAAGCGGATCGTGCGTCCGCTGTGGTCGAACCGCGGGGTGCACGATCCGGGGCGCGTGCCTCCGCAGTACGTGCCGCTGTGCAACCTGCTTGTGCGCAACGGTCAGAGCGCGCTTTTCGACGGTTGCGGGCTGGAGTGTTTTACGGGCGGGGCGGAGAAGTTCGATGCGTTGCTGGAGGACATCCGGCAGGCGAAGCATCATGTGCATTTGCAGTATTATATTTTTGCGGGCGACGAGACGGGCGGCCGTGTGCGCCGTGCGCTGATCGAGAAGGCGCGGGAAGGGGTCATCGTCCGCGTGCTGTATGACGACGTGGGGTGCTGGGACGTGAAGGCGTCGTTTTTCAACGAGATGCGCCGTGCGGGCGTGGAGGTGTATGCCTTTTTGCGCGTAGTGTTCCCGATTTTCACCAGTAAGGTGAACTATCGTAATCACCGTAAAGTGGTGGTTATCGACGGTCGGGTGGGGTATATAGGGGGGATGAATATTGCCGACCGTTACGTGAGGGGTTCGTCGCTGGGCGTGTGGCGCGATACGCATTTCCGCGTCACGGGCAGGGGGGTGCACGGCCTGCAGTCGGCTTTTCTGCTGGACTGGTATGCTGCGAGCCGTCGGCTGGTGAAGAGCCGCGCGTATTATCCCGACACCGGGGCGTGCGGCGAGGAGGTGATGCAGCTTGCCGTCAGCGGGCCTACCGGGCGGTGGCGCACGCTGCTTCAGGCCGTTACGTTCTGCATTTCAAACGCGAAGTCGTACCTGTACATCCAGACGCCGTATTTCCTGCCTACCGAGGCGTTGAATCAGGCGTTGCAGGCGGTGGCGCTCGGCGGGGTGGACGTGCGGCTGATGCTGCCGAAACATTCGGACGCGCGCGCGGTCAACATGGCGACACATTCGTTTCTGGACGATATGATAAAGGCGGGCGTCAAGGTGTATTTCTACCGTTCGGGATTCCTTCATTCCAAGCTCCTGCTTTCCGACGACGCGATTGCCTGCATCGGTTCGGCCAACTTCGACTTCCGCAGTTTTGAGCATAACTTCGAGATCAACGCCTTTGTCTATCACGCGCCCTTTGCCCGGAGGATGAAGGAGATGTTTATGCACGACCTTGCTACGGGGTGCGAACAGGTTGTGCCGTCGCAGTGGCTGTCGCGTTCCATCTTCGTCCGGATAGCCGAATCGTTCATGCGACTGTTTTCCCCGCTGCTTTGACAGGCGGCTCCCGATGTATATATTTCCGCCTGCCGCGCGTGAGGCCTGCTGCCGCGTCCTGCGGGGCGCGACGGGGGGTTGCATTAGCTACCGGTCGGTAGCAGGCTTGGTTACCGGTCGGTAGCAGGCTTGGTTACCGGTCGGTAGCAGGCTTAGTTACCGGTCGGTAGCAGGCTTGGTTACCGGTCGGTAACTAATGCGAAAAAGCCCGGACGGGCTGTGAGGCCTGCCGGGCTTTTGTGATAAGGGGGTTAATACCATCCCGGATTGTTCTCGAATCCGTTCAGGCGGCAATCTCTTTCCGGTAGCGGGAAGAGCAGTTTGTACGGCAATATATTGTATGCTTCATTCGATAAATGGCATACTTGTTTGAGTTTGGCGGCATTAGCCTGAAGGCGCGCCTTTTCGGCATTACCGTGCGCCGTCATCACCTCAATTGCGCGTCCGGTGCGCAGGAGCTGGTACCAGCGGTGATTTTCGAACGCGACTTCTACGCGTTGTTCGTGGAAGATCATTTCGCGCAAAGCCTCCTGATCTGCCGTGGATTCAAACCGAAACCGGCCGGTTTCAAACCGAAAGCAGCTACGCCCAACGCGGACGTAGCTGCCTGTGAGGCGCTGTGAGGGCGATTTCAGGGCAATACCATTACTTTCGAGATGAAAACGGCTCCGCCTTTTACGTATGTACGTACCAGATACATGCTTCCGGGTACGGCGGGCACGGAAGTGTGCGCGCGCGTTACGGCGGTGCGGTAAACGAGGTTGCCGGTAATTCCGTATATCTCGACGGCGGTCGGCACGAATCCGGATGCGGATATGTGTATCATGCCGGATGTGGAATAGATGTGTATGCCGTGCGCGCCGGGGTTGTCGGCGCCTCCGGGGTTGTCGAAGCGGAGGGTGAAGCGATCGTTCAGCTCCGTTACGGCGTCGGCGGCGGGTACGGGACGTACGGTAAAGGTGTACGACGGGTTGCGGCGGAGGTCTATTTCCGTGCCGCCGGCTTCGCGGTCGATCAGACAGGCCGGGAGGGGGAAGCGCTCGATTCCGCGGAAGTGGAGGGTGACGGGCTGCGAGGCGTTTTTCAGCCGGAGGCCGAGCGATACGGGTCGGTCGAAGTTGCCGCTTGCGTATATGGCGGTTGCCGTGCCTCCGTCGGCGATGGTATAGACCGACACGGGTACGCCGTCGAGGAAGGCTTTTCGCGAATCTTCGTCGGGGCGATACGCCGGCGCTGCGCCTGCGTCGTATACGATTGCCGTGGTGTTGGCGTGCGGCGGCTGCGAGGCCGTGATGTGCAGTACGGGCGGCGGCGCGGCTATGCGGGCGTTGGCACGGGGCGTCGACGGGTTGGCGACGGTCGTCGTCATGTCGGCGGACATCAGGAGGGTTTTGAAGGCGGGCGCGCCGGGTTTACGGGTGACGAAGAAGGATCGGAAGGGAGCTATGAACGGTTCTCTGTCGATCGCGACGGTGTCGGCGTCGGATATGGTGTAGCGCATCGTGTCTCCGGCGGCGAGCACGGTAACGAAGTCTTCGTCCGTATTGCCGCTCCACGTTTTGTAGGCCTTTTCTATTTTCCCGGCGTTGTCGGGGTGTGAGAGGAAAGCGCGTATGTCGAGGTATGCGGCGAAGGGGTTGGCTACCTGTATGAGGGCGAAGGCGTCGTCGACGGGCAGTTGCAACGTGCCCGCAGCTGTGAGCACGTTGTCGGTGATGAAGCGGCGTGCGCTGTCGCGTGCAAGCGTGCCGGTGGTATTTCCGCCGGCGTCGGTGTAAGTCGTGAACGATGTTTTCGGAAACGTGAATCGTTTGCCCTGAGTATCGGGCAATACGAATATGTTGAAAGTTTTTCCGAGCGGAAGCGGTGCGGCCACGCTTCCGAACGTGGCGGTGTAGGTTTTTTCTGCGGCCACGCTTCCCGGATAGTCGGGGTTGGCGGACTGGAAGAAGTTCATGTACACCAGCCCCCATTCCGGGCGGTTGGCGGCTCCGGCGAAGTGGTAATCGCCCGTATACATATGCTTAAAGGGTGCGGAGAGCATGACGAAGCGGTTTTTTTCGTCCGGCGCAGGTTCACAGTCCATCGAGGCGGCTGCGTAGGCGAGCCGGTGGATTCCGGCGATCATCGCCCTGTCTTCGAGGTGGATGTTTCTACATGCGTAGCGGTACGTATTGCCGTCGTTCGTATTCAGCGTGGGGTAGTGTGGGAGGTTTTTACCTATGACTACGTCGACGCAGCTTCCGGTGGATGCCGGCGTCCATGCGGCGGCCTTCGCGCGACCGTTTACGATTTGCACCCAGTTTGCGGGGTTCATCCAGTCGCTGTCTGCGGATCCCGTCCAGCGCATGGTGTCTGCGTTTCCGGATGTGCCGACGGCCTTTACGGTCAGTTTCCCCTTCGGGAAATCTTTGGCGCTGTACGTCGCCCATGTGCCGGTGGCGACTTGGGAGAAGTCGGGTTTGACGAAGTACGTGGTGTCCTTCGATATGCCTTCGATATGCGGGAAAGCGTCGCCGAGGAACGTTGCGCCGTCTGCGGCGTACCATTTGAAGGCCATGCGCGCGTCTGTTTTTTTCAGGCAGAGGGTGTAGTTGCTTCCGGCGCAGGCGGCGAAGCTTCCGCTGCAGCTTTCTATAATATATATGTATATGTGCGCCGTTCGGGCGGTTGCGCCGCAGGTTATGGAGTAGGCGAGGTCGAGCACTCCGCCGCCGAAGTCGCCCGCGCCGGGGGCGGTATACATCAGGCGGTTGTTCACGATGCGTATTTCGCCGAAGGCGCCGCTGAGTACGCCTTTGCCGCCGGGCGTCGTGATGTGGTCGCGGGTCAGGGTTGTGCCGGCGCAGGCTCCTTCGAGTACGTCGTTGGCCAGCACGTCGATCATTATCGTGCCGTAGCGCGGCGCGACGGCCAGGTCTTCGCGCAGAAGGAACAGCGCGACTTCGGCATGATTGTCCGCCCAGTTACATTCGCGCATTCTGCCGGGGCGAAAGGCTCCGTCGACGAGCGTGCCGTCGCCGACGATGATGTCGTACATGTCGTTCATGTTGGGAATGTTGAACGAGTATTCGGCCGTATCTCCGGGAAACAGGTTTTGGCCTGTGTAGGCAGACGTTTGTGCGGGCGTCTGCCTGTTTCGGTATATGCGTATGGGCGTACTTGCGAAAAGCGTGGCGTTGCCGGTGTTGGCGATTTTGAAGGTAAGCTTGTTGCCGGTCGCGATGCGTGTGTCGAGCACGACGGCGTCGGCGGTGTATACGATCGGAGTGACGACTTCCTTGCCGTTAGCCGTCGTGTAGCTCGACGAGATTACGGCCTGCATGATGTTGCCGTTGTAGACGAAGGAAGGCGCGTCGTCGGTCGCGTTTTTATAAAAGCGGTAGTCCGGGTCGAGCGGGCGGAAGTTGGGCACGGGCGTTTGCAGGTTTTCGTTAATCTTCATCGGGTGGTAATGAAACTGGTTCCAGACGGTGGGCGCCGGCGCGAGGTCGTGGTTGGCTCCTTCGACGACGAGGATGAACGACTTCACGTTGTTCGTGCCTCCGGCGGAGCGCCCCATGACGATCATGTCCGCCGATCCGTCGTCGTCCACATCGGCAATGGCCGGATACTCGTATGCCGTATACGAGAGGCACGGCGTTTTGAGTCGGATGACGCTTGCGCTCGTTTCGTTGAGGGTGACGTAAGACATTTTGGCGGAGATGATACGCAGCGTCTGTTCGTCGCGGTAGCAAATGTCGACCGTTCCGTCGTTGTCGAAGTCGAAAAGCGAGAATCCGGTGTTGACCGAACGGTCTTCGTGTTCCAGCATAAACGACACCTTGAGCCGGTTGCTTCGGGTCAGTCCCGGCGTATCGTCCCAGGTAAAGGAAATGAGGCATCCGTCGCTTCGCGGAGACAGAGACATGTTGGAGGTAATCCGTCCGTCGCCGCCGTTAGCCCGCAGCACGTTGGGGTGAACCGGTATGCCGGTCATTGCGAGGCTGACGCCTGTGGCATTAAACGGTCGTCCGCAGATGAGGGATATTTCGGGCAGCTTTTTGCCGTTTTGCGTCTTGCCGTCGATGTCGCCGATAAAGAGATAGGACGAATATCCCCAGTCGCCGTACGAATTGTCGGCGCGGAAAGTTACGCGGCCTTCCGTGACGCCCTTTTTGGTTTGGAAATCGGGTTCCCAAACCGTCAGCGTAAAGTTCTTGACGTCGTGCTGGGTTATGACGTTGCAGTGCTGGACTACCACTTCGGCGCGCCCGTCTCCGTCGATGTCGGCCACGGCCGTGCGTCCGTCCAGCGTTTCCGCGTGCTGGAGTATGCTGTACGTTCCGGTCTTCGTGTTAATGTTGTAGTATATCTTGCCGCCTGCTACGAAGTCGTATTTGCCGTCGCCGTCCATGTCGTAAATTGCGGGGAAGGCCACGGACGACTCGTAGTAAGTGTCGTTATGCGCATTGCCGTTGCGGTCGCCCGTGTAGGGGTAGAGGCAGAACGAACCGATGTAGGCCGTCTTTCGGTCGCGCACGTCCGCAGGGTTGCGCCCCATCTCTTCGAGCTTCATGATGTAGGCGCCGGTTACGGCGTTGTATATTTTGTTGTATACGATAAGCTCCGGTATTCCGTCGCCCTCGATGTCGACTGCCTGCGGGATGGGATAATCGTAATTGCGGCTTCCGTCGCCGTCGGCGAAAGACTGATTGTTTACGCCCCAGGCGTCGTAGCGCACGGAGGTTTTCCATTTCTGCCTGAACGAGAACGTGCGGCGGTTAAGTATTTCGAACGAGGCAATCTGCTTCCTGTAATCGTTTGTGCCGCTGACGGACGTACTGTTAAAGCAAACGATCACTTCTCCCAAGCCGTTGCGGTCGGCATCCAGCAGTACGATTTGGCACGGCGAGGCGTGGTAGCCGTCCGCGCAGTGCCTCACCGGAGCCGGAAGCGTGAAGCGCGTAAGCACATCGCCCGTCTGCCCGTTGAATACGTAAAGGTATGGAGACGCGGAGGTGGCCAAACTGCCGTTAAGGCTTAAGGCTACGATTTCGGGCTTTCCGTCTCCGTTCAGGTCGCCGACCAGCGGCACCGAAAAGCCGTACAGCGCGTCGTCGGAATTGTCGCCTCCGGGCGCGCCGTCTCTCTGCCAGAACATTTGCTGGGGCGAAAAATTCACGCTGCCCATGTGCGTAAAGCAACGAATCATGAGCGAATCCACGTAGCCCAGCGGATAAGGCAGCGCGCGCTTCAGGGGGACGCCGGAAGGTTCCGGCACGTCGTCGACGATTATCTTTCTCACTGTAAATGCCGGATTGCCGGCCTCAGGCAACGTGTCATGCCGTGCGGACGATTGCCGCGCAGGGACGGAAAGGCCGGTTGCGCCCGACCACATCGTACACGTAAGGAGGGAAAAGGCGATTATGCCCCTGCCCAGTCTTCTCTCGATTTTTTTTCTGCTCTCTCTCATTTCTTAAAATATAAAACGTGAATAAAAACGCTTCCCCGTAGCGACGCGCATCCCGGCGGTTGTACATCGCAGATGCCGCCACATTCCGGACGGAATACGGCTACGCAAAATACCGCCGGACGGACGCATCCGAATCCGCGTTATCCCGCGTTACACACGCAAAGATAATTATTCCAAACGATACTGCGGTAATTATATGCCGGTTAAAAAGTATAATGATGTGCGCGCAGGTATAAAAAATACGGAACAGATGCGGCGTTTTTCCGCGCTTTCCCGTACTTTTGCACCATCGTAAACAACAGAAATGAAGATGGAAATAGCGGCGCTGGTATCGGGCGGAGTAGACAGCTCCGTAGTCGTGCACCTGCTCAAGGCGCAGGGGTACGAGCCGGTCATATTTTATATCCGCATCAGCCCGGATGCGGACGACGGCTATGCGGGCTGTTCGGCGGAAGAAGACATTGAAATCACGTCGCTGACGGCCAAGAAATACGGCTGTCGCTTCGAAATCGTCTCGCTCCACAACGAATACTGGGAAAAAGTAGTCGGCTACACCATCGACGCGGTCAGGCGCGGGCTGACGCCGAATCCGGACGTGATGTGCAACAAATATATCAAGTTCGGATGCTTCGAGGAGCGTTGGGGACGGGATTTCGACAAAATCGCAACGGGTCATTATGCCGACGTCGCAGATATACGCGGCCGGTCGTGGCTTGCAACGGCAAAAGATCCGGTCAAAGACCAGACCGATTTCCTCGCGCAAATCGGCGGGCTGCAAATATCGAAGCTGATGTTTCCCGTCGGGCGACTGATGAAAAGCGAAGTGCGCGAAATTGCAACCGCGCACAACCTGCCCGCCGCGCGGCGGAAGGACAGCCAGGGCATATGCTTCCTCGGAAAAATCAATTACAACGACTTCATAGCGCGATACCTCGGACAAATGCCCGGCGAAATCGTAGAATTGGAGACGGGACGCACGGTCGGAACCCACCGCGGATACTGGTTTCATACAATCGGTCAGCGAAAAGGCCTGGGGCTGAGCGGCGGCCCGTGGTTCGTGGTGAAAAAAGACATCGACAGGAACGTCGTCTACGTATCCAACGGCTACGACCCCGAAACGCAGTACGGCACGACCGTCGAAGTGCGCGATTTCCACTTTATCACCGAAGACCCGTGGGGCGAGTATACCGGTGCAAAAGAAATCACGTTCAAAATCCGCCACACGCCCGAATTTACGCGCGGCGCCATCGTCCGCGCAGGCAACATGTACCGCATCGAAAGCGAAAAGAAAATCCAGGGAATAGCCACAGGTCAGTTTGCCGTGGTTTACGATAAGGAAAGCCGCCTCTGCTACGGCAGCGGGGTGATTGTTTGATTCCTTCCGGGCGTATATTACCGTCCGCTCTTCCGGTCTGCTCCGTTACACGTATCCGTACATTCGGCTCCGTCCGTTTCAAATTCGAGCGTGGCGTGCGTGATCGCCTTTTTGCGCAGGATGAGCTTGAGGCTGCGCTTGACGGTTTCCATCCTCCCCGCATCGTCCACGACGATATGCGCGGTAAGCGCCGTTTCGGTTGTGCTCAACGCCCAGATATGCGTATGGTGAATGTCGCGGATGCCGTCGACGGCGCGCATGGCCGCTTCGATGTCGTCGATACTTATTCCTGCCGGCACCCCGTCGAGGGAGAGACGGACGCTGTCCCGCAAAAGTTGCCACGTAGCATGAACGATCACGGCGGCGACTGTCAGCCCGATGACGGGATCCGGAATCAGCCATCCCGTGTATGCAATCACGATGCCCGAAACCATTACCCCGGCCGATACGAGCGCGTCGGCGGCCATGTGGAGGTATGCGCCTTTCACGTTCAGGTCTTTCTCCCTGTTTTTCATGAACAGCCATGCCGTGAAAGCGTTGATGAGCACGCCTGTGGCCGCCACCCATGCGATGACGCCTCCTTCGACGGGTTGCGGGCTGATGATTTTGCCGATACTTTCCGCCGCGATGACGCCCACGGCGATAAGCAGGAGTATGGCGTTTAAGAGCGAAATCAGAATCGTGCTTTTCTTATACCCGTAAGTATATTTGCTGTTGGCATTGATTTCGGACAGCCTGAAAGCCAGCATGGCCAGAATCAGGCTGACTACGTCGCTGAGGTTATGCCCCGCGTCGGACATCAACCCGACCGAGCGGGTGGCGAATCCGGCAATAAATTCGAATAAAACGAATAGGGCGTTCAGCGTAATGCCGATAATGAAGGCTCTGTTGAGCGACGAGATTTCGTGTCTGCCTGCATGTTCGTGATGAGGATGTGCCATTGCTGTTGTTTTTTTGGCAAAGATACGGATTTTCGCACCTTTTGCCGATTCGGTGCGCAAAAAACCATCTAAAGGAGTGTAAATGAATAAAACCCGCTGCGTTAGCGGGTCTTATGGCGGAAAGAGGGGGATTCGAACCCCCGGTACGGTAACCCGTACGACAGTTTAGCAAACTGTTGGTTTAAGCCACTCACCCATCTTTCCGGAAAACTTTTCGTCGGTGCAGCGTTCGCTGCTTGCCGTAAAAACGGTGCAAAGATAATGTATATTTTAAATTGCACAAAATTTTTGCCCGTTCGGCTATTTCTTTTGCCGGATGCTCAATATTCCGAAAACGTCTGCACCAATATGTCACGATATGCGTTGAATATCTTCGACTGGGAAACAAAACCGATGTAATGTCCGTTTATATCGACTACGGGCAGATTCCACGCTTTCGTGTCGTCGAATATCCGCATGATTTTCTCCATCGGCATGTCCGTGCGTATTTTTTCGGACGGAGACACCATGATTTTCGACACCTTGAAACGGTCGTACAGTTCGGGGCGGAAGATGATATTCCTGATATTGTCGAGCAGGACAAGCCCTATCAGCATGTTGTTCTTGTTCACGACGGGAAACATGTTGCGCGGCGAACGTGCGACGGCATCTCTTACTACTTCGCCCAGCGTCATTTCCGGACGGAGGACGATAAAGTCCGTTTCGATAACCTTGTCTATTTTCATCAGCGTGAGGACAGCCCTGTCCTTGTGATGCGTCAGCAGTTCGCCTTTTTTTGCCAGACGCATGGAATAGATACTGTGCGGCTCGAACATAATTATCAGCGTATATGAGCTTATAGACACGAGCATCAGCGGGAGGAACAAATCGTATCCGCCCGTGAGTTCGGCTATCAGGAAGACGCCCGTCAACGGGGCATGCATCACGCCCGACATCACGCCGGCCATCCCGAGCAGGGCAAAGTTTTTTTCCGACAAGTGCATCGTCCAATCAAAATAGTTGGATACGTGCGAGAAGACAAATCCGGCAATACAGCCCAGATAGAGGCTGGGCGCGAATATTCCGCCGCATCCGCCTCCTCCGTTTGTCGCACTTGAGGCAAATACTTTGGTCAGCAATATCAATCCCAGAAAGACGACGATTCCCCAATAATTGTTGCCGAGTACATGAAACGGGCTGTTGCTTAGCATGAAGTCATATTTTTCGTCGAGCAGCGAGTCGATGGTATGGTATCCTTCGCCATAGAGTGCGGGGAAGAGAAATATCAGTATACTCAGCATTGCGGCGCCGAGCAGGAATTTTTGCCACTGGTGTTTCAATTTCGCGTAGATACCTTCTATCCAATTCATGGAACGGGTGAAGTAAAGCGAAATCAGTCCGCAGAAGACGCCCAGCAACAAGACGTAGGGTATGCGTCCCATCTCGAATACTTCGGTCTGCGAGAACTTGAACATGGCTTCCGTTCCCATGAAGATATACGACATGGTGGCGGCAGTCACCGACGAAATCAGCAGCGGCAGTACCGACGTCAGAGTCAGGTCAAGCATCAGCACTTCGATGACAAAGACAAGTCCTGCTATCGGCGCCTTGAAGATGCCGGCCACTGCGCCTGCCGCGCCGCAACCGACGAGCAGCATCAGCGTTTTCTGTTCCATCCTGAACAGTCGTCCGAGGTTCGAGCCGATGGCGGCGCCCGTCAGCACGATGGGAGCCTCCGCCCCGACCGATCCTCCGAACCCGATGGTCGTCGAACTGGCCACGAGAGACGACCAAATGTTGTGTCCCTTAATCCGGCTTTTACGTTGCGAGATGGCATACAGTATCTTTGTTACGCCGTGGCTGATGTCGTCGCGGACAATATAGCGGACAAACAGCCCGGAGAGCAGGATACCCGCTACGGGATAGGCAAGCAGCAGGTAGTTGACTCCTTCGGCCGAATTGACCTTCAAAAGATTTTGTATGGAATGAATCAGATATTTCAGGAGTATGGCGGCTGCAGCCGTCCCTATGCCGATAAGAAAACTGATTATCAGTACGAATGTTTTCTCTTTGACGTGTTTCTCGCGCCAGAGCAGACATCGGTAGAACAGCCGCTTGTTTTCGGTCTCATTTGACGTATTCATCATACTCCTTTTCCTGTAAATACTATTTTTATCGTATAAATCAATATGGTAATATCCAGCGTCAGCGACATGTTCTTGTAGTACATCATATCGTATTGAAGGCGTTCGATCATTTTGTCGATTGTGTCGGCATATCCGTATTTCACCATTCCCCACGAGGTGATACCCGGTCGCACATTGTGCAGCAAATAGTAGTAAGGCGCTTTCCTGACGATTTGATCAATGTAGTACCGCTGTTCGGGGCGAGGGCCTACAAGGCTCATGTCGCCTTTGAGGATATTCCAGAACTGCGGGATTTCGTCCAGACGATATTTGCGCAGGAAACGCCCGAACGGCGTCACGCGCGGATCGTTTTTCTCCGTCAACAAAGCCCCCCGGCCTGTGGCGTCGGCATACATGCTGCGGAACTTGTAGATGGTAAACGGCCGCCCCATATAGCCGATACGCTCCTGTTTAAAGAAGACCGGCCCTTTCGAGCTTCGCTTCACGCCGACGGCAATACAGGCATACAGCGGCGAAAGAAGTATCAGCACGAGCGCCGAAACAATTTTGTCGAGCGCGTACTTGATGTTTTTGCCCGCTTCGGAAAAGTTGTTGGCCGTGACTTCTATCAGGGGAATGTCGTGAATGGTCTTCACGTCGGCCATGTAGAACGGATTGTCTTTCTCCGCCCATATCTTGATAGGACGCTTGTAATGGTAGAGCGAGTAGAGCAGGCGGATATTTTTGCCGTCGTGCACTTTTTCGGGTGCGATTATCAGTTCGTCGACGGGCATTGTTTCCATCAGTAGCGGAAGGTCGTCCACACATCCTACGATTTCGTCCGTACCGACGACCTCCGAATCCGTACGGCCGTCTTCTTTCACAAAGCCGATGATACGATAACCTACCCTGGGCAGTTCGCGCCTGATTTTTGCAGCCTGACCGCCGACGCCGATTATAAGTACGTTGACCGCCCATTCGCAACGCGCTATCTTGCGGGCGGCGTGCCCGGTCGTCAGGCTCCGGCAGACGTATGTAAGCACAAACTGTATGCCGCCGTATGAAAAGTAGATGGTGTAATAAATACCGAACGATTCGGGCAGGTCGTTTAATATCACCGTAAAAAAGATGAACGTGGCGCCGATAACCACCGTCACGAAAGTGTTGAAAAATTCGTCGATGCGCAACTTCCCGAACAGGCGGTTGTAGTATCCGGAGAAATAATACAGGATCAGCCAGTACAGCGGTATCAGGACTTGCCCGACGACTACCTGATGCGACAGGATATACTCCCCGACGGAATCGAAACCTTCGTATTGCGCCACTTCGGAATAGCGTATAAGATTGAGCAGAAACCATGCAACCGTTGCGGTCAGAAAGTCGGCAGCGAGGTATTTTATTGTCTGCCTGCGCTTGTTCATTTATTTCATTTATTATTCTTTTTGCAGAACATTTCCGGCTGCAAAAGTACGAATCATAACAATGCAGAAGTAAAAAAACGGAAATATTTTGATTCGGGCTACCGTATTTTTGCGATATTTGCACCCTGTTTCCCGGATTATAATATAATATATACATAAACGTATGGCGAACGGATTTCAGTTAATATCAACGCACGAAGAGTGCACAAAAAATACAGCAAGGACGATAGCATCCTTTTTCCGTCCCGGAGACGTCGTCGTACTCGACGGCGATTTGGGCGCCGGCAAGACGCATTTCGTAAAAGGTTTTGCCGAAGGCCTCCATTCGACCGATACCGTCACCAGCCCGACTTTCGCCATTGCCAATTTTTACAGGACAGACGCTTTCAGTCTGTTGCATATCGACCTGTACCGGATAGAGACGATCGACGAGTTTAACGATTTGGGACTGTCCGACTATTTCGACAGCGCGATCGTGCTAATCGAATGGGGATTGAAGTTCCCGGAATATCCGGACGAATACCTGCTCGTATCGTTTGAACTGAAAGACGGCGGAGACAGGCTGATTTCCTTCGGCGCAAAGGGAGGGAAGTATGATTTGATATTAGAAAGGATGAGGAACGAATTATGCTGATACTTGGTATTTCCACATCGGCGGGACAGTTTGCGCTGATACTCGGCGAAAACGGTCGTGCGGTATTCAACTCCGCCGACTCCGAACCGGACGGCGAACTGTACGCCCTGCTGCGAAAAGGACTGGACGTTTGCGGGAAAAACATCGACGCCGTCTCGCATATCATCGTAGATACGGGGCCGGGAGGCACAAGCCGCGTAAGGACGGGCGTCGCATTTGCCGACAGCCTGTCATACGCCCTGCGCGTACCCGTCTGTCCGGTATCGTCCATGGAACTGTCCGGAATAGATGCCTTCGCCCGGTATGCCGTGCCGGTAATCAACTCCGTCAAATCCATTAAGGGAAACGCCTACGTCGGGTTTTATGACGGACGATGCGAAAACGGCGTGAAGACGGAGTACGGCAGGATAGAAGAAATCGTGCCCCGGTTGACGAAAGACGTCGACAAATTTACGGTAGTCGGCGCCCACCGCAGCCTGATTGCGCAACTGCCGGAGCTGAAGGGCAAAACCGTCGTCGACAGCGGTATGCCGTTCGGCAACGCCCGTATCCTGATAGAGAAAAGCGCACTGTTCCTCGGACGGGGACTGCTCTTTCCCGAATTTGCCGTGCCGGTTACGGAACAGACGGTGTAGTTTTTTTTGACGATAACCCGTAAATGAAAAAGAAAAAATGATCGACAGGATAAATCAAACGATACGTGTATTACACAGCGGCGGCGCAGTGCTCATTGCCACCGATACGGTTTACGGTCTGGCCGCTTTGCCGGACGACGAGGCTGCCGTTGCAAAGATTTACGCACTGAAAGCACGCCCCAAGCACATGTTCCTGCCCGTCATGGTGGCAGGCATCGACGATCTGGAAGCGCTGGGATTGGACGTAAATGCAAATGCGCGCAAACTGCTTGCTTCGCATCTGGCGCCGGGCGCCCTCACTTTTGTACTGGGATTCAGGGACGGGGCAACGAAACCGCACTGGGCGAAGACAAGGGAGGAAATCGCCGTACGCATCCCCGACAATGCCCTGCTGCTCTCCGTCCTCAGGGCGACGGGGCCTCTGCTGGTCACAAGCGCCAACCGCCACGGTCGACAGGCCACTCCCGCCCGCGTGGAAGTCATTGTGAAGGAACTGTGCGGCGCGCCCGACCTGATTGTCGAAGACGGCGAGGGCAGGGAAATCCCTTCCACAATCGTCAACTGCCGCTGCAATCCGCCGGTAACGGAACGGATCGGAACCGTTTCCGACGAAACAATCCGTAATATTCTTGCACAATGAACGACGTAGTACTTGGAATAGAAACTTCGTGCGACGATACCGCCGCAGCCCTGGTCGACTCGCGCGGCAATATCCTCTCCTCCGTCGTAGCCTCGCAACTCGACGTGCACGCCGCGTTCGGCGGCATTTATCCCGAATTTGCGGCGCGCGCACATATCTCGGCCATACTTCCCACCGTGCACGAGACCTTCAGGGCGGCAGGCCTCGCGCCCGCCGACATAAGGGCGATAGGCGTCACCCGCGGACCGGGACTCGTCGGCTCCCTGCTCGTCGGACTGAACGCCGCGGCAGGGCTGGGGATAGGATGGAACAAGCCCGTGATAGGCATCAATCACCTGCGCGGACATCTTCGCAGCGCCGATCTCGAACAGGAAAGGGTGAAATACCCCGCAACCGTACTGCTCGTTTCGGGAGGACATACTTTGCTTGCACATATGAAAAGCGTGACGGAAATAGAACTGCTCGGCGGCACCTCCGACGACTCGGTGGGCGAATGTTACGACAAGGTAGGCCGGATGCTGGGACTGGGCTATCCCGGAGGGCCGGTTGTCGACAGGCTTGCGATGAAAGGCGCCGCCTCCATCCCCTTTCCGCGCCCGGTGATACACAAAGGGCTGCAATTCTCGTTCTCCGGCCTGAAATCGGCAGTAGCTCGCTATATGGATTCCGCCGACAATACGCCGCACGAAGACATTGCCGCCTCGTTCGTCCGGGCGGTTATGGATGTGCTGATCCGCAAATCCCGGCTGGCGCTCAAGCAATACCCTTCACGCTCCTTCGTCATCGTCGGCGGAGTAGCCGCCAGCCCACAACTGCGCGAAGAAGCAGCCACGCTGTGCCGGAAACTCAATATCGAACTCTGCCTCCCCCCACTGCGCTGGTCGACCGACAACGCCGCCATGGTAGCGCTTGCCGCGTTCGACTACCTGAATCTCTCCGTCCTCAAACCTCCCGTAGCAGACTTGCAACTTGCGATGAACGACTTCTGACGTCGCTTACGCACAGATTTTATTTCAACACGAAGGCACGGAGCACACAAAGGATTAATACTCATCCGCTTCGGCGGATTTTCCTTTGTGCACACCGTGCCTCTGTATTGAAACGAAAAGAAACTATCCGATGATTTCCGTGATTTCGTCGCTCCACGGCCCCGGCTCGAGGCGCGGATTCACCCACGCGGCGGAGATGTAGACGTGCTTGCCTTCGTCGGCATGGTCGAAAAAGATCGTATGATGCAGCCGGGTCGATACCGCCGTGCGGTAGTTCGCCTCGCCTTCCAACTTGTAGCGAATCATAAAGCCGTGGTAGTGCTTCGGCCCCGTGCTCTCTACAGGATGACCCTGTTCGGGACGGGAAGCATAGAGCGTCATCTCGTCGTGCAGTTTCCGTATCAGCAGCACCAGCATCTCCTTCGGCGGAGGCAGGGGTTGCGACGCATGATGCTGCCGCGGACGCAGGTCCATGAATGCAAGCGCCTCGTCGGGCACATTAGTATTCACTTCGAGGTAGTCAATAAATATCCCCAGGAAGTGTTTCAATTCGCCGAACGCGGCCTTTTTGGCGGCCGAAGTCATGGCGTTTCTCGTGGCCTTGTCGCTGTTGACCTCGTAGGCGTGATTGGCGTTCTTCAGCAACGAGTCGAACTCAGTGAGTCGGTCGGGGTCTATAGCCCAGCCGGCTTTGTTCAGGTTGCACTGCGTGTTGATTGTGTTTGCCTGCGCCAGAAATTCGGCGTCGGGCTTTTCGAGGGTTCCGGATCTTCTTGTCATAATTCTGTTATTGGTTAAATCGTTAATAATTAGTTATATTGTTATTGAATAGAGGAGTTTTTACGTTCAAATCGTGCGCACGTTTACGTCAATCGTGCGCACTTTTAAGCCATTCGTGCGCACGTTTAAGCCGATCGTGCGCACTTTTACGCCGATCGTGCGCACTTTTAAGCCAATCGTGCGCACTTTTACGCCAATCGTGCGCACTTTTGCGCCGATCATCCGCACGTTTTCGACAACCGTGCGCACTTTTACGTCGACCGTGCACGGGTTTTCGACAATAACGCACGCCTTTTCGTCGCTGCTGCGTTTTTTGTCGGAAAGTGTGCCGGCGTAAACCGCGGGAAAGTGATTGTAATGATTATTCATGAGTCATTATTTATTCAAATCGGCGGCAAATATAATTATTTTTTCGATACAAAACTTTTTTGCGGATAATTTTTTGCAATTTTTTTTCCGATACGCCGCTGGGACGGGATGCCGTCCCGTCCCGAACGGCCTGTTCAGAAGGGGATAAACAGTTGCAGTTGCCATCTCCGGATTTTACCGCTTTCGAAATATTGCGTATCCGTCACGTCGCAAAGTCCGTATTTATAATTGAACGAGAGGTCGATGTATTTAAAATCATATCCGATTCGCGCCGTCAGAGGCACGTCGAACGCCGAAAAGCTGCCTTTCGATTCCGACTTTGAAACCAGATACAGCGTCGGCTCCACGCCAAGCCCGGCATACCAGCCGTCGTATACTTTGCGGTTGAGCGTCGGGTTGACGGCTATCCGGAAATAGCTGTCGGTAATATTTTTCCAGGGGAGGGACAAATAGTCGTTCGGCTGCGTTTCGCCCGAATTTTCACCGATATGGAAATATTTCCACTGCCCATATCCCAACTGCACATCAAGGTCTGCAAAAAACGGTTTCCCGACAGGCTCCAGCCGGAGCTTATACCCGATCGCCGCATCAAATTTACGCTCATAACTAAACTTGAGACTTTCCTGCAAGGAAATATCGTAAAATTTATTTTCTCCGCCGGATACGATCAAACCCGATTTAAGCCGAACCTGCGCAGAGGCGCCGAATGCGGACAATAGCATAATACACACAAGTAAAACATTTCTTTTCATAAGATAAAAATTTAGTAATTAAAGTGCAAAGGAAAGCCGATAATTTGATTTCCACAAATTATATCGCTTAAACTGTAAAATTTAAAAGTAAAAAAAACATATTTCACTTACCCGAAAAGCCTTTTTGCCGTATACGGCACACACGGTATAGAATTCCGCAGGAACAGGGATGGAATCTCGTCCCGACGACACAGATACGCCTGTCCCGTATTTTTCACAGAATTGTTTGGCAATTGTGAAAGAATATCTAACTTTGCCGCCTCAATCCGAAAACAATTGATACCTTTCTTATTGTCGAAAATGAGGAAGGGTTTTTATTGAAACGGAAACTTACAAACGAACAAAACATACACCACATGCAACACGCATTACGAAGTGCAATCAGTACGCAGGGACGCCTCATGGCAGGCGCAAGGGCGCTGTGGATGGCCGGAGGCATGAAGAAGACGCAGTTGGGCAGGCCTGTGATAGCTATCGCCAATTCGTTCACCCAGTTTGTGCCCGGACATGTGCATCTGCACGAAGCCGGGCAGCTGGTGAAAGCCGAAATCGAGCGTGCCGGATGCTTTGCGGCGGAGTTCAACACGATAGCGATCGACGACGGCATCGCGATGGGGCACGACGGGATGCTTTACTCCCTGCCCTCGCGCGACATCATTGCCGACAGCGTCGAATACATGGTGAACGCCCACAAGGCCGACGCGCTGGTCTGCATCGGCAATTGCGACAAGATTACGCCCGGAATGTTGATGGCAGCCATGCGGCTGAACATCCCCGCCGTGTTCGTATCGGGCGGCCCGATGGAAGCCGGACGGCTGGGCGAACGACGGCTGGACTTGATCGACGCCATGGTGGCCGCCGCAGATACGGACGTGACGGACGACGAGGTGCGGCAAATCGAAGAGGCGGCATGTCCCACGTGCGGCTCCTGTTCGGGCATGTTTACCGCCAACTCCATGAACTGCCTGAACGAGGCCATCGGGCTGGCGCTGCCCGGCAACGGCACGATCGTGGCCACGCACGCCAATCGCCTGCAACTCTTCAGAGATGCCGCCGCGCTGATTGTTCGCAACGCATACAGGTATTACGATGAGGGAGACGACGCCGTCCTGCCGCGCAGCATCGCTTCGCGCGCCGCCTTCCTGAACGCCATGACGCTCGACATAGCGATGGGCGGCTCAACCAACACCGTGCTGCATCTCCTCGCCATTGCCCGCGAGGCAGGCGTGGATTTTACGATGGACGACATCGACGCCCTCTCGCGCCGCTCGCCATGCCTCTGCAAAGTCGCGCCGAACTCGGCGAAATACCACGTGCAGGACGTGAACCGCGCCGGAGGCGTGCTCGCCATCATGGCGGAACTTGCACGGGGCGGACTGCTGGATACCTCCGTCGCCCGCGTGGACGGCCTGACGCTGGCCGAAGCGCTGAACAGGTACGACATTGCCGGCAAACATCCCTGCGACGAGGCGACACGGATATACCGCAGCGCGCCGGCAAACGTCTTCAGCCTGAAAATGGGTTCGCAAACCACGTATTACGACACGACGGACACCGACCGCGCCGAAGGCTGCATCCGCGACACGGCACATGCGTATTCGCCCGACGGGGGACTGGCCGTACTGAAAGGCAACATCGCCGCGGACGGATGCGTCGTCAAGACGGCCGGCGTGGACGAAAGCCTGCTGACTTTCACCGGTACGGCCAAAGTGTTTCATTCGCAGGAAGACGCCTGCGAAGGCATCCTGAACGGAGCGGTGCAGGCGGGAGACGTGGTTGTCATCATCTACGAAGGCCCGAAAGGAGGCCCCGGTATGCAGGAAATGCTCTATCCCACTTCCTACATCAAATCCATGCACCTCGGCAAATCGTGCGCCCTGATTACCGACGGTCGCTTCAGCGGAGGCACTTCGGGATTGAGCATCGGGCACGTTTCGCCCGAAGCGGCTTCGGGCGGAGCGATCGGACTGCTGCGCAACGGCGACGTGATAACGCTTGATATTCCGCACCGCACAATCCACGCACAACTGACCGCCGAAGAACTGGCCGCCCGCCGTGCGGAAGAAGAGGCCAAAGGCGCGACGGCATGGAAACCCGTGCGCAACAGGCCTGTCCCGCAATCGCTCCGCGCCTATGCCCGGATGGTATCTTCGGCCGACAAAGGCGGGGTGAGGATCGTGGAAGACTGAACGCACGGAATGAAAGAAACGAACAACGGAAGACGAATACGATAATAATGACAAAACTTATGGAAAAAGACAGGATAACAGGCTCGGAAGCATTGCTCCGCACCTTGTTGGCCGAAGGCGTGGACTGTATATTCGGCTATCCGGGCGGGCAGGCCATTCCGATATATGACTGCCTATACGACTACACGGACAGGCTGCGGCACGTGCTCGTCCGCCACGAACAGGGCGCGACACATGCGGCGCAGGGATATGCGCGCGTGAGCGGCAAGCCGGGTGTGGCAATCGTCACCTCCGGCCCGGGCGCCACCAACACGATTACCGGCATCGCGGACGCCATGATCGACAGTACGCCGATCGTGGTCATCACCGGGCAGGTACCCTCGCCGCTGCTGGGGACGGACGCCTTTCAGGAAGTCGATATGATAGGCATCGCCCTGCCGATAACGAAGTGGGCTTATCAGGTGCGCAAGGCCGAAGAGATTGCATGGGCTGTCTCGCGGGCGTTTTACATCGCCTCGTCGGGACGCCCCGGCCCGGTGCTGATCGACATCTCCAAAGATGCGCAGGTGGGAATGGCAGACTACGTGTATCAGCCCGTACGATTCATCCGCAGCTACCAGCCGACGCCCGAAATGAATCTCGAAAACGTGGCCGCCGCCGCCGACCTGATCAACGCCGCCCGCCGCCCCTTCGTCCTGGCAGGGCAGGGCGTGATGCTGAGCGGAGCCGAGCGGGAACTGGTTGCTTTCCTGGAAAAGGGCGACATTCCCGCCGCCACTACGATGCTGGGGCTTTCGTCCCTCCCCTCCGACCACCGGCTGAACAAGGGAATGTTGGGTATGCACGGAAACATAGGCCCGAACCGCAAGACGAACGAATGTGACGTACTGATTGCCGTCGGGATGCGGTTTGACGACCGCGTGACGGGCGACTTAAATTCCTATGCCCGTCAGGCAAAGATTATCCACATAGACATCGACCTTTCGGAGATAGACAAGAACGTCCCCGTCGACATTCCCCTGCCGGGCGATGCGAAGGAAATCCTTTCCGCCCTCACGAAACGCCTGAAGCCCGCAAAACACGACGCATGGATAGCCGCGTTCGACGCCGACGCGCAGGAAGAAGACATCAAGGTCATACGGAAAGAAATCCATCCCGCGTCAGGTCCCCTGCGCATGGGCGAAGTGATACGGAAAGTCTCGGAAGCCACCGGACACGACGCCGTGCTCGCTACCGACGTGGGGCAAAACCAGATGATGAGCGTGCGCTACTTCAAGTTCAGGCATACGCGCAGCCTGATTTCTTCCGGCGGACTGGGCACAATGGGATACGGCCTGCCGGCAGCCATCGGCGCGAAAATAGGCGCGCCGGAACGGACGGTCTGTTGCTTTGTGGGCGACGGCGGCTTGCAGATGACTTTGCAGGAGCTGGGCACCATCATGCAGGAGAACCTCGACCTGAAGATCATCCTCCTGAACAACGATTCCCTCGGGATGGTGCGCCAGTGGCAGGAACTGTTCTGGCACGAGCGATACTCGTTTACGATGATGGAAAACCCCGACTTCGTGGCCATCGCCCGCGCCTACCGGCTGGGTGCACGGGCTGTTTCCGCACGCGAAGAACTGGACGACGCCATCCGCGAAATGCTCGACCACGACGGCGGATACCTGCTTGTCGCCCACGTGGAAAAGGCGGGGATGGTTTATCCGATGGTACCCGCCGGAAAGAGCCTGAACGACATGATTGTGGAATAAAGATGAAGATTATGCAGAACAGGGAATTATATACGGTAATCATCTTCTCGGAAAACACGGTGGGGCTTTTGAACCAGATTGCCATCATCTTCACGAGAAGGCAACTGAACATTGAAACGCTGTCCGTTTCGCCCTCCGCCATCGAAGGCATACACAAGTTTACCATCACGACCTTTGCCGACGTCGACACGATAGACAAGGTGGTAAAACAGATAGACAAGCGCGTGGACATCCTGAAGGCGTACTACAACACGGACGAAGATCTCGTCTATCAGGAAATTGCACTCTACAAGCTGGCCACCGACCGGTTCCTGAAGCTGAAATCGGTAGAGGAACTTGTCCGCAAATACGGCGCGCGCGTGCTGGAAATCAACGAAACATGCGTGGTGCTTGAGAAAAACGGCCACTACGAAGAGACGCAGGCGCTCTTCCGCGAACTGAGCGAACGCATCGGCGTGCTGCAATTCATCCGTTCGGGGCGGATTGCCATCACCCGGAGCAAGGTGGAACGGCTGAGCGACATGCTGAAAGCAATGAAAGACCGTCTCGAAAGAAAAAGCAATGGATAGCACGGGCACATATCCGTTCGTCACCGAATCATACCAACTCGATTTCAGGGGGCGCGTCACCCTCCCGACGATAGGGAACTACATGCTGCACGCCGCCTCGCGCCATGCCGCCTCGCGCGGGTTCGGATTCGGAGACATGTCCGAGAGACACGCCGCATGGGTGCTCTCGCGGATGGCTATTGAGATGACGGAATACCCGACCTTGTCGACGGGAACGCTCACCCTGCACACGTGGATCAGCGACGTCAGCCGCCTCTTCACCAGTCGCTGTTTCGAACTGGACGATGCCGGCGGCAAGCCTCTCGGATATGCACATTCCACGTGGGCAGCCATCGACATGGCTACCCGCCGCCCCATATCCCTGGACGAAGAAGCCTTGCGAGCGTACCTGACCGACCGCCCCTTTCCCGTCCGGCGGCCGGGAAAGATGCCGGCTATCGAAACGTCGACGCCGGGCGAACCGTACCGGATCAAATACAGCGACCTGGATGTGAACGGACACTTCAACAGCATCAAGTACATGGAACATATGCTGGACATGTTCGACATCGCCCGGTTTGAACAGCAGGAAGTGCGGCGTTTCGAAATCGCCTACCTGTCGGAAAGCACCGGCGGAATGTCGCTGACCATGCACATGGCGGATGCCGGCAGCGGACGCTACCACATGGCCGTCTGCTGTGCAGGCAAAGCCCTGTGCCGCGCTTCGGTCGTCTGGGAATAACGAAACGGAAGCATACACGATATACATATACATTAAATAATACACGAATCACTAAACTTAAGAAGTATGGCAATCATGAATTTTGGCGGCGTGGACGAGAACGTAGTCACCCGCGACGAATTTCCCCTGGGAAAAGCAAGAGAAGTATTGAAAGACGAGACCATCGCCGTGATAGGCTACGGCGTGCAGGGACCGGGACAAAGCATGAATCTGCGCGATAACGGATTCAAAGTAATTGTCGGCCAGCGCAAGGGCGGCAAGACGTGGGACAAGGCGGTAGCCGACGGCTGGACGCCGGGCGAAACGCTGTTTGAAATCGAAGAAGCCTGCCGGCGGGGCAGCATCATCCAGTACCTGCTCTCCGACGCGGCGCAGATAGAAGTATGGCCGCGCATCGCGAAATACCTGACGCCGGGCAAGGCGCTCTATTTCTCGCACGGCTTCGGCATCACCTACAAGGAACGCACCGGCATCATTCCCCCCGCAGACATCGACGTGATCCTCGTCGCGCCGAAAGGCTCCGGCACCTCGCTGCGACGGATGTTCCTTCAGGGACGCGGGCTGAACTCCTCGTATGCCGTCTTTCAGGACGCCACGGGGCGCGCAACAGCACGCGCCGTAGCGCTGGGCATCGGCGTAGGCTCCGGATACCTGTTTGAAACCACGTTCAAAAAAGAAGTCTATTCCGACCTGACGGGCGAACGCGGCACGCTGATGGGCGCCATTCAGGGACTGCTGCTCGCACAGTATGAAACCCTGCGCGAACACGGACACAGCCCCTCGGAAGCGTTCAACGAAACCGTCGAAGAACTGACGCAGTCGCTGATGCCCCTCTTTGCCGAAAACGGAATGGACTGGATGTATGCCAACTGCTCAACAACCGCCCAGCGCGGCGCACTGGACTGGATGGGCGCTTTTCACGACGCCACGAAACCCGTCTTTGAAAAACTGTACACTGAAGTGGCCGCCGGCCGCGAAGCGCAGCGCTCAATAGACACGAACAGCAAGCCGGACTATCGCGCCGGCCTGGAGCGCGAACTGCAGGCGCTCCGCGAAAGCGAAATGTGGCAAGCCGGAGCCGTAGTGCGCAAACTGCGCCCGGAAGCCGGCGCCGGATTGTAAACCAAAGCGACAAGGCGCATCATTTGATTATAATACCGTACGCGGGGTGGTTTTTCATAAAGCCATCCCGCGTGAAGTACAGGGCGGGCGTAAAACCCCGTCCCGTCCGCACAGGACGCATCGCTTCGAACGAAGCGAACACATCGCTCCGAGAAGAACGAACAAAAAAATACGCCGACTGCCGCCAAAACCATGAAAAAAGTCGGAAACCTGCTTCATACCAGCGGCAGAACCGCAAAAACACGCGAAAACCTGCTTCGTACCAGCGGCAGAACCGCAAAAGCAGACGGATTCATACTTCGTACCAGCGGCAGAACCATAAAAACACGCGAAAACCTGCTTCGTACCAGCGGCAGAACCGCAAAAACAGACGAAAACATGGTTCTGCCGCAAGTATGCGACTTAAAACCGAAAATAGACCCGCTTCCGGTTTATGTGCAGACAGTCATTAAGCAAATATGGAGCCTTATGAAAGGCGTTTTTTTGCAATAATTTCATGAGGTGAACCGGATTTATACTTACCTTTGCGGACACAAAAAAAATTTATGGAAGTTGTATGAAAAATTACTGTACACAATTTACGGGAGCGGTGTGTTTTGCCGTCCTTTTATGTCTTGCCGGATGCGAAGCGCATGAAATCGTGCCGCTCGATGGGAAAATCAAAATGGTGGATACCATATACGGCAGGGGATTGACGGGTTATTCGATTGATTCCGTCTACAGTGAGTTTGTTTATATCACCAACGCAAAGAATGTGCTGCTTTCCGGATTGCGCAAGGGTATTATTTCCGGCAATGGATCCGTGGAGTGGGAGACGAATGATGCGGTCATCAGGTATGGAGAGGGAAGCGGAGACATCATTTATTCGTACAGGGGAAAACTTGTCGAAATCATCCTGAACGATAATTATTATGCCGAAGACGTCACGACACACGAGTACGGGCGCCTGGTGTCCAAAGTAAGTTACGGCTACAATCCGGCGGGCTACCTGAGTGTGGCACGCATCGAGCGTCCCGGTCAAACGCCCGTCATGGTATACTACAATTATCCCGACTTGCAAAACCCGACCGGTTCGGGCGAAATCGTCATTGAGGAACATCCCGAAGCGGCGGTTTACCGTATCCCGCTGGCTACGGTCGACGACAACGGGACGCCGAAAAAACAGGAAAACGACGCATACATCTGCAACGTGCTAAGCTACGGCAATTCGTCCATGACCAACGAATACGTCATCAATCCCGACCTGTATTACCTCGGACTGTACGGTGTCCCGTTCAAATACTTGCCCGACGTGATGATTGAAAAAAGCGTCCGCCCCCTGTCGGCAACATCCCTTGTCCGCGTGGGCAACAGCCGCTATTATTATTGAAGCAAGGCGCGTTCGATGGCTTTCATCAGGTTGTCGAACTCTTTTTTTTCGTATCCTTTTGCGATGAAGATGATTTTCCCCTGCTTGTCCGTCAGGTACGAGCGGGGGATTAACTGTCTTGCAAACGCGGCGAATATTTTGCGATCCTTGTCGGGATAGAGCGGAAAAGAAAGTCCCCGTTCCGCGCCGTATTTCTCCACTTCCGCGCCGGAGTGTTCCCGGCCGATAACCAGCAGCACAAAGTCTTCCCTGTCTTTATATTCCGGCCAGAGCTTTTTTTCCATTTCCGCAAGCTCGGTACGGCATGGCGGGCACCACGTGGCGAAGAAGTTTACCAGCACTACCTTCCCCCGGAACTGCGCGGACGTCGTCTGCGTCCCGTCGTCCGCCGTAATGACGAACGCGGGCATTGCGTCGCCGATCGCGACCTCGCCGCCGTGCGAATCATTTCCCTGTGCCGCCGCATATCGGGCTGTGGTTGCCGACAGCAGCAGGCAAATCAGCAAAGATGTTTTTTTCATATCACATTGTTTTTTTTGTTTTCTGCGCCGCATCGCGTCCTGCCTGCAACGCTTTCAGATTCATTTCCACGATTTCCGTTCCCTTGCGGCCGAAGATGGAGCGGATGCCGCCGGCAATCCTGTCGTATGCAATGCCGGTAAAGGGAGTGGAAGCGCCCAGCATGACGATGTTGGCCGTGCGCGGCGAGCCGGCTTCCTGCGCTATGGCTTCGACGTCGAGCGCCACCACGTGCGGCAGCCTGTCCAGTTCGGCGCGTATTTCTTCCATATCGGGATAGCGTGGAATGTTGACGAACGGGCGGGTGTTCGTAACCAGCCATCCGTCTTTTTTCAGGTAGGGCAGATAGCGGAGGCCTTCCATCGGTTCGAGCGAGATGATCAGGTCGGCGTGTCCGAGCGGGATGAGGTCGGAAGCAATCGGGGTGTCGGCCAGGCGCAGGTTCGACTGCACGTCGCCGCCGCGCTGGCTCATGCCGTGCACTTCGGACTGCTTCATGTAGAGTCCTTCACGGACGGCGGCTTCGCCGATGACGGCAGCTATCGAGAGGATGCCCTGTCCGCCTACGCCGGATAAGATAATGTCTGTCTTCATTGTTTTGTGTTTTGTTTTTTCTTCCCGGACAGTGTGCGGATACATTCGCGGCGTGGGATGAGTACGGATACGCCCCGGTATTCGATTTCTTCGCGGATGATTGTTTTCATTTCTTCAAAATGCTTTGCGAGGGGGACGAAGACGCGGAGATGGGCTTTTGCCACGCCGATGCCTTCGCAGATGGATTCAAGGCGCCCGGTTCCTGCCGAATCCTGTCCGCCGGTCATTGCCGTAGTTTCGTTGTCGGAGATGATAATCGTCACGTTGCTGTTTTCGTTCACGCAGTCCAGCAGTCCGGTCATGCCGGAGTGGGTAAAGGTCGAATCGCCGATTACCGCCACGGAGGGGAATACGCCCGCTTCCGCCGCGCCCTTGGCCATGGTGATGGATGCGCCCATGTCGATGCACGTGTCTATCGCATGTAGCGGGGGCAGTGCGCCGAGGGTATAGCAGCCGATGTCGCCGAATATTTTCGGGGCATCGTATTCGAGTAGCGTTTCGTTCAGGGCGGCAAACAGGTCGCGGTGTCCGCATCCACGGCAGAGCGCGGGGGGACGTTTTTCGACAATTGCAGGCACGGGGTAGTACGTATCGACCGGTTTGCCGAGCGCCGCGGCTACCGTGTCGGGCGTCAGTTCGCCGCTGCGCGGGAGCGTTCCGTCCAGTCGTCCCCGCACTTTCGTGCCGAAGCCCAGAAGGCCTTTCAACTGTTCTTCCACGAAGGGCGCGCCTTCTTCGAGCATCAGTATCTCGTCACATTCTTCCGCCATCCTGCCGATCAGGCGGACGGGCAGGGGGTATTGGCAGATTTTGAGCGCCGGATGTGCTAACCCGCCGGGATAGTTTTCGACAAGGTAGTTAAAGGCAAGCCCGGTGGCGATGATTCCCCTGCGTTTGTTCTGTGCATCGAAGTAGCGGTTGTAGGGAGAGTTTTCGGAAGCCTCGCGCATCCTGTCCTGTGCGTCGAGGAGCGCTTCGTACCGCCGGCGCGCGTTGACGGGCAAAAGGATGTATCGCTGCCGTCCGTCGGCGGGACATTGCAACGGGTTTTGCGGCCTTGGGGGACGGACGGTAACGCCTGCCCGCGAATGTGCCAGCCGGGTAGTGATGCGCAGCAGGACGGGATAGCCCAGCGCTTCGGAGAGATCGAAGCCATGGCCGACCATGTCGTAGGCTTCCTGCTGACAGGAGGGTTCGAGCATCGGTATCATGGCGAAACGGCCGTAGAAACGGTTGTCCTGTTCGTTTTGCGACGAGTGCATGGAGGGGTCGTCGGCCGAGACGATAATCATCCCGCCGTTGACGCCGCTCATGGCCGCATTCATAAAGCAGTCGGCCGCCACGTTCATTCCCACATGTTTCATGCAGCAAAGCGCGCGCTTGCCGGCGTAGCTCATCCCCAGCGCCGCTTCCATGGCCGTCTTTTCGTTCGTACACCAGCGGCTGCGGATGCCGCGTTCGTGCGCCGCGGCAGAGGTCCGGATATATTCGGTTATCTCCGTCGACGGCGTGCCGGGATAAGAATATACGCCGGACAGGCCTGCGTCGATAGCCGCATGGGCAATTGCTTCGTCGCCCAGTAGAAGTTTTCTTTCCATCGTTTTCTTTTATAATGGCTGCAAATATACGGACATTCTTGAAATTTCGGCAGGGCAGGCGGTCATTCGAATCGGCGTTTTTAATCGGTAATACAAAAAACGGTGCGGGAAAGTACATCTTTGATATGCAAAAATAAATGCGCTATGCTTTTTCATTCCGACATTATCAACAGGAAAATAACAACATGTCTTTTCCGTTCACTACTTTTCACATAAACAGATACACAGTGTATTTTTCTTCCCGACGTTGTCGGCGGAAAAACTGCACAGTGTATTTTCTTTCCCGACGTTGTCGGCTGGAAAACTACACAGTGTATTTTTCTTCCCGACGTTGTCGGCGGAAAAACTACGCAGTGTATTTTCTTTCCCGACGTTGTCGGCAGAAAAAATACACAGTGTTGTTGTTTTTTAATCCGCTACGGCAGAGTAAAAACACTGCGCTGTTTTCTTTTCGGCTATGCCGGTATGAAAACAGCGCAATGCTTTTTTACTGCTGATTTTGTCGGCAGAAAAAAGCATTCAGGCGTAAAAAGTGTTTACGGCGTTTTTGTTTATTATGCTTTGCCGGTACCGTGTTCCGTTTTGTTCGGGCGGTTGACGTGCGTCTTGCGATCGGAATATGAAGAGAGAATCAGCGTAAGGGCGCCGTCGCTTGTAATGTTGTTTGCCGTTCCGAAACTGTCTTGCAGGGCAAATATGCTCAGGAGAAACGCAGTGGCTGTTTCGTCAAAGCCAAGTACAGCCTGAATCAGTCCGAGCGATGCGACGACCGTTCCTCCGGGCAAGCCGGGCGCTCCGATGGCAAAAATACCCAGCAGGAGTGTGAAGAGCACGAGCGTGTCTATCGGTGGGATGTGGCCGTAGAGTACTTGCGAGATGACGATGACGAGGAAGACAATGTTCAGCACCGATCCGCAGAAATGGATGTTTGCAAAGAAGGGTATGGCAAATCCGCGCACGTCTTTGTTCAGCGCGTCGCTTTTACCGGCAGCTTCGATTGCCACGCCGAGCGAAGCTGCGGACGACTGCGTGCCGAGCGCCGTGAGGATGACGGGGCCGTAGTGTTTCAGCACGCGCCACGGATTTTTCCGCGAATAGATGCCTGCCGCAAGATAACTGAACGCTACCCACAGCGCGTTGCACAGGATTGTGACGACAATGAACGCCGCAAAAAACGGCAACTGTTCCGTGTTTACCGTTCCTTCGTAGCTCAGCACGCTAAAGTTGAAAAATACGAAAAACGGCAGGATGGGCAGCATTATCCTGTTTACCATTGAGGAGACGATGTCCTGAAACCGGTATAGCAGGTTTTCTATCGCCTCGGCGTTTGTCCACACTACGGTCAGCCCGACCGTAAGCGCCAGTGTGAGCGCGCTCATGACGGACATCAGCGGCGGAATGTCGAGTTGGAAAATCATTTCCGGCAGTTCTTTTGTGACGGGCGACGATTGCAGGTCGAAAAACGAGACGCTGGTATATCCCGCAAAGACCGCAAAGATTGCGGTAATTACGGATGATACGTATGCCATCGTCAGCGATATTCCCAGTATCTTCGAAGCATTCTTCTTCATGCGCGTGACGGCCGGTGTGACGAATCCGAATACGATGAGCGGGACAAAAAAGAAGATGAGCTGCCCCAGTACATGCTTTAGCGGTAAAATAATACTTATTGCCTTTTCGTCGGCCAGCCGGCCTGCGAACAGACCGGCCAGCACGGCGATGAATAGCTTGAACGCCATGTTTGAAAAAATCTTTCCTGCTTTCATATTCATTCTATAATGTAGTTGCGATGTGCTGTTGTGGATACGACTATGTTTCGTGTTGCGAATTTTGCGGCGCAAAGGTACGCGCGTTCCGCATTTATCGAAATACCTTGTTCGTGGTATTTCGGCCGAATCTTCTGCGAAGCCGTTCTATTACCGTGCCCGGCGGCGGAACAACAGCGCGTGGTAAAAAAATTGTAACTTTGTCGCCCGTTCGTCGCTCCGTAACGGCATACGGCACGGCCGTACCGGACGGAAAGGAAGGAAAAGGATTTATTTTTTATGAAAACGAGGATGAAAGGATTATTTTTTATTCTTCTCCTGTTCCTGTCCGCAAGCCTGTCGTGCGTGACGGCTACGGCGCAGAGGCAGAGCAGGAAATTATATACCGTGAGCGGATACGTCTACGACGCAGCCTCGCGCGAAACGCTGATAGGCGCAAACATATATGACCGGAATATGCAGAAAGGTACGGCGAGTAACAATTACGGTTTTTACAGCTTTTCGTTACCTCCGGGCGACGTGGCGCTAACCGTCTCCCACGTAGGTTTCGGAACGCAGGAAACCCGCTTCCGCCTGACGGGCGATACGGTAATCCACTGGCAGATGGAAGCGTCGGCGATGCTGAAGGAAGTGGTTGTCGAGGCGCGTCGCGGCGCCCTGTCCGGCGTCGAAAACACGCAACTGGGCGCGGTGAGCCTGTCGCCGGCGATGATCAAGTCCGTGCCGGCCATACTTGGCGAAGTCGACCTTGTCAAGGTGTTGCAGCAGATGCCCGGCGTGTCGGCCGGTACGGAAGGCTTTTCAGGCCTCTACGTTCGTGGCGGCAACAAAGACGAGAACCTTTACCTGATTGACGGCAATCCCGTCTACGACGTCAATCACCTTTTCGGCTTCTTCTCAACCTTCAATGCCGACGCCGTCAAAAGCGCCGAGTTCTACAAGGGCAGTTTCCCGGCGCGTTTCGGCGGACGTCTTTCGTCCGTGGTCGATGTACGGATGAAGGACGGGAATATGCAGGAATACCACGGTTTGTTTACCGTCGGACTGATTTCTTCCAAAGTCCAACTGGAAGGGCCGGTTATCAGGGACAGGGCTTCCTTCAGCGTGGCTTTCCGCCGGACGTATCTCGACCTGCTTACTACGCCCGTGTTTTGGATCGCCAATTCGCAGATGGAAAATGAAAAGGACTATGCCGGGTACCATTTCTATGATTTGAATGTCAAAGTGAATTACAGGTTCTCCGACCGCAGCCGGATGCACCTCGGCTGGTATTCTGGCAATGATGCTTTCAATATACGGCAGGAATGGACGTACCGGAATGAATGGGCCGGCTCCGAATCCCGTTCCGAGGCAGGCGTCAAGTGGAACTGGGGCAACCGGCTGGCCTCGGTCAACTGGAATTATGTGTTCAACTCGCAACTCTTCGGCAATATGAGCGCAATATACAGCCGTTTCAATTCACGCATCCGGATATATGACCTGTCGGAACGGAAAGAGGACGGCCTGCTTGCCCACCGGAACAATATGACGATGCACTACAATTCCGGCATCGCGGACGTCGGCTACCGGACGGATTTCGATTACACGCCGCATCCGAACCATTACATCCGCTTTGGAAGCAATTACCTGTTTCACACGTTCCGCCCGGAGGAGAACGGTACGACGACGTCTTACGGCTCCGGCGGTGCCATGACCGGCGACACCCTCCGGTTTCATAACGACAGAGTGTATGCGCACGAATGGTCGGCCTATGCCGAAGACGACGCGACCCTTTCCGACCGTATAAAAGTCAATGCAGGCCTGCATTTTTCACTGTTCCGCGTCGACGGGAAAACGTATACAGGCCTGCAACCCCGCGCCTCCGCCCGTTTCCTGTTCAACGAAAACCTGTCGGTCAAGGCCGCATATTCAATGATGAACCAGTATGTGCACCTCCTGTCGTCGTCGGCCGTCAGCCTGCCGACCGACCTGTGGGTGCCGGTGACGAAAAACATCCGCCCGATGCGTGCCGGCCAGTTCTCGGCAGGCGTGTTCTGCAATCTGCACGGGACGTATGACTTTTCGATCGAAGCATGGCACAAGACGATGCACAATGTCATCGAATATCGCGACGGGGCATCCATGTTTTCCTCATCATCGGTCGGCTGGCAGCAGCGCGTGGCGACGGGCAGGGGAATCGCATACGGAGTGGAACTGCTTGCGCAACGCTCGGCCGGAAAGCTGACGGGATGGGCCGGTTACGGGCTTTCGTGGGCCGAACGGCAGTTTCCCGGAGGAGAAGTGAACGGCGGACGACGCTTCTGGGCAAAGTACGACAACCGCCATAAAGTAAACCTCGTGTTCGGATATAAGGCAAGCGACCGGCTCGAACTGAACGGCAGTTGGACGTATTACAGCGGTAACCGGATGACGGTCGCCCTTGAGCATTACGAAACGCCGCCGCTGATGCCCGGCGAAGCGGACGGATTCACGAACCAAAACCCGCCCGTCTCCGCATCGGTACCTCACTATCATTCGCGCAACAATTACCGGATGAGCGACTATCACCGCCTCGACATCGGCGTCAACTTCTACCGCCCGAAAACAAACGGACGCATGGCTGTCTGGAACCTGAGCATCTACAACGTCTACTGCCGGCAGAATCCGATGCTGGCCTATCCCTCCGGCGAACCGCAGAAGGCCGTCATGACCGAGTACAGCATTTTCCCTCTTGTCCCGTCCTTTTCCTATACATATAAATTCTGATTCCCCGGAGATATGAAAACGAATCAAACCCTCTGTTGCCGCCTGTGTGCGGCTTTTGTCGGCGCAACGGCGCTGCTGTGGACGGCGTGCGAACGCGAAGTCGACTTTACCGGCCTCCTGCCCGATGCCGTGATTGTCATCAACGGCTTTGCGGAAGCCGGGCAACCGGTGGCCGTCAGGGTCACGCGCAGTTGGAACCTGGCCGAAGAAGCGGGCGATTACACCCTGCGCGATGCCGCAGTGTCACTCTACATCAATGGCGCGCTCCGGCCGCCGATGCGGTTCGACGCCGATGCGCGACCGCCGCAATACACGTCGGAATCCGTCGCCCGCGCAGGCGACCGCGTGCGGATCGTAGTACGCAAGGACGGCTATCCCGAAGCGGCGGCCGAAACGGTCGTCCCTGCCGCCGCCGCGCCGATACTCTCCGTCGACACCGTTCGTTTCGTCAACAGGAACAGTACCGAATCCATGCGTTTCCTGATCCGCATACGCGACCTTGCCGCCGGACAGGAGGATTACTGCCGCCTTATCGTGGAAAGATTACCGGTCGGCAACGGCGATGCCCGGCAGTCCGAATACGTCGCTTTCGACTATGATCAGGACGCCGCGCTGAACGAAAGTTTCCGCTCTTCTTCCGGCGAACTGCTGACGGATGATCCGGCGAACACATACGGCATCTTCACCGACGGCCTTTTCGACGGCGGCGAGTATACGCTCAATATCCATTTCCCCCTTCTGCTTCCCGACCCGGTCGAACCCGGACAGCCCCGGGAGTTGCCGGATGCGGGAGCCGGACAGTCCGCCCACGGCGCCGTCCGGCAGGTGCGTTACATATTCAAACTGGCGACGCTTTCTCCTTCGGCCTACCTGTACCTGAAATCGCGCACGCTGTACGATAATTACGGCGAAGACGGCTACCTCTTTACCGAACCGGCCGCCATCTATACGAATGTCGAAGGCGGTTTGGGCATTCTGGGCGCCTTTGGGACGGATACCGCCGGCGTGGATATACCGCTTCGCGAAAACGAAAACTTTGAGTATTGAGAATCCCGCCTTTCCCGCCCGCCGGTTTGCTGCAATTCACTACCTTTGCCGGTAAATTTATTCATTAATCATATTAATACTCGGTTTTATGACACATTCATTATCTGACAGGCTGCTGTTGCGGCTTTGTATATTGTTTTTCCCCGCGCTGGTTTCGTGCGGCGGCGATCCCGGCGAGACGGTTGCGGATGAAAGGAACCTGACACAGTATGTTGACCCGTTCATCGGGACGGGAGGACACGGGCACGTGTTTATCGGCGCCGGAGCGCCGTTTGGGCTTGTACAGCTCGGTCCGACGAACTTAAGCCAAGGGTGGGACTGGTGTTCGGGCTATCATATCAGCGATTCGACGATTACCGGATTCGGCCACATGCACCTTAGCGGCACCGGCATCGGCGATCTGGGCGACATCGCGCTTATGCCGGCGGCGGGAGAGGTGGCGCTGACGCACGGCAATGCGGAAGACCCGGAGTCGGGGATTTACTCGCTGTTCCGCCACGAAACGGAGAGGGCGCGGCCGGGATACTATGCCGTTCGCCTGGAGCGTTTCGGCATCGACGTGGAGCTGACGGCTACCAAGCGCGTCGGATTTCACAGGTATACCTTCCCGCAGGCGACAGAGGCACGCATCATCATCGACCTTGAGCACGGCATCGGGTGGGACAGGGTGACGGAGGGCTTTGCTACGATGGAAAACGACACCCTCGTTTCCGGATACCGCTATTCGAGCGGCTGGGCGAACGACCAGCGCATTTACTTCGCAGCCGTCTTTTCAAAACCGCTCAAGGCATTTACGTTCGACGGCGATTCCGCCGCAAAAACCGTCGCCCCCTACGCGCAGGCGTTTTTCGATACGGAGGCGAACGAACGCATCCTCGTAAAAGTATCCCTCTCGCCCGTAAGCGTCGAGAACGCAAAGCTGAACATGCAGGCGGAACTGCCGGGATGGGATTTCGAGCAGGCCGTAGCGCGCGCAGACAAGGCCTGGAACGGGGAACTGAACAAAATAGACTTCAGGACGAAGGATGAACGGACGCAGCGCATCTTCTACACGGCGCTGTATCATACCATGATTGCCCCCTCGGAGTTCTGCGACGTCAATCGCGACTATTGGGGAACGGACAAGGCCGTGCATCGCAACGCCCCGTTTGTCAACTATACTACCTTCTCGCTCTGGGACACCTATCGCGCGGCGCATCCGCTGATGACGATCATCCACCCCGAAAAGATGCCGGACATCATCAACACCATGCTCCACATTTACCGGGAGCAGGGCAAGCTGCCCGTATGGCACCTGATGGCAAACGAAACCAACTGCATGGTCGGCAATCCGGGCATCCCGGTCGTAGCGGACGCCATACTCAAAGGATTCGGCGGATTCGACAAAGACCTCGCCTTCGAAGCCATGAAACACTCCGCCCTGCTCGACGAACGCGGGCAGAAATGGATGAAACAATACGGCTACATTCCCTTCGATAAAGAAAACGAATCGGTAGGCAAAACAATGGAATACGCCATTGCCGACCGGTGCGTCGCGCAGGTAGCCGCCGCCATGGGACGCGCGGACGACTCCGCCCGCTTTACCGCAATGAGCAAAGCCTATGCGCACTTCTTCGACCCGTCGACGGGATTCATCCGCGGACGGGATTCGGAAGGACGTTTCCGCGACCCCTTTGACCCCTTCCGCGCACTGCATCACCAAAACGATTACACCGAGGGCACGGCATGGCAATACACGTGGCTCGTTCCCCACGACGTGCAAGGCCTGGTTGACCTCTTCGGCAACAAAGAGGCTTTCCTCCACAAGTTCGACTCCCTCTTCATCGTCTCCGGAGACATGGGCGAAGGCGCCTCGCCCGACATCAGCGGACTCATCGGACAGTATGCGCACGGCAACGAACCCGGCCACCACATCCCCTACCTCTACGCCTGCGTGGGCGAACCGCGCCGCACGGCCGAAAAGGTACGCTACATACTCGAAAACCTCTATACCGACCAACCCGACGGGCTGTGCGGCAACGAAGACGTAGGGCAAATGTCGGCATGGTACGTCCTCTCGGCCATGGGACTCTATCAGGTCGAACCCGCCGGCGGGCGGTACACCTTCGGCAGCCCCCTCATGGACGAAGCGCGTATCAGGACGGGCAACGGCAACGTGTTCACAATTATTGCAAAAAACAACAGCCCCGCCAACAAATACATCCGCTCCGTCCGGCTGAACGGCAAACCGTACCCTTTCCATTACATCGACTTCCGCGACATCGCCGCCGGCGGCGTACTGGAATTTGAAATGGACGGCAGCCCGGAATAACGCCAATACGCCGCCGGGAAAACGTCTGACTATGTCGGATCATCCGCCGACGCCGTCGGGAAGAAAACTGACATAGTTAGATCATCCGCCGACGTCGTCGGGAAGAAAACTAACATAGTTAGATTATCCGCCGACGCCGTCGGGAAGAAAACTGCGTTGGGACGAGATTCTATCTCGTTCTATTTATCCCCGCGGATTCTATCCGTATATTCTGTATTGTGAGATAGAATCTCACGGATAAACGGAACGAGATGGAATCTCGTCCCAACAAAAAAAACCGACCATGTCGGCAGCTTTGCCGCAGGGCAGGGTGGGGTAGAGGCCGGCTGTCTTTTGAGAAAAACGCGCGTCGCCGGCGCGCATTTCATACACATATATATTTATACGTAGCGCGCGTCGCCGGTGCGGCAGTATCCGGACAGGAAGCGAATCAGCCGGCGGAGAAATTCGTCCGTAGGCTCCGTGTCGCCGGTAATTTCCGAGAGATTCATCACCTCTGCCTGTACGGATGCGATGTGTTTTCCCCGTTTCTCAGGGTCGCCGTTCAGGGCGCGGGCGAGGCGGGCGAGGTCGGTGCGGTGCAGCAGGGTGCCGTGGAAGAGGATGCGTCCGGCGGTGACGAACGAGGCTGTGCCGGAGATTTTTTTTCCGCCGACCAGCAGTTCGCGCCGCGCGCCGGCAGTTGCGTCGACGCCGACCGCGCGCAGTGCGGCAATGATGGGCGAAGCGAAGTCCGCGTCCATGACAGGCGTTGCGCCGCGGTCGACGACGAAGGCGTAGTTTATATTCCCGTAATCGTGATACACCGCCCCGCCGCCGGATATGCGCCTGACGATTTCGATGCCGTGTCGCCGGCAGTAGCGCACGTCGACTTCGGCTTCGATCTGCTGGTGTCTGCCGACGATTACCGACGGGCGGTTTATATACAGCAACAGCACATCCCCGTCGTCCGAGGGATGTGCCGTCAAAAGCTGTTTTTCCAGATTGCAATGATGTGCCGGATCGTCCGACAGGCTTTGCAGGAGTTTCATCGCCCGCGTTTATTCGACGCGGAACGCGACGCGCAGGTCTTCCACCTCCCTGTCGGAAATGGGCGACAGTTTGCCGATGGCGCTTGCCATAATCAGCGACTTGGCGCTGAACTCCGCCACTTCGAGGCGGTCGAAGGTATGCAGCAGGCTGTCGCCGGTCACTACCACCGAATCGTTAGCCAGCAAGACGGCGGGGACGTGCTTCAGCATGTCCACAACTTGGTGCGTGCTCTCGTACTGCGAGCCGAAAGGCGCTGTGGAGACATCTTTGAGCAGAATCCAGCTTTCGGGAATGGTACGCACGTTAAACTTCGTGCCCGAAGTGCAGAATCCCATCAGGTGAGGCGGCTGCGTCAGGATGATGGAATTGATTTTCGGGTTGCTCTGGTAAATGGCCTGATGCAGCGCGACGGAGCGGCTGGGTATCTTACCGGTTTCGACCATGCCGCTTCGCACCTGCACGATGTTGTGCGGCTCAATGTCCCATCGCGGCACGCCGGGCGGCGTAATCAGGAAATCGTTGCCCCGCCAGCGTACCGATACCGTGCCGTAGGAACTGATCATCAGCCCCTGGTCGCAGGCGCGGCGGACAATCGCCACGATGTCGGCGCGTATGGCGCGCTCGTCGGACGGGTAGGAGACGTTCATGAACACGGGGAAGTCGACCGGCAGCGAGCGTTCGTGCTGTTCAATCTGTGCATCCGTAAGGTAGGTCGGTTCGCCCAGAATCCGTGCGTTGATGACCGTCCGTGCGCAAAATTCGAGCGTCTCGAAGCGCTGGTAGGCGTCCATCATATCTTCACCGCAGAGTACGACGCCATGATTTTCCATGATGACGGCGTTGTATTCATAATGTTTCCTGAACTCCGAGGCGATTTTTTTGCCGAGGTTTTCACTTCCGGGCACGTCGTAGGGCGCAAACCCTATCGTGCCGCAGATGTTTTTGGCCTGCGGGATGATGTTCGTGTTCGGAATCTGCTTCGTGATGCTGAACGACACCAGCGCCGGCGGATGGGCGTGGATGATTGCCGTAGCGTGCGGGCGAATCTCGTATATCGCCTTGTGAAAGGGATATTCCGACGAAGGCTTGTGCGGCCCGACGACCGAGCCGTCCGGTTTTACGCAAACAATGTCTTTCGTCGTCAGCGAGCCTTTATCGATCGAGCCGGGCGTAATCCATATGTCTCCGTTTTCATCCTTGATGGAGATGTTACCTCCCGAAGTTGTCGTCATGCCGCTCCGGTAGATTCGGCTGATGACTACGCGAATCTGTTCGGCGGGGTGCATTAATTTTGTATCCAGTTGTTTCATATGCTATAAGTTTTGGGATTATCCGATGTCATTTGCATGTGCAAGCAGATATGCTTCCGCTTCTACGTTCCACAGTCCGTTGTGCGCCCTGCAAATCGAGTGCAACGCCTCATACAGGGGTTGGTCTTTACCTTTGGTCTCAAACTCGTCGATAGGCGTGAGCGGCATGTCGATATGCGTATATATCAATTTTTTTCCACCCGGAATGGCGGGCAGGTTCATAGTCGTGTCGATTACGGTGTTGATACCCCCGACGTGCGTCACCAGCCCGGCAGGGTCAAGCCCTTGGCTCATCATGCGTAGCGCTTCCTTCATGTCGTCCGTATTTCCGCCGCTTGTGCCCACCACGTGCGTACAGGCGTAATGCACGTGGTAGAAGTTGAACGGCGCCTTGAAATCGTTTTTGGCCGGGCCGGCAAAGAAGTTGAGGCATCCGTCGAAAGCAAGGAGTGCGTCGGCCTGTTCCACTATCGCCGCGACGGGCGCGAAAACAAAGACGTCGTCGTATCCCCTTCCGCCGCCGGTCATTGCCCTGAGCGCTTCGACGGGATTGTCCATCGTCCCGGTATTGATGTATTCCAGCCTGATGCCGTTGGCGGCGGCGGTTGCCGGGCTGTACAGCGCCTTGGCACGGTCGAGGCGCGACCGGTCGATGTCCGTGACGACCAGCAGTTCCGGTTTGCGGTCGGTGCGGTGAATGGCGTAGTTGACGGCCGCCAGCCCCATCGGGCCTACGCCTGCGAGGATAGCCATGTTGCCGCCGTCTCTGATTTCCATCCTGTGGGTGTACGTGCCGGGCGTGGTGTGATAGTTCGCGTGCATGGCGCCGATGACGCACGACAGCGGCTCGGAGAGCGAGGCGGGGTAAAAACCGCTGCCGGTATATGGCAGCAGGCAGCCGTTTTTCATCACTTCGTCGGGGATAATCACATATGTAGCATCCCCACCGACGTATGGATAGGAATATCCGGGCGCGCTGAGGATGCCCACGGGGCCTTCGGGGTCGTTGAGCGCAGGCTGGATGGAGAATTTGTCTCCGGGTTTGAACATGTCTTTCCACTTGCTGCCGATTTCAATCAGTTCTCCGGCAAATTCGTGCCCGATGATGACCGGATTCCGGTCGACGTCGCGCGGCACGCGCTTGTGTATGTCTGCTTCGTGCGTAGCCTTGTATGACGACATGCAGATGCTGTCGCAGACTACTTTGGCCAGTATTTCGTTTTCTTTTATGGTCGGCAGTTCGAACGTCTCCAGACGGAGGTCGTTCTTGCCGTACAGTCTGACTGCTTTTGTTTTCATATTTATCTGATGTTTTATTTGCGGTTGTTTAGGAGCCGTTTCAGTTCGGCTATTTCTTTTTCTTTTGCTTCAAGAGCCTTGCTCATTTCTTCAAGTTCCTTTTTCAGTTCTTTGCGTCCTTCTTCGCGTCCCTCTTCGAGCGAGGTTGTGACGATGCCTCTTTCGTAGCGCAACTGTTCGCGGTGATGGTTGTAGTCGCGCTTTTCCTCTTCGCTCAACTGGTCGTAGAGCAGCTTCTCGCGGGCTACGGCCAGTCCGGGGGCATTGAAGTCTTCGGGAATCGCGTTGTTTTTCAGATAATATATCCACTGGTCGAGGTTGTCCTTCGCCACGTTGTTGAAGTCGTTTACGCGGAGGATGTAGTATTCGGGAAAGAGGTCTCCCGCTTCCATGCGGAGGTATTTTTTCTTCTGCGCTTCGGAGAGTTGGAGGATGTCGTGGTGGTGGATCCCGTGAAAGTCGTTCCGCCCGTGATACACGTAGTCCTGTCCCTGCCCCAGTTC
>JAISNP010000112.1 GCA_031276175.1 Tannerella sp.
AAGACCGAGATGCGCGAAGCGTTCGAAAGCATGCTTCGCAAGTTCATCGCAGAGTTTATAACAAATAACAGCAAAGTTACCGACTGGGATCGTGAGAACATGCACGTCCCGATCCACAAGACGCATCCTACGCGCCACCCCGTTCCGAAGACCTATCCGGTCGTCACCAAGACGGAACGCACGGCGCCGGGGCGTTACTCGTTCCGTTTCCGCGACGTCACGTCCGAAAGCTCCGTAGCGAAGCCGTTCGGCGTGCAGGGCGCGGAATTTGGTTATGTAATTACGGACAAAAGCAGCGCAACGTACACGGACTTTAACCGTTCCGAGTTCGACACGCACACTCCGTTCGAAATTCAGTTCGAGCCGTCCGATTTCGGCCGCACGGTCAGCTACGCCATGAGGTGGGAAAACACCCGCGGCGAAAAGGGACCGTGGAGTCCGGTCGAATCGCTCGTAATCGGCTGACGGCAGTCCGCCTTCCGTTTTTTTTCCAGCGTATGTCGCATGTTTCTACGGAACAGGCTTAACAGAAAGCCCCGTCGCGTATGAAAAAAACGTTATCTTTGCATCACAAATTATCACCGTTAAATTATATAAGATATGAAACACGTAATTCACTTTCTTTTCGTCGCCGTGCTGTTCCTCGCTTCCTGCGGGGGCGAAACAAAACGCGCCGCCGACATCGACTCCGTCGCCTCGGCTAAGGGCACGGAAGTCTTCCAGCCCGACTGGGACAATATTGCCGCATATTACAGCTTCCCGGAATGGTTTATGGACGCCAAGTTCGGCATCTTTATACATTGGGGAGTATACGCCGTCCCCGCGTTCGGCTCCGAATGGTACCCGCGAAACATGTACCGGCAGGGGTCGAAAGAATACAATCATCACGTCTCCACCTACGGCGACCATACACGCTTCGGATACAAGGATTTCATCCCCATGTTTAAAGCCGAAAAGTTCGACGCCGCCGAATGGGCAGCCCTCTTCCGCGAAGCAGGCGCCCGGTACGTCGTTCCCGTAGCCGAACATCACGACGGATACGCCATGTACGACAGCGACCTGAACGAATGGAATGCCGTAAAGACCGGCCCCGGCAAAGACATCATCGGACTGCTCAAGCAGGCCGTCGAACACGAAGGCCTCATCTTCGGCCTCTCCACGCACCGCGCCGAAAACGCATGGTTCTACAACGGCGGCACAGAATTTCCCTCCGATGCGCAGGATACCTCCATCACCCTCTACGGACGTCGCCTCCTCAACGAGCAGTACGACGGCGCTTTCGCCCGCGAATGGCTGGCGCGCACCCGCGAACTGGTCGACAAGTATGAGCCGAAGCTTGTCTGGTTCGACTGGACGGTCAACCACGACACGCTCATGCCCTTCTTCAATAAATTCATGGCCTACTACTATAATACGTCGCTTGACTGGAACACGCCCGTGGTCGTCAACACCAAACAGGGCTATCCCACCCACATACAGGTCTGGGACGTAGAGCGGGGCAAGTCCGGTAAAATGATGAAATACCCCTGGCAAACCGATACTTCCGTCGGCAAAAAATCGTGGTCGTACATCGACGGCGAAGAAAACAAAACACCCGAACAAATCGTGCACGACCTCGTCGACATCGTCAGCAAAAACGGCAACCTGCTCCTCAACATCGGCCCCCGAGCCGACGGCACAATCACCGACGAGCAGCAAGCCGTGCTGCTTGGCATCGGCCGCTGGCTGAAGGTAAACGGCGAAGCCATCTACGGCTCGCGATGCTGGAAAAAGTTCGGCGAAGGCGATACCGAACCCACTAAAGGCTCCTTTACCGACAACACCGCCACGGCCTATACCGCGCAGGACATCCGCTTCACCGTCAAAGGAAATGATTTCTACGCCACCGTCCTGAACTGGAACGAGGGAGGAAGCGTGACCGTCCGTTCGCTTGACGCCGATGCCATCGCCGACGCCGCAATACTCAACGTACGGATGCTCGGCTCGAACGAAGAAATCGCATGGACGAAAACCAACGAAGGGCTGATACTCCACTTCCCCAAAACACGCCCCTGCGAATATGCCTGGACCTTCAAAATCACCTTCGACAAGTCCGTCGGCAATCACATCCCCTCCGAAGCCTCCGACGAGGTGATGCGGCACGGCTGATCACACACCCGTCACAACCCGCAAACGTATATGGAATACAGGGAAATCGGAAAAACAGGGATGCGCGTCTCCCGCATCAGTTTCGGCGCCTCCTCGCTGGGCGGCGTCTTCCACCCGCTGCGCGAAACGGACGGCATACGCGCCGTGCATACAGCCGTAGAAAACGGCATCAACTTCATCGACGTATCGCCCTACTACGGCCACCTGAAAGCCGAAACCGTGCTGGGCAAAGCGCTGAAAGACATCGACCGGAGCCGCTACTACCTCTCAACCAAAGTAGGCCGCTACGGCAAAGACGGCGTCAACCTCTGGGACTATTCCGCCCGCAAGGCGACCGAGAGCGTCTATCGAAGCATGGAACGCCTTAATGTAGATTATGTAGACCTGATTAATGTGCACGACATCGAATTTGCCGATCTTGATCAGGTTTGCGGCGAGACGCTGCCTGCGCTTGTCGATCTGCGATCCTGTGGCGTCGTCCGGCACGTCGGCATTACCAACCTTACGCTCTCGCATTTCACTTATGTAATCACCCACGTCCCGCCGGGAACGGTCGAAAGCATCCTTTCCTTCTGTCACTATTGCCTGCTTGACGATGCGCTGGCCGACCGGCTCGACTTTTTCGAGGCGCATGGCGTGGGAGTAATCAATGCCTCCCCCTTTTCGATGGGGCTGCTCACCGAACGCGGCGCGCCTGAATGGCATCCCGCGCCGGCGCCGCTGCGCAGCATCTGCCGGAAGGCCGTCGAGTATTGCCTGTCGCAGGGCAAGTCTGTTGAGCAGCTGGCCGTCGCCTTTGCCGTCGGCAATCCGCGCATCGCCACCACGCTTTTCAGCACTACCCGCCCCGAAGCCGTCCTGCAAAACATCCGCCGGGCGGAAATGCCGCTCGACGAGGATTTGCTGCGCCGCGTGCGGCACATTCTGGAACCGCGCTTCAGGGATACATGGCTAAACAGCTGACCGATGGACTTCAGGATTATTGATGCACATGCGCACTTGTGGCTGCGGCAGGATGCCGAGGTGGACGGGATGCCAATCCGCTCCCTCGGCAACGGGCGGGCGATGTGTATGGGCGAAATTCGCCAGATGCTTCCGCCTTTTATTCTTGACGGACGGAACACGGCGGAGATTCTCCTTTCCAACATGGATTATGCGCAGGTTTCGGCAGCCGTGATTACGCAGGAATACATCGACGGGATGCAAAACGATTATCTTTGGGACGTGCAACGGCGTTATCCCGACCGCTTTCTGTGCTGCGGACTCACTGACGCCCGCCGGCCGGGTTTCTTCGCCGTGGCGCAGGAGCTGGTGGAGAGGGGCTTCAGGGGCATCAAGCTGCCTGCGGGGCGTCTGATCATGCCCGACAGGAGGGTACGCCTGACGGGAGACGAAATGATGCGCATGTTCAAGATGATGGAAGCCCGCGAGGTCTTTCTTTCCGTCGATCTGGCGGACGGAGATGCGCAGGTAGGGGAGATGGAAGAAATCATTGCCGAATGTCCCGATTTGCGAATAGCCGTAGGGCATTTCGGAATGGTTACTCGCCCCGGTTGGAAGGCGCAGATCCGTCTGGCGCGGCACCCGAATGTGCGGATTGAATCGGGCGGCATCACATGGCTGTTCAACGACGAGTTTTATCCCTTCGCGGGCGCCGTCCGCGCCGTCATGGAGGCGGCGGAGCTGGTCGGCATGGACAAGCTGATGTGGGGATCGGACTATCCGCGCACGATTGTTGCCGTCACCTACCGCATGTCATACGACTTCTTCATCAAATCCGACCTGCCGACCGACGACGAGAAAGCCCGCTTCCTCGGCGGAAATGCCCGTCTCTTTTACCGGCTGGCGGATCCGGTCGCGCTGCCGCGCATCAGGCACATGGCGGAATAGCGCAGGGGCGGAATGATTGTTTTAAACTTAAACTTAAACTTCAATTTAACTGTTTACTCCGATGTGAATAACTGACGGCAGGTTTATGCAGCCTGCGTATTGAGAGAATCCTGCCGGCACATGCGCCGGTTCCGTTTTTACCGCCCCGGCTCCAT
>JAISNP010000001.1 GCA_031276175.1 Tannerella sp.
TTCGGGGAGCTCCCCATTTTCTTCGGGGAGCTCCCCATTTCTTTCGGGGAGCTCCCCATTTTCTTCGGGGAGCTCCCCATTTTCTTCGGGGAGTTCCGCATTTTTTTCAGGTAAATTTCCATTTGCTGTGGGGAACTCCTCATTTCGTCTGTTAAATCTCTGATATTTATTTGTGTAACAGCGGACGGTTGTGCGGATAACCGGCTTTGTGTTGCTTGGATGCCTGCTTTCTTCTGCTTTTCCTTTTGTCAAACTTATGTGCATTATGTGCGGATGCCGTCCTGCCGGTTTTTATCAGTATGGTAGCCCCAGCGTTGAGGCGTGCCTGACGGCTTCCATGGAGTTATCGACGCCGAGCTTTTCCAGTATTCTCTGGCGGTGGGTGTTGACGGTGTGTATGCTGATGCACAGCCGGTCGGCGATTTCTTTGCTCGGCAGGCCGGCGCCGACTAATTGCAGGATTTCCGTTTCTCGCGGGGACAGTGCGACGGAGGCGCATGTTTCGGGGTGGATGCGTACAGGCCGGAAGCCGTGGCCGCTGTTGCCGAATACGCCGCATGTCACGGCTTTGAGGGGATTCTGATCGGGAGACATGTGGAGGACGCTCAGCGCCAGCCTTGCATTTCCGGCACGATCCTGTTCCAGTACGGATTGCTGCTCTACGATTCGGACATATTTGCCGGAGGCGTTGCAGATGCGGTAGTCGGCGACGAATTTGTAATTTTTCATATTCTCTTTTTCCGAAAAGGCATATCTGGCGGCAAGGATGGCGTGGCGGAGCAGGTGGGGCATGTCGTCGGGATGGATCTTCGCCTCCATGCCCTCGATGTCCGCATCGCGACCGAAGAGGTCGAAGAAGTTGCCGGAGGTGAAAGCGTGCTTCCTGAGCCGCATGTCGAAGACGGTGATTATACTGCCCGAAACTTCAGCCAGTTGTGCCAGCACAGGTCTGTGCTGCGTCTCCGGAAGGAAACAGTCTGCGTCGGCATCGTCGAAAACCTGTTTCGAGAGGCATCGTTCATATTCGTGAAGTAATTTGTCCATAGCGCAAAAAATAATGATAATTCAGTATTGCGGCTCTTCTTCCATGCAGGCATATTTGCATCCTTAATCAATAAAACAGAGGAAATCATGAAACGAAGAAGTATTGCCGTTTTTTTAAACGTGTTTTTTGTTGCCGTATTGTACGGGCAGTCATACAGGGATATTCGCGGGACGGTGTGCGACAGGGCGTCCGGCGCGCCGCTGGCGTACGCCACGGTGTCGGTGGTCGGCACGCAGCCGCTGCTTGGGGCGGTTGCCGACAGTATGGGGCGGTTTGTCGTCCCGCATGTCCCCGTCGGGCGCTGGGATGTGCTGGTCGGTTTCGTGGGCTACGAGCCTGTGATCGTAAAAGATGTAATACTGTCGTCTGCCAGAGAAGCATATCTTGAGGTGCGGATGAGCGAAAGCGCGAGCGCGCTTGGAGAGGTTGTGGTCAAGCCTTCCGTCGACAAGTCGCGCCCGCTGAACGCGATGGCGCTGGGCAGCGCGCGTATGCTGAGCGTGGAAGAGGCGGGACGCTATGCGGGAGGGTTCGACGACCCGGCGCGTCTGGCCTCTGCCTTTGCCGGCACGGCGGGGGGGATTGGGAACAACGGGATTGTTGTCCGCGGCAATTCGCCCAAATTCCTGCAATGGAGGCTGGAAGGGGTCGAGATTCCGAATCCGAACCATTTTGCCGATGTAACCATCTTCGGGGGAGGCGCGATGACGGCTTTCAGCGCGCACCTGCTCGGCAATTCGGACTTTCTCACCGGCACTTTTCCGGCGGAATACGGCAATGCGCTGTCGGGCGTGTTCGACATGAACCTGCGCCACGGCAACAGCAGCAGGCATGAGCATACGTTCAGGCTCGGCGTCATCGGCATCGACTTTGCTTCCGAAGGGCCGCTGCGCCGTGGCGGCAACGCGTCTTACATCTTCAACTACCGGTATTCTACACTGGCGCTGATGGCGCCGGCGTTGCCCGAAAACGCGGGCGCCATCCGCTATCAGGATCTGTCGTTCAAGCTGAATTTTCCCACCCGGCGCGCCGGCGTATTTTCCCTGTGGGGCATCGGGTGGACGGATCGTTCGGGGCAGGAGGCAGGCGGCGACAGCCTGCTGTGGGAATATGCGCGCGACAGGCAGGAGATGCGTCAGAAGCTGCGCTCGGCGGCTTTCGGCGCGAACCACAGCGTGGAGATCGGCGGCGTGGGGCGGCTGAAGACTTCGCTCGCCGCCACGACCGCAGCCCTGGACTTCCTGACCGAAAGCCTGGACGACGCGCTTCGGCTCCGGCCTTACAGCAGGATAGAAAACATGCAGCAAAGCATCGTCTTCTCCGCTTTTCTGCACCGGAAGTTCGGCGCCCGCCACGTCAACCGGACGGGAATCCGGATAACCGGCCTGCGGTACGACCTGCTGCTCGAAAACGCGCCCGGCAGTCAGCTCGTGGCCGACGAATCGGGCTTCGCCATGCTGACGTCCGCCTCGTCGAGTTCTTCGTTCACCCTCTCGGAGGCGTGGACGCTCAACCTCGGCATACATGCCCAAAGGTTCGGCCTGAACGGGCGCTATGCCGTGGAGCCGCGCGCGGGAGTGCGCCGGAAGTTCGGCCACGGGCGTGCGCTGGGGCTTTCATACGGCTTGCACAGCCGCATGGAGATGCTCGGATATTATTTCACGCGGTCGGCCACGGGCGAACGGATGAACAGAAACCTCGACTTCACCCGTGCACACCATTTTGTGGTGACCTACGACCGTGACCTTTCCGGCGACCGCCATCTAAGGATAGAGCCGTACATCCAGTTGCTTTACAGCGTGCCGGTCACGGCCGGCGGTTCCTTTTCTTTCATCAACCTGCAGCGCGAACCGTTCGCGCCGTACCGGCTGGAAAACACGGGGCGGGGGCGGAATTTCGGGGTAGACGTTACGTTTGAGCAATACATGTCGCGCGGCTATTATTACACCTGCACGGCCTCCCTGTTTGATTCGCGTTATCGGGCGGGCGACGGAGTGTGGAGACATTCGCGCTACGACCGCAACTTTGTGTTCAACCTTCTTGCCGGAAAGGAATGGATGCTTGGGCGCGGCGGGCAAAACGTTTTCAGCGCCGGCATCCGCCTCACGTATCAGGGCGGCGAGCGCCATTCGCCCGTCGACGAGGCGGCTTCGCAACGCGCGGAAGACGTGGTGTACGACGAAAACGCCGCCTTTGCCGAGCAGTATCCCCCCTCGCTGGTCGGCCACTTCACGGTGGGATACAAGATAAACGGGAAAGGCTCGGCGCACGAATTTTCGCTGAACATGATAAACGCCACCATGAGCCGGGAATACTACGGGCATCTCTACAACCTGAAGACCCGCCGGATAGACGTGGATCAGGAAACGATGATGATACCCAACGTCAGTTACAGGATTGAGTTTTAAGGCGATTTCGCCGAATATTTGTCTTACTTTGCGCCGAAAGGGTCACTTTCCGGCGCTTTCCAGATCAAATTCTTCCAGCCCGCGTTCGAAGACGGCGACGGCGTCGTTTATCGAGCCGAAAAATTCTCCTCCGGAGGCATTCAGGTGGCCTCCGCCGTTGAAATAGACGGATGCGAAGCGGTTGCAGGGGAAGTCGCCCGTGGAGCGCAGCGAGATTTTGACGAAGTCGGTGTCTTCGCGGATAAAGGTGGAGAAGCGTATGCCTTCGATGCTCAGGGGCAGGTTGACGAAGCCTTCCGCGTCGCCCGTTACGTATTTAAAACGGTTCAGTTCCTTTAGCGTGAGGGTGATCAGCGCGGCGCGGTGGGCGGGGTAGATTTTCATTTTTTCGAAGAGGACGTATCCCATCAGACGCAGGCGCGATTCGGAATAGACCTGATATACTCTGCGGTATATGGCGTCTTTGTCGATGCCCTTCCTGACCAGTTCCATGATGATGAGGTAGAGGTCGGCGTCGTTGGAATGGTAGGTAAACCCGCCCGTGTCGGTCATCATGCCGGCGTAGATACATTCGGCGATGTCGCGGTTGATGTCGTCAAAAGCTTTGATGCCGCAAAGCAGGCGGAAGATCATTTCGGAGGTAGACGACATGCCGGGGCATGAAATCGTCAGGTCGCAGAAGTCGGCGGGATGCGGGTGGTGGTCGATCATGATTTTGTCGGCCTCGGCGCCTGCGACGTGCGCGGCCATCTTGCCGATGCGTTTCGGCTCGTTGAAGTCGAGGCAGCAAATCACGTCGGCCTCGCGTATCAGCTGCTCGGCATAGTCGGGATAGCGGTCGCAAACGACAACGTCTTTTGCGCCGGGCATCCAGTTGAGGAACACGGGGAAGTCGTTCGGCACAATCACGTAAGTCCTGTTGCCTTGATTCGTCAGGTAGTGATACATGGCCAGCGACGACCCCAGCGCATCGCCGTCGGGCGAAACGTGTGTGACAATCACAAAACGCTCTCCCCTGTTCAGGTACGACTGGAAGCGTTGTAATTCTTTTTCACTGAAAATTCTGGTAAGCATAATTCCGATTTGCGTGTAATTGTGATCGGGGCGTCAGTATTCGTCCCAGCTTTTGATTTGGATGTCGTTCAGGCTCAGGGTGCAGAAAGCCTTGATAAATGCGCCCGCCAGGCGTGCGTTGGTGAGCAGCGGGATGTTCAGGTCTATCGCGGCGCGGCGGATTTTATACCCGTTGTCCAGCTCCCCGGCGGTAAGGTTGCGCGGGATGTTGACCACCATGTCTATCATGTGCCGGTGGAGCAGGTCGAGCGCCTGCGGCTGCCGCGCGTCGCTCGGCCAGTAGACCTGCGTGCTTTCGATGCCGCTGTCCTTGAGGAAACGGTGCGTTCCGCCGGTGGCGTACAGTTTGTAGCCTTTTTCATACAGCAGGGTCACGGCTTCGAGCATGGCCGCCTTGTGTTTGGGCGATCCGGTGGAGAGGAGGATGTGCTTCTCCGGAATGCGGTAGCCGACGGAGAGCATACTTTTCAGGATGGCCTCGCAAGTGTCGTCGGCAATACATCCCACTTCGCCGGTCGACGCCATGTCGACGCCCAGCACGGGATCGGCCTTTTGCAGGCGGTTGAACGAGAACTGTGAGGCTTTGATGCCCACGTAGTCAAGATCGAACTCATTCTTGTCCGGATTGCGTACCGGCAGCCCCAGCATGATGCGGGTGGCAAGGTCGATGAAATTAATCTTAAGCACCTTGCTCACGAACGGGAAACTGCGCGACGCGCGCAGGTTGCACTCTATCACCTTTATCTCGTTGCCCTTTGCCAGATACTGGATGTTGAACGGGCCTGAGATGCAAAGCTCCTTCGCGATGCGCCGGCTGATGCGCTTGATGCGGCGGACGGTTTCGACGTAGAGGTTTTGCGCCGGAAACTGAATCGTGGCATCGCCGCTGTGCACGCCGGCAAATTCGATATGCTCGCTGATGGCATACATTACGATTTCGCCCCGGTCGGCCACTGCGTCGAGTTCCACCTCCTTGGCGTTTTCAATAAAACAGCTGACTACCACTGGATGCCTCTTGTCCACGTTGGCCGCCAGTTTCAGGAATCGTTCCAGCTCGTCCCGGTTGGAACAGACGTTCATCGCCGCGCCGCTCAGCACGTAGCTGGGACGCACCAGTACGGGAAATCCCACCTCGTCCACAAAGGCGTTTACTTCCTCCGTGGTGCTCAGTTCTTTCCATCGCGGCTGGTCGACACCGATGCGGTCGAGCATGGCCGAAAATTTATGCCTGTCTTCCGCATTGTCGATGCTCTGCGCCGACGTGCCGAGCAGGGGGATGCCGTGCTCGTCCAGACGGACGGCCAGGTTGTTGGGAATCTGTCCGCCGGTAGAAACAATCACGCCGTGCGGATTCTCCATTTCGAGGATGTCCGTCACGCGCTCAAAGGTCAGTTCGTCGAAATAAAGACGGTCGCACATGTCGTAGTCCGTCGAAACGGTTTCGGGATTATAGTTCACCATCACGGAGCGATAGCCTTCGCGGCGGATGGTGTTGAGCGCCTGCACGCCGCACCAGTCGAACTCCACGGACGAGCCGATGCGGTATGCCCCCGAACCGAGTACGACGATCGACCTGCGGTCGCCGAGATAAGTCACGTCGTTTTCCGTGCCGCCATACGTCAGGTAGAGATAATTCGTCTGCGCGGGATATTCGGCGGCAAGGGTATCTATCTGCTTGACGACGGGCACGATGCCGAGCCGTTTGCGATATTCGCGCACCCAGTCCAGATGGCGATCTTCCAGCCTCTCCTTCCACAGCGCGCGGGCAATCTGAAAATCGGAAAAACCCTCCCTCTTGGCGCGCCCGATCAGTTCGCGGGCATGTTCCGCCGCCGCGATGCCCTGCGTTTCGTCCACAGGCGGCAGCGCCTCCAGTTCCTCCGCCGTGCGGATGATGTGCATCAGTTTATACAGGAACCATTTGTCGATTTTCGTCAGTTCATGAATCCGATCCACCGTATACCCGGCGCGAAAAGCCTTGCTGATGACAAAGATGCGGAGGTCGGTCGGTTCGTTCAGCGCCTTGGCGATGTCGGGAATCACGATTTCCTTGTTTTCCACAAAGCCGTGCATTCCCTGCCCAATCATCCGAAGCCCCTTCTGGATAGCTTCCTCAAACGTGCGCCCGATGGCCATTACTTCGCCGACGGATTTCATGCTGCTGCCGATTTCGCGCGCCACGCCGTGGAATTTTCCCAAGTCCCAGCGCGGGATTTTGCAGACCACGTAATCCAGCGCCGGCTCAAAGAAGGCGGGCGTCGTCCGGGTCACGGAGTTTGTCAATTCAAACAAACCGTAGCCAAGTCCGAGCTTGGCGGCAACGAAGGCAAGCGGATAGCCGGTCGCCTTGGAAGCCAGCGCCGACGAACGGCTCAGGCGGGCGTTGACCTCAATGACGCGATAGTCTTCGCTCTGGGGATCGAGGGCGTATTGCACGTTACATTCGCCCACGATGCCGATGTGACGGATGATGCGGATGGCCAGTTCGCGCAGTTTGTGATATTCGGCATTGGTCAGCGTCTGCGACGGCGCGATGACGATGCTTTCGCCCGTGTGAATCCCCAGCGGGTCGAGGTTTTCCATGTTGCAAACCGTGATGCAGTTATCGTAGCGATCGCGAACCACCTCGTATTCCACTTCTTTCCATCCTTTCAAGCTCTTTTCCACCAGCACCTGCGGCGAGAAGGAAAAGGCCTTTTCGATGAGCGCGTCCAGTTCCGTTTCGTTGTCGCAAAATCCCGAACCCAGGCCGCCCAGTGCATACGCGGCGCGGAGGATTACGGGATAGCCCAGTTCGCGGGCGGCGCGGCGGGCATCTTCGGGCGTTTCGACGGCTTGGCTCCGAATGGTTTTGATGTCGATTTCGTCCAGTTTACGGACAAACAGTTCGCGGTCTTCCGTGTCGATAATGGCCTGTACCGGTGTTCCGAGCACCTGTATGTTATATTTTTCCAGCGCCTTGCTTTTGTAGAGCGCAACGCCGCAGTTCAGGGCTGTCTGTCCGCCGAATGCAAGGAGGATGCCGTCGGGGCGTTCCCGTTCGATTACCTTTTCGACGAAAAACGGAGTGACCGGCAGGAAGTAAACCCTGTCGGCCACGCCTTCCGAGGTCTGTACCGTTGCAATATTCGGATTGACGAGTACGGTTTTGATGCCTTCCTCGCGGATGGCTTTCAGCGCCTGCGAGCCGGAATAGTCAAATTCGCCGGCTTCGCCGATTTTCAGCGCGCCGGAACCCAGCACCAGGACTTTCTTTATGTCATGCTTTTCCATTCTTTATTGATTAAAAACCGTTTCTGCAAATTGATCGAAAAGAAATTCCGTATCCGTCGGGCCGCTGCATGATTCCGGATGGAACTGCGCCGTGAAATACGGTTTGTGCCTGTGGCGAATGCCTTCGTTGGTATCGTCGTTCATGTTCACAAACAGCGGTTCCCAATCTGCGCCCAGCGTACGGACGTCCACAGCATATCCGTGGTTTTGCGAGGTGATGAAGCACCGGTTTGTGCCGACCATCCGCACGGGCTGATTGTGGCTGCGATGCCCGTATTTCAATTTGTAGACGGAGGCACCCCCGGCCTTGGCAAGCAGTTGATTGCCCATACATATCCCGCAGATCGGGCGATTGCCGCCCAGCGCCTTGCGTATGTTTTGCACGGCCGCGTCGCAGGTATCCGGGTCGCCGGGGCCGTTGCTGATGAACAGGCCGTCGCAGGGAATCGTATTGAAATCGCAGTCCCACGGCACGCGCACCACGGTCATGCCGCGCTTCAGCAGGCAGCGGATGATGTTGTGCTTCACGCCGCAGTCCAGGAGGACGATTTTCTTCTTTCCGTGTCCTTCGCCGTAGGTGATGATTTCTCTGCACGACACGCGCGCTACCTGATTGACTGCGTTCGGATCGTAAAAATCTATCCCGCCGGAGCCTTCCGGCACGATTTTCCCCTTCATGCTGCCCTTTTCGCGCAAGAGCTTGGTGACGGCGCGGGTGTCCACGCCACAGAGACCGGGGACGCGCTCTTCCCGCAGCCATTCCGAGAGCGTGCTGGCCGCATTCCAGTGGCTGCACTCGCGGCTGTAATCGCTGATAATCATTGCGGCGGCATGAATCTTTTCGCTTTCCAGAAACGTGGAAATGCCGTCTGCCCCAAACGTGCGCGGAGGCACGCCGTAGTTTCCTACCGGCGGATAGGTCAGCGTCATCAGTTGCCCTGCATATGACGGGTCGGTAAGGCTTTCGGGATAGCCGCTCATCGCCGTGTTGAAAACGACTTCGCCCGCTACCGCTTCCTCATGGCCGAAGCAGAAGCCTTCGAAAACGCTTCCGTCCTCTAAAATCAATTTGGCTGCTCGTTTCATGTTGTTTTATTCAAGTGAGATATGCTGCTGTATTCAAAAATGCAATTTCGGATGTTTCTTCAAATAGTCGTTTTCCATGTATTTGACAAAAGCGCGCCCTACCGTGCGGATGCCGCCCGGCGTGGGATAGTTTCCGGAGAAATACCAGTCGCCCGGATGATTCGGACACGCGGCGCGCAGGCCTTCGAGCGTTTGGAAAATGATTTCAACCTTTGTCCGTATGGCGGGGGCAGTCAGGAGTTCGGCCATTTTCGCCGAGATGTCTTCGTCGGTAAACGGCTCGTAGATGGCTTTTACGTGGTTAACCGTCATGATTCCGTCCTGCTTCCGGTCTTCCTTTATTCTGTGATACGTATCCGTGACGACGTGCTCCATGCCCCGTTCCTCAAGCAGCGCAATGGCTGCCCGGAAGGCGATAAATTCGTTCATGCTCGACATGTCGATGCCGTAGCAGTCGGGATAGCGTATCTGCGGGGAAGAAGACACGATGACGATTTTCTTCGGATGCAGGCGGTCGAGGATGCTGATGATACTTTGCTTGAGCGTAGTGCCGCGCACGATGCTGTCGTCTATCACGACGAGGTTGTCCGCGTACGGCTTAATGCTGCCGTAGGTAATGTCGTAAACATGCGCGGCCAGATCGTTGCGGTTGTGCCCTTCGGCTATGAAGGTACGCAGCTTGATGTCTTTCAGCGCCACTTTCTCGCTGCGGATGCGTTGCGACAGGATTTCGTCCAGTTCCCTTTCGCTGAGGCTGCCGTTTCTTTCCTTGATTTTAGCCGTTTTCACACGGTTGAGGCGGGCGTTCAGTCCTTCGAGCATCCCGTAGTATGCCACCTCGGCCGTGTTGGGGATAAAGGAAAAAACGGTATGATCCACGTCATAATCCACCGATTTCAGGATAGGCTCCACAAGGTTATATCCCAGTTTTTTCCGTTCCGCATAAATGTCTCTGTCGCTGCCGCGCGAGAAGTAGATCCGTTCGAATGAGCAGGCGGAGAGTTTTTGCGGTTCCAGAATCTGCGCCGTGCGCACGCCGCCTTTCCGTCCTGCCAGCAGCGCTTCGCCGCGCTGTAATTCCCTGACCGCGTCTGCCGGCACGTTCATCACCGTTTGAATGACGGGGCGTTCGGAGGCGACCACCACAATCTCGTCGTCCATGTAATAAAAAGCCGTGCGGATGCCCCACGGGTCGCGGATGACAAACGCTTCGCCACTGCCGGTCATCCCGGCGATGACGTATCCGCCGTCCCACGACGAAGCAGCTTTCCTGAGCACCTGCGTCATGTCGATACCGGCCTCTATGGCCTGCGTGACGGCAAGGCTCTGCAGCCCTTCGGTTTCATACTTGCGGTAGAGGCGTTCCACTTCGCGGTCAAGGCGATGTCCGAGCTGTTCCAGAATAATATATGTATCGGCATAATGCCGCGGATGCTGCCCCGAGGCGGTGATTTCCTGAAAAATCGTTTCGACGTTCGTCATATTGAAATTCCCGCAAAGCACCAGATTACGCGCGCGCCAGTTGTTGCGCCGCAGGAAGGGATGAATGTACGACAGCCCCGACTTGCCGGTCGTGCTGTAACGCAGATGCCCCATGTACAGTTCGCCGACAAAAGGCAGGTTGTTCGCCGCAAAGGCGGGATCCTGAAGCCGGACGGCGGGAATCCCCTTGAAATGACGGTAAACGGAATTAAAAATCTCGGTAATGGCATCCGTGCCGACAGCCCGCTCGCGAAACATGTATTCCTCGCCCGGCCTGGCATCCAGTTTGACGCAGGCCATCCCCGCGCCTTCCTGGCCGCGGTTGTGCTGCTTCTCCATCAGCAAATAAAGTTTGCTCAGAGGATACATCCATGAACCATATTTCCGGTGATAGTAATCTAAAGGCTTGAGCAGGCGGATCAGTGCGACGCCGCACTCGTGTTTTAATTCTTCCATTAATCAATTGTCGTGAATCGGATGCAAAATTATAAACTATGCGATAAAAGCGGTTATTAATTAAGATGAAAATTCATACCTGATTCGGCAATAGTACAAACTGCATAACAAAAAGGCGAACGCCGAATTAGCGCCCGCCTTCTTTGTCTTCAAAAATTTCATCTTACTTTATAATCTGAAATTTGCCGATGAGCGGAAGTTCTTTCTTTTCGCCTTTGGCAGCGTTGATGATTCCCAGAATCGCAAGAACGAACAAACCCAGATACAGCACCAAACCGATAATGCCGCCGATTACCGGAATTATCCCAAGGATAGCGCCGACAATAATGACAATTACATACAGAATGAATAAGATTAATCCCTGATTAGCATGAAAGCGCGCAAACGGCGATTCTTTCGCCGCCAGCAGCGGGACCAGAAATAAAATACCGAAATAAGCCAGGATTCCGAAAATTTTGTTGTCCTGAGCGTCTCTGTCGGGGGTAGGTGGTACATTTGCCATAAAAAAATTCTCCTATAATTAATTGGTTAAAAAAATATGTTTTGTAATCCGTTTTTATTCATTGAATAAACTTGTGCAAAAGTAATATCAATTTTTTGGTTACGCAAAAAAATAATTCGGGAAACGGTTTATAAAATGCGTCTAATTTGAAAATATTCCCTTCAAGCACGACCGCGCACGTGTTCGGCGCATAGCCGGATGCGGTGTAAATACGAACAGTTCAACCGTATATGCGAGAACCGCAACCCGATTGCCGAACAATCCGGCGCGAGACATAAAAAAAGTTAAGCAATAATTTCGGCCGAAATCGACCGAACGGAATGGCATCCCGTCCCCACGGGGCTTCGCTTCCGGCTTCATTGCAAGTCGGAGGTTTTTTTATAAGATAAAAATTTAGCAATTTGATTGCAAAGGAAAGCCGATAGTTTGATTCCGCCAAATTGTATTGCTGTTTTTCACTTTCTTTGTTGGGACGAGATTCCGGCTCGTTCGATCTATCCGGGGAGATTTCATCTTACATATATATAATATAGAATCCGCGGGACGGACGGAATCGTGAGGTTTTTATTTTCGCATCGCACTTGCCCGTCCCATCCTTGCCGTTTTACGAGTATATGTAGTAATTTTGTCGCCGTCAACCGTAAAATATGGAATTATCAATGAAAAGAAAGACAAAAAGACCGCACGCCGCGAGACGGAGTGCGAACGTAAGGCACGCTATTCGGTCGACGATGTGCCGCATCGCCGTGGCGCTGCTCCTGACGGCGTTCGGATGCGGAAAGACGAACGAGGCGCGCGAGCAATTGACACGTGCACGCGAAATGTACGGGAATCGCCGCTTCACGGCTGCCAAGAATGTCATCGACACGCTGCGCGCAAACTGGCCGCGCGAGGTCGACGTGCTCAAGGAAGCGTTGACGCTGATGCGGATGGTCGAACGTGCCGAGAGCGAACAGAACATTGCTTACTGCGACAGCCTGATGCCCCTGCGCATCGCAGAAGCCGAACGGCTGAAGCAAGGGTTCGTCTTTGAGAAAAATGCCGAATACGAAGACGTGGGCAACTACGTCCGTCGCCGGCTCACCGTGGAACGCAACGTGGAGCGCAGCCACATCCGTTGCGGCGTCGACGAACGGGGCGAAATGTATCTGGCCAGCATCTACTTCGGCTCCCGACCGTTGAACCACACCGGTCTCAGGCTGACGGCTCCCGACGGCTCGTTCGCCCAAACGGCAACCATCCCCTTCGACGGCGGCATGAACTATCGCTTCCGCGACGGCGGCAATACAACCGAAGTAGTGACCTATAAGGGCGAAAACTGCCTCGGAGCGGTCAACTTCGTATACGGCGCCGACAAACGGACGCGCATCAGGGCCGAATATACCGGCGGGACGGCCTTTTCCCTCTCCCTGACCGAAGCGGACAAGGAAGACATCCGCGCTACGTACGATTTGGCCGTCGTGCTCGGCGACATCGAAACGATGCGCCTCGAAAAAGAAAAATCGGCAAAGAAAATACGCTATCTCGACGACCGGCTGAATGAAGAAATATAGCCGGACTCACGCTGTCGGCCTGTCGTTTTCCGATCTGCCGCTCATTAACGTTATTTTTAGGAGAAATAAAAAATCTTGCTTTTGATTTTTCCATAAATTTGCAGCCGTCGATTATGCGGATTTCCATGTTTTCGTACAACAAAAAACGAACATGTATACACACTATTATTCTTCGTCGGGACTTTTGCATGGCTCCATCACGAAAGTGATGGGGACGCGGCTCGACGCACTCCTGTTCGGCGACAACCCTTCTGCGTTACACGAACTGTGGCAGGACGTCGCGGCGGAAGTCAAACGGCTGGAAAAGATGTTGAACCGCTTCGACCCCGCAAGCGAACTCGCACAGCTCAACACGAAGGCACGGCAATGCCCCGTCGAAACAAGCGGCGAACTGTGGACGATACTGACGGACTGCAAGCGCTACTGCGAACTGACGGAAGGATGCTTCGACATCACACTGGGATGCCGCGAGCGTGTGACGTTCGACGAATCCCGCCGCACCGTCGCCATCGACGGGCAGGCATCTTTCGACCTTGGAGGATACGCAAAAGGATACGCTGCGGAACGAATCCGCCTGCTGGCCGGACGGTTCGGCGTGAACCGGGCGCTGGTGAACTTCGGCAACAGCATGATCCTTGCCCTCGGCACGCATCCGCACGGCGACTGCTGGCCGGTAGGCATCGACAATCCGTACCACTGCCGCCGCATGGACGACATCCGCCTGAACAATGCCTCGCTGTCCGTATCGGGAAACATGCCCGCCCGGCCGGCGCACATCGTCCGTCCCGCCACGGGCGAATACATCACCGCGCAGAAAATGGCTGTCGCCGTATCGCCCCGCCCCGTCGATGCCGAAGCGCTGACCACTGCGCTGATGGCAGCCGGCGACGGCGAAGCGGACAAATGGCTGCACCGCTTCGACGTCACGGAATACAGGCTGTACGACCTCCGGACGGAGGCAGCGCATACACAGGCCATTTAACAGAATCCAATATAACGAGATATGAAAGATATTACACTTAATGACAATGCAGCAATAAGCCGGAGAGATTTTTTCCGCAACATGGGCGCACTCGGAAGCGGCAGCCTGCTGCTCTCCGCTTTCCCGTGGCTGCAATCGTGCGGCGACGACGTGAAAAAAACCGTCGACAGCGGCGAAAAACTGAGGCTGGGAATCGTCGGGACAGGCTCGCGCGGGCAGTATCACATGCAGAATCTGCTCCGGATACCGAATGCGGACATCGTAGCCTTGTGCGACGACTTCGAACCGCACCTCCGGCAGGCTGCGGCAATCTGTCCGCAGGCAACCACATGCGCCGACTACCGCAGCCTGTTGGACAAAAAAGACATCCACGCCGTACTGGTCGCTACCCCTCTCGACATGCACGCCCCGATTACCATCGAAGCCCTGCAGGCCGGCAAGCACGTACTATGCGAAAAGTCGATGGCACTCACCCCTGAAGACTGCCTCGCCATGTATCGGGCATACAAGGATTCGGGCAAGGTGCTCTACATCGGCCAGCAGCGCCTGTTCGACCCTAAATTCGTTCGCGCAATGGAAATGATCCACAGCGGCGTAATCGGCACGGTCGGCGGCATCCGCACTTACTGGTTTCGCAATAACGACTGGCGGCGCCCCGTCCCGTCTCCCGAATATGAACGCAAAATCAACTGGCGGCTCTACAAACAGTTTTCCGGCGGACTGATGACCGAACTTGCCACCCACCAGCTTCAGGTAGGCAACTGGGCTATGCGCATGATACCCGATACCGTCACCGGATACGGCGACATCGTCTACTGGAAAGACGGACGAGAGGTATACGACAACGTCAGCCTCATCTACCGCTATCCCGGCGGCGTGAAAATGACTTACGAATCCATCATCTCCAACAAATTTCTCGGACTGGAAGAAGAAATACTCTGCAGCCGCGGCACCATGGAACCCGAAAAAGGAAAATACTACTTCGAAGACGTGCAGCCCGCGCCGGGAATCATGCAACTGATCAACCGGATCGAACACGGCATCTTCGACCACGTTTCGTTTGCCGGAGCAAGCTGGGTGCCCGAAACGGCAACGAAAAACGCCGGCTACTTCATCGTCGACAATGCCTCCACACACGAAGGCGAATCCACCGTAGGGTTCGTCGACGACGGCTCCATGCAACTTCTGGCCTCCTTCTGCAAAGCTGCCATAACCGGACGCCCGGTCGAAGCGCTGGTCGAAGAAGCCTACTATTCCTCCGTCCTTGCCCTCCTCGGGCTGCAGGCCATGAACGAACAGCGAATCGTTACCTTCCCGGACGAATATAAAATACCGTATCTTAATTTTGCATGACATGAAAGATATTGTATTTACCGCCAAACAGCAAAGATGCGAAATCGCGTGGCTATCCGTCTGCATCGTTGCATCGTTTATCCTGAACGTAATCGCCATCATCATCTACCGGACGGAATGGAAAGAACTTTGGACGCAAATCGTCTGGGTGCTTTTTATCGGAATGATCCTCTACGGCCTGTCCGTCGTCGTGCGCCTGATTGCCTTCGGCATCATGCGGCTTTTCGGGAAACAGTCGAACAGGAGGAGATGAATACTTCACGGCTCTACAAATCTCGCGAAGGCAGGCACATCCTGCATAACCTCTACCGTGCGAATCTGCTTTCAATCGACGTCCCGGTAACGGAACGGATGGTGGAAACACGCTTCGGCGATACGCACGTCGTGCTGTACGGCAACCCCGACGGCAAACCCGTACTGACGTTTTACGGCAAGAACGCCATCAACCCGCTTATCGTAAGCCCGCTTATCCGCGGCCTCGATACGACACGCCTCCGACTGATTGTGCCCGACCCGCCGGGATGTATAGGATTCAGCGCCGAAAGACGCGCCCCTCTCTCCGACCGCGAATACGGCGAATGGGCTGCTCAGGTAATGAATGGACTGAAACTGTCGAGCGTAGCCGTACTGGGATATTCGTTCGGAGCCATGATGGCCTTACGCCTGTGCACCACCTCGCTGCTGCGCGCAGAGCGGCTACTGCTCGTCACGCCCTCATCCGTCGTAAGGACATCCTCGTCAAAAATAGCGAAATTGATGCAACCGGACTGCAAAAACAACGAACGCCCGTTGCCCGAGCCGGCTGTCCGAAAAATGCTCGCTCCCGTGATGCCCTTTCACCACGACGCCCTGACCGAAATGGCGCGGACGATACTGCTCCACGCCAAAATCGAAAAGGAAGGGAAAAAACCCGTTCGAAAAAGCAAGCTGAAGAAATTCAAAGCGCCGGTATACATAGTGGCCGAAGAATCGGACTATCTCTTCCCCGGACGTAAACTTATCCGGCGTGCAAAGAAGATTTTCCCGCAGCTTGGCGGCGTTCGCCTCCTCTCGACGGGCAGTCACTGGGGACTCTTTCGCGAAGAAACGACCGAAAGCCTGAAAGAATGTTTCGACAACATGTCGAACTTTCTCGCCAAGTAGAAAATCGAAGGTGCATTTCAAACCGCCGCTTTCGTCTATTCGCCATTCGCACCGGCAAGCGCGCCGCCGAACATCCCGCAACCCCGTTTGCCCGCCGCCTTGCGTCTTCCATAAAAACTGCGTGGTGTAACGTTCGGACGAGATTCCATCTCGTCCCGTCTATCCCCACGGATTCCATCCGTATATTTCAGGTGTGAGATGGAATCTCACAAATAGCAGGGGCTGTCTCAAAAGCAAAACGCCCCTTTACTTTATTTATTTTGTCATATTCATTAAATTCAGTAACTTAGCGGCAAAAAATAAAAGACATGGCTAAACCTGTATTTAAATCATATTCCCAGGGTCAGACAGTGCTTTTTCCTGCAAGCCTTGACGAAAAGTTACCCGAAGATTCTCCCGCACGTTTGATTCACCACGTGGTGGACAGTCTTGACATAAGCCGCGTGACAGATACTTATCGCGGAGGCGGGACAAGTTCGTATCATCCCCGGATGATGCTGAAGGTGGTTATCTTCGGGTATTTGAACAATATTTACCCGTGTCGCAAAATAGAAAACGCCCTGACCGACAGGGTGAGTTTCATGTGGCTTTCGGGCGGCCGGACTCCCGATCACAACACCATCAACCGCTTTCGCTCTTCCCGTTTAAAAGAGAGCATCCATGACATTTT
>JAISNP010000110.1 GCA_031276175.1 Tannerella sp.
TTCGTTGCGCAAATACTGAAAGTAGATTCTGTTGATTTTCATTCTGATGAGTTTTTAGTTATAAATAATCAAGAAATTTGTTTTCGTTTGAAATCCCCGCGTGGGGAAAACGTCCCGACAGCTCCGGGAAGAAATCCCCACGTGGGGAAAACGTCCCGACGGCTCCGGGAAGGAATCCCCACGTGGGGAAAACGTCCTGACGGTTCCGGGAAGAAATCCCCACGTGGGGAAAACGTCCCGACGGCTTCGGGAAGGAATCCCCACGTGGGGAAAACGTCCCGACGGCTCCGGGGAGAAATCCCCACGTGGGGAAAACGTCCCGACGGTTTCTTTTAAATTACTGTAAAAGAGAGATTTGCCCCCCCCATTGAATTTATCTGACTCACAGTCTGACTGTTGGGGAGGGTCTTTTCGTTTCTCCGATCGGAGAGGAACGGGCTGTATGTCGTATTTGCCTTAGTAGAATGCATAAATTGTTTTTTTTCCGGGGGCAAAGATAGTTTATTTTTATAAAAACTTGGGAGGAGGGGGGGGAAATTAATTGTGGACTGTGAACTATGAGCGATGAGTGATGAGATATGAGTGATGAGTGATGAGATATGAGTGATGAGTAACGCGCCCACCCCCCACTCATCACTCATATCTCATATCTCATCACTTCTAAACTGTACGCTGTGGGGAATGACGTGAGGCGTGCCGTGCACGTCGAGCATCTCCACCCGAATGTCGTAGAGCTGCTCCATATTTTCGCGTGTAACGATTTCCCTCCCGCCGCCGGCAAACAGGCGTCCTTCTTTCAGCATCATCAGGCGCCCGGTGTAGCGGATTGCCGTATTGATGTCGTGTATGGACATTACAATCGTCAGTCCGCGGGCAGAGAGCGACTTCAGGAGTTCCATCACTTCCTGCTGATGGCGCATGTCGAGATTGGCCGTAGGTTCGTCCAGAAGGAGGATGCGGGTTTTCTGCGCAAGTGCGCGGGCAATCATGACGGTTTGCTGCTGGCCTCCGCTCAGTTCGTGGACGTATCGCATGGACAGGCGTGCGATGCCGAGCTTCCGGAGGACGCCGGCTACTTCGTCGAAATCCTGTCCGGAGGGTTTCCACCGGATATATGGCGTTCTGCCGGTCAGCACGGCGTCGAATACGGTTATGGGGCGGTAAGACTTTTCCGTCTGTGGAATGTATGCGACGGTTCGCGCCAGCCGGACGGGCGGGTATTTTGCGACAGGCAGTCCGTTTATCAGGATGCTGCCCCGTTGCGGTTTCAGGATGCCGCAGAGGCATTTGATGAGTGTGCTTTTGCCGGAGCCGTTGGGGCCGACTATGGCTGCGAAGTCGCCGGGACGAATCCGTCCGCCGACGTCGTGCAGGACGGGGCGGGAAGGATGGTAGCAGAAGTGGATGTGCCTGATGTCGATCATTCGGGATGCGGCGGCGTGACGGGTTGGAAACTGTGCGGCGACAGCATCTCGCGGAAAACGGATTTGCCCAGAAACGTTTTCATAATCTCGTCCGCCTTTTCTTCCGCCGTCACGTCGGCAAATGCTTCGGGATAGAGTATTTTGCCGATAAACCAGCTGTCGACAAGCGCAATCTCGAAGTTTGCCGCATAGCTGTTGTAGGCGGGCAGCGCGTATACGCGATTTGTCTGCACGGCGGCAAGTCCGGACAGCAGTCCGCCGGGCTTCAGGTCTTCCGCGGCGAGCGCAAGTCCCGACTCGTCTACGAAGATGACGTCGGGATTCCAGAGCAGCAGCTGTTCCGTGTCGACATATGCGCCTGCCAGCGAAGAGGTATGCCTCCTGTCCATCCGTCCGGCCACGTTTTCGGCATTGACGAAGATGAACGGCGGATAGTCGGGATGTGTGGAGGTGATGCTTCTCGCCCGCCCGTGCGCAATGCCGCCGATATAGGCCGAAGGCTTGCCGGCGGCGTCGATACAGGCCGTTCGTTCGTGCAGTTCGCTTATCGTACGGCGTATGTAGGCGGTAAGCGAATCCGCCCGTGCTTCGCGGCGGAGTATTTTGCCGATAAGCGCCAGCGAGGCGTAGAGCTGTTCGATGTCCGTGCCCATTTCGGGATACAGGAGTGCGACGACCGGGATTCCCGTTTTCGATTGCATGGCGTCGGCGTCGGCTGCGGAAGCGTATGTCATGAAGATGACGTCGGGATGCGTATTCACTATCAGTTCCGCATCTCCGCCCCTCGGCCCGATGAGCGGCAGCTTCAGCAATTCGGGATAAGCCCGCATGTAAGGCCTGTCGTCGCCGCCCTTTTCTACCTGTTCGATCCCGACCACTCTGTCCGTTACGCCCATGTAGGCAAGCAGGCGGAGCGCGCCGGGGCGCAGTCCTGCTATCCGTTCGATTTTGCCGGGCAGGACGACTTCGCGCCCCAGCATGTCTTGCACCGTGCATGTACGCACGTCTTCTCCGTGCCGCCGCATGTGGCATGACGACAGGAGCAGCACGGCCGCCAGTATGCCGAAGCCGTGCCGGTTTGCCGTCATGCGCATTTTTACGGTAAAAGTAACTTTGTCTGTTTTCGTTGTGTTTAGTTGAGCGTTTACACCTTTTCCGGCCGCGTTAGTATTCTTCTTCGTTGAAAAAGAAATCTTCCTTGCTCGGATAGTCCGGCCATATGTCTTCCATACATTCGTATATTTCGCCTTCGTCTTCCATTTCCTGAAGGTTTTCTATCACTTCCAGCGGCGCTCCCGAACGCTGGGCATAATCTATCAATTCGTCTTTGGTTGCAGGCCAGGGAGCATCTTCCAGTTTCGATGCTAATTCTAATGTCCAGTACATAACAATCTTTTTATAATGGTCAACTACTTGAAAAGGGTTTCTTTCATCAAAAATTTCCGCAAAAGTAGAATATTATTCCTATACACCTGTTTTTTTCCAGATAATTTCTTCTCTGTTCCTTATCCGACATTCGTGGCGCGCAAGGGCGAAGAGCAGGTCCGAGAGCCGGTTTATGTAGACGAGTATTGCGTGATCTACTGTGGCGGTTTCGGACAGTGTGTATATCAGTCGTTCGGCGCGTCGGCAAACGGTGCGGCAAACGTGCGCCAGGGCAGCCTCCGGGCATCCGCCGGGGAGGACAAAGCCTTTCATGCGCGGCAGGGCGCCGTCGATGCGGTCGATGGCTTCTTCGAGTTGTCCGACGGCTTCGGTTGAGATGCCGCTTTCCGCGCCTTCCGTTTCGGTGGCCAGATATGCGCCGATTCGGAATAGCCGGTGTTGTATGTGTTGAAGGATTTCGCGCGTGTCGTCGTCGCCGGTTTCGGCGGCCAGCCATCCGATGAAGGAATTAAGTTCGTCCAGCGTGCCGTAGGCTTCGATTCGCGGATGCGTTTTGGGCACGCGGGCGCCGCCGACCAGCGAGGTCATGCCGTTGTCGCCGCCGCCGGTGTAGAGGAAACTTTTTTTCATTGCTGTCTGTTTTTTATGTTTTTACTGCGTCGTTTCTGCGGTTGCGCCGGCAATTGCGGGCGGATTGGCGGCGCTGTTCAGGAAATATTCGACGTATTCGAGCGTGGCGTCGCGCATGACGACCGTCCTGTCCCGGCGGAAGAGGTAAAGCGTCGGGATGATTCGCAGGGCATAGGTGGCGCTGTCGGCAATTTCGCGGGCATAGTCGTATCCGTGAATCCACGAGGGCGGCATTTCGGCCACGTGTTTCGTCCATCCGTCGATATCGTCGCCGTGATAGATGGAGAGTACGGTCAGCATCTTCCGCCGCTGCATTTCCCGTATCACGGTCGAGGCGTCGACGGCTGCGGCCAGCTGCCGGCAGTTGCCGCAGTCGAGGTTGTGAAACATGGCCAGCGTATAGTCCGTCGTGAGTTGCGAGAGAGCGGCGCGGGCGCCGGATGCGGTTGCGTAGCGGATGTCGGCGGCCTGCGTGCCGGGACGGTTTTTTTGCAGTTCGAAAAGTATGGCGCCCGGACGCGCCTTGCGGTAGTCGTCGAGCACTGTCGAGGAGAGCATGTGTTCAAGTACGGGAATGAAATATTCGTCGTTGCGCAGCGACGAGTTGAGGTCGAAAAGGTAGCGTTCCATCATCGAGGTAAAGAAGGCGTACATTGCCGGATGCCGTTCGGCCATGCTCAGCGTATGGTGTATGCCTTCGTACACGACGCCGTAGGACGCATAGGGGAGTGTAGAGATATAATCGACGATGGCCTGTTCCGAGACGGGCGCGGCGCTTCCGATATTGACCGTATCGCCGAAGTCGAACCTGTCCCAGTAGTGCATCGCCAGATATTCGGCACGCGCCTGGGGCGCATTGTAGACGGTCGGGACGGTGATCATCGGGAAGGTTCTTTTCGCCGGCTCCGTCTTTTTGCCGGAGCATCCCGCCAGGGCGAGCAATCCCGCCGTGGTGCAGGCGAGAAACGCCGTCGCGCTTTTTATCCCTTTTAGATACGTTGAATTGTTCATTTTATAAAACTTGAATCGTGTTTAGGGCGGCAAAAATACATTGTAAAAATGAATATTCATCTCAACGAACATAAATTCTCACATATAAAGCATTAAAAAAATCCAACG
>JAISNP010000050.1 GCA_031276175.1 Tannerella sp.
GGCTGCACGCAGGCACGCGGTATCTGGGGCTTCAACGCCGTAAACAACAAAAATATCGTATACCGCCGCAACACCGTCAAGGTAGAAGCCATGCCGGGCAATCTCAAAAATCCCGAAGACGGCGCTCAGGTCAGCAACGAGCAAATCCATCCTTATTACAACGATGACGTCAACTACGCCATTGCGGCCGTCACCTTCAGCGAAAGGGCGGAAAACCTGGATGGCCCCATCGCCGACCCGATTATTTTTGAAGACAACCGCCTGATCGGCAACGTAAACCTGGTTGTCATCGGCGAAGGTTACGGCATCTGTAACAGCGTCTGGATGTATCGCACCAAACTGGAAAAAATCGAACACGACAGCGAATATTTCCGCCCCGTCCGCATCGGCTTCTGGTACTGGGACACCGGGAACAACCGCATGATCGACAACGAATGGATCGGCATCTCCGAAAAAGAAAAGACGCCCTTCTTCTTCGGCGGCACGGGCAAAATGGAAATACGTTACGGCGAGAGCAAGACCTTAACATTCAAAGACCGCAACGGCGCCCCGCTTGCCGGCAAACGCATCACCCTCACCCTCCCGCCCGACAACCACACGGTCGACCTGCCGACCGACGCCGGCGGCCGCTCTACCTTCGACCTGCTGACCGTGCGGTACTACAAGTTCGGCAACAGCCTGGAAAATGGCGGCGTAGCCGGCGTCTTTTCCCGAACCGACTACCGGCAATACACCTTCACCCTTGCCGGATACGCTCCGCTCACCGTCTCGCTCGCACAACTGAAAGACAGCGACACGCTTACGATGCAATAAACAAAAATTATCCCCGCACTACTCTTCACGAGCGGTGCGGGGATTTGATCTTTAATAATAAAAAAATTGAATTAAAAGGTGATTTGCCTGGGATTCGAACCCAGGACCCCATCCTTAAAAGGGATGTGCTCTACCTGCTGAGCTAGCAAATCATCCTAAAAATATCATGGAAACAATGCGGGTGCAAAGGTACAACTTATTTCCAAATAAACAATCCATTGCCTCTTTATTTTTGATACTCTTCGCCGTGACTTCGGGTACAGCCCGTCGCCGGATTAAAAAAAATTGTCGGAAAAAGGAAAAGTGGTTTCATATTTCAAAAACAAATCGGAAACCGTTTTGAATTATCAAAAACGTTCGTCGGAAGACGGCTTGAAAGCAACGGAAGACCGTGTAACATGAGTTCAACCTAAGCGATCTTTCGTAAAGCGCTCGTATCCACTCGATAAAAAGCACGGCAGCGACGAAAATTCACGTGAATAATAATCATGTCAATACATCTCTTTTTTTTGCTTCTTCTTACGTCTAACTCACATTATCGGCAGAAAGACAGAAAAACTACGAGTACAAAAATCCAATCCCCCATTCGGCAAAACTTCCGGATGCAGCGGAATATGTGCGCCGAACGGGGGATTGATATTAATATTTGTACGGCAAACAAGTTATACTGTTACCGGCAAAATCACACTGTAATTCACTTTTCCGTCTACCCTGGCGCCGATACGGACGTAAATCCTGTTTCCGTTTGCCTGAATTTTGTAGTGATTATTCTTGTATGTCACGCTATTGTTCAGATCAAATTTTATTTCGCCCGAAGTTTCTGAGACTGTGATTTTTTCCGCATGATTGGCAACGCCGTCGTCTACACCCGGAGCAAAATTCCAGTAACCATATACATTCGACACTTCAAAGGAAGGGGACGTCGGATTTACTTCATATTGAACAGTCACAATCCCGCCCGACACGGTTGCGGATGCGTGAATGCGGGCACAGGGGAGAGCTTTCAGATCGTACGAAGTTTGTCCCTTTACGGTTACATTTCCCTTGCACGGGGAGACAAACGGACCATTGACGACTATTTCGTAATCGCCGTTAAATACCTGTGAATTTTCATACGAGCCATCGTATTTTGCATAAAAATCAATTGATTTTGTCGCATCCGTATTCAATTCATACAGATTAATGATTGTTCCCGTCGAACCTTGAACCGGCAGGGGAACAGGCTGGTTTGTCTCTGCGTCCAGAATTTTTCCGTTTATTCCTCCGCCCGGTGCATCGTAATTGTCGAGATCGCTCAGACAGCCGGTCAGCAAGTACATGACGGTCATTGATATAAGATATATATTTATTTTTTTCATATCTGGTTTGTTTAACAGTTTATTAATTTGTATACCCCGGATTTTGAACCAGTTTCGGATTGGAGTTAATGTCGTCGGCATTGATTTTCACGTAATAGTTTTTTTCGAGGAAAATCCGCCTCTGTTTGGGCGTATTATATCCTTTTTCAAAAACATATTTATTATCGCTTATATCGAGCCAGGGATGCAGCGCAGTGCCTCTGAAACCGTTCAATCCGCCCTGTGCAACGTCCAGATGGGCTATCCGCCAACGTTTCATATCCCAAAAACGGTGTCCTTCGAAAGCCAGTTCTATTTTGCGTTCATGGCGCACTTTTGCCATATCTATGCTTGTCAGCAAGAATATTCCTGCCCGTTCCCGGATTGTGTTCACCGCTTGCAGGGCTTCGGCATTTTTTCCCAGTTCCACGGCGGCTTCCGCCAGATTTAAATAAATCTCTCCCAGGCGGAAAACAGGCCAGGGTGTTTCGGACTTGCCCATGTTCATGTCGGTCAATGTTTCGTCGAAAAACTTTTTCTGATAAAATCCCGTTTTTGAAGCGTCCCCGGCATCGGCTCCTCCGTCTTTCCCCGTCGTACTGTACGTTATGCTGTTTATTTCCACCTGATTTCCGCCGTCCGGCTGACTGGTGGCGCTATAACGGTTTCCTTCAATATCAATGATTCCGCGGCGCCATTCCATCACGGAACCTTTTATGGGCGATCCGGGCAAATAAACACTAGCATACAGACGCGGATCTCTTCCCTCGAACAACTCGTAGGGATTTTCGAACCGCAGCAACGTACCCTGAGGATCCGTCAATTGAAGCGGTTTCGTTACGCCGTCCGTACAGTCGTATTCTTCAATCATTTCGAGCGTCGGAGCAACTCCGCAGCCCCATCCTCCCGCACGGAAAGAGAACGGCGCATTTCTTTTATCCCAGTCATGCCCTTTCCCTCCGGCTACATTGTACTGCTTTCGGAAAATATACTCGCCGTTGTCTCCGTTTCCTTTCAAAAACATGTCGCAATAATTCTGCGCCTTGTCATCCGGTTTTTTACTGTACAGCGCATATACGCCAAGAGACAGGATTTCCGAAGACACGTCGTAGGATGTTTGAAAAAAGCGGGAAGCCTCGGATGCGGAAATCCCGACCACTCCGTCCAGCTGGACGGCGCCATATTTTGCTATGGAACCGGCATATAGCGCAGCTCGCGAACAAAGCGCCAGAGCCGTCCCTTTGTCGGCACGGTATCGCGCCGAGGCATCGCGCCGCAACGGCAGTCCGGATGCGGCTTCCCGACATTCTTTCACGATAAAGTCATATATCTCAACCTCCTTGTTGCGGGGAACCATCAATGATTCCAGATTGTTGGGGTTATATTCCTGCGGGTCGGTAATCAGCGGAACACCGCCGTATCGCTTCACCAAAGTGAAATAGTGCATGGCACGGAGGAAACGAGCCTCTGCCAGCAGCGATGTCTTGTCGGCATCGGAGAGCGATTCGGCCGCTTCGACCTGCTTGATGAAATCGTTGCAATTGCGTATAAGTTTGTAGCGGTCGGAAAATTTCTGCTCGAACAAATAATCTTCATACGTGTACGCAGCATTTCCGTTGTCGAACATGGGATCTTTTTGAAAGGAACCCTGCGCTTCGTCGGACAGGGTACTTGCGTTCATCAGACGCCAGGCATCCCGGTACCAGTAATTAAAATCTTCGAGTTGAAGACCGTCATACAAATTAACCATCACGCCGTTTATGAGTTTCGGCTCTTTCCACACCTGCTCCGGCGTAATAATATCGAACGATTCTTTTTCCAGATAATCGCCGCATGAAATGATTGCCGGTAAAACTGCGGCAAAAAATATTGTTTTATATAATCTCATGGTCATACTTTTTAATCCTGTTATTCTTAAAATAAAATGTTTACGCCTGCATTTACCGTTTTCATCTGCGGATAATAGCGGAATGCATTGTTATTGTTTTCCGGATCCATATATTTCATATACCCTGTCGTATTCGAGAAGGTCAGAATATTGAATCCGTTCAGATATAATCTTAGATTTTCGATGCCTGCATGTGTCAACCATGCTTTCGGCAACGAATATCCTATTTCGATTGTTTTCAGACGGAGATAGGCTGCATTCTGTAACGTCCATGTATTGCTTGTCCGATTTGCCTGATAACCCGTCGGCCGGAGAGCCGGCATATATCCCGGAACCCACTTACTGTAAGGGTCCGACTGATCTTCCCTGTGCCAGCGGTCCATCCACAGGTTAATACCGTTTCCTATACCCTGCTGTATAAACGGATCTGCAAAATCGCTGTTTATAAAGACTTCATGACCGCCGGCTCCCTGAAAAAACAGGGTTAAGTCGAATCCTTTGTATGCGCCGTACAAATTCAGTCCGTAATACATGCGGGGATCCGAGCCGTAGCCTATCGGCTGATCGTCGTTTCCGTTGATAATGCCGTCGTTGTTCCGGTCTTCATACCTGAAATCGCCCGGCAGCAAAGATTTGTTTCCGTTGCCGTCCTGAATCGGAGCATTCAGGATTTCTTCAAACGACCGGAACTGGCCGACAACCTTTTTCCCCCAACTGATGGATTTGTAGCGGTCGTTCGTATTGTTCCGCCAGTTGTCGTACATATTGGTTGAGGCGGCGCGCTCTACATGTCCGTAGTATTGCCTTGTGGTCGAGAAATTGGCTTTTACGTCGTATGTAAAATCATTGACCTTGTTGCGGTGTCCCAGCACGACTTCAAAGCCGGAGGTTTTATCCGAATTAAGATTTTCCTGCGGAAGCGCCTGTCCGAATGTAGTAGGCAGGGTGAGCAGGCGCGTGGCAAGCAGGCCTTCCCTTTGCCGGGTGAAACAGTCAAATTCGGCCGACAGCAGGCCGGAGAGGATCATGGCTTCGAAGCCGACGTTTGAAGTGGTGGATTCGTACCACGTCAGGTTTGTATTGGGCATTCCCTTGTCTTTTGCTCCGTTCGACAGGCCGCCGGAACCCAGCACGTAATTTCCGCTCGGATATGTATAGCCGGTTAAGTACTGGTAGGCGGCAAAATCGCCTTCGTCGCCTACTTTCCCGTACGAGCCTCTTATTTTCAGGTTTTCGATAAAAGGCAATGCGTGCTTGAAAAACGATTCTTCGGATATTCTCCAGCCCAAAGAAACGGCAGGGAAAAATCCCCATCTCTTTTCGGGAGCAAACTTGTACGAACCGTCGTAGCGGAAACTGACTTCGGCCAGATATTTGCCGGCATACGCATAGTTTACCCTTCCGACCAATCCTTCGTGAGCCGATACGGATGCGTTGCCGTCGTTATTCAGATTAACCTTATCGCCGGCCTTAATCTGGTCGATGGCGCCTACCGAAAACTGGCGATAGGCCTTTACCGTGTCCGTTCTGTGATTATACGTTTCCCACAGCAGCAGGGCGTCTACGTCGTGGTCTCCGAACGTGCGGTCGTAGCTGAGAGAATATTGCTGTGTAGGCTTGAAGTAGTTTTCCGAGTTTGCCGTCAGTTCGGATATGGTGTGGCTTCCGGTAACATTATACGCATCGGCGGAGGCATCGTAGCCGTATTCATACCATTCCTTATACCAGTCTTTGGAGTAAGTGTTGCGGTAATCGTAGGCCAGCATGGCTTTGGCGGTCAGTCCTTGAACCCACGGGATTTGCCAGTTGAAAGTCATTGATCCGTTCCATTCCCTTCGGTCTCTTCGCGAGTAGCCTACCTCGTCGATGTCGGACATGTGTACGGGATTTCCCTTATCGCCTGCATTTTGCCAGTAGGCGGGATTGTTGTTTGCATATAGCGGGAATACGGGTTTTGCCATTTGAATACTGCGGGTAATCAAACCTCCTTCAAATTCGTAAGGTTTGTTTCGCGTATCGAAACGTCCGCTCAGTTGCAGGTCTACGCCGAATCCTTTTGCAATTTGTGCCGAAACATTCGAACGTACATTATAGCGCTGAAACGTATAATCGCCGGACTTATAAATGCCTTCCTGATCGGTGAATCCCAAAGAAAAGAAGTATTTCACTTTTTCGGCTCCGCCCGATACGCTCATATTGTGATACATCTGCGGAATCGAGTTGCGGATGGTTTCTTTGTACCAGTCGACTGTTCCCGATTTGTACTTTTCCAGGTCTTCCGCCGAATAGGGCGCTTTCACGCCTACGTTTTGCTGGGCTTCGTTGTACAAAAGGGCGTATTCGTATCCGTCCAGAAATTCAGGGTATCGCGTGATGTTCTGAAGTCCGGCATAGCCCGTATAATTGATTTTGGGTTTTCCCGCCTCTCCCTTTTTGGTATTTACAAGGATAACTCCGTTTGCCCCCTTGAATCCGTACACGGCTGCCGAGGCATCTTTCAGCACGCTGATGGATTCGATGTCGTTTGCGTCGATCTGGCTGAAATCGCGCTCTACGCCGTCTACAATAATTAAAGCGCTCCCGAAACCGCGGATGTCGATGGAGGCTGCATCGTCGCCGGGGGCGCCGCTGCGCTGTACGGCGCGCAGTCCGGGCAGTTTACCTGCAAGCGTGTTGGTGACGTTGGGCGTTTTGACAGTTACAATGTCTTTTGACTGAAGCGATGCCACCGAACCGGTTACAGACGCCCTTTTCTGTACGCCATATCCGACAACTACGACTTCATCCAGCGCCTGCGCGTCCTCTAACAGCCTTATTATTAGAGAATTCCCCCCCCCATTGCGGATAACACTCTGATTTCTTGAGTGATATATCCTACATAAGATACTTGCAGCGTTGCATTCTCTGCTACGGACAGCGAGAAGTTCCCGTCCACGTCCGTCACCGTTCCGTTGATGGTGCCTTTCTCCACCACATTCACGCCTATGATCGGTTCGTCGTTGACGCCGTCGACCACAGTACCACTTATCCGTTTCTGTGCAAGCACAGTCCACGAACAACAAAGGATACAAAGCAGACACAGTAATTGTCGCCGCGTATCCCGCTTTCTAAAAAACTTCAGTTTCATCATGGTTCCTTAAACATTTAAATTAATACTTCGG
>JAISNP010000143.1 GCA_031276175.1 Tannerella sp.
AAAAGATCATCGAACTTTTGCAGTCGTTCTCAATTGTTCAATTAATAATTTTACATTTATGTCATTGGTTTTACTTGCGAATATTTTAACAACCCCTTTTTTGCAAGTATATTTCTTATTTCTGTTGCTTTAGCAACAAGTGTTTCATTTGTACTTACAGTCCTCTCTTCAGACAGCCAAAATATAACACCTCCATTGGGTAATACTTCTTTAGAAACGTCTTTAGGTAAAAGTGATGCAGTTTGTTTATCACTAAAATAATTTATCCAGCCTATTTTAAATTTATCATCTTTTTGATTGGCTTTTTTTCTAAATTCGAATGAAGATATTGTTGCATAATAAGGATTAACCAAATCAATATTTATTTTAAGCAAAGGCAGTATCTTTTTAAGAGTAATACTTGACTCTGTTTTTTCCGGAAATGTGAAATTTAAGATACCTGTTTCCTTGTTCCCGCTATCACCTGCCCAAATTGAAACACCCATTTCTCGACTTTCATCTCCATTAAAACTGAAAGCAAAACTGAAAGCAAAATTGCCATAGCTTCTCGAATCAGGCATTAGATTTTTTTCCGATTCATTTTCATTAATAAAAGCATATTCTTCTGATTCAATTTGCATTTCCTTCAAAATTGTTTCTTCAAAATTTGTCAGATTCATATCAAAATTATAATTTGCTTTTTTCACTTGACTCCATATACCTACTGTGGTAAAATCAGATGAGGCATTAAGTAAGGATTTCAAAATAATTTTACAAAAGCCAATATATTCTCTTGCTGTCATTTCCTTATTGGGAAATCGAATTAAAAAATCAATTTGTTCCATAATTTCTTATTTATTTAGGTGTTACAATTATATCAATACCTTCTACATCATATTTTTCAAACATCTTTTCCAATTCTATAGCTTTTTCTTTAGTTGGCACATGCCATTCTAAACTGGCTCCAGATGCTTTCGCTATATCAGCATCCTTTTGGGCCTTTTTCATTTCTTGCTTACGTATCATCTCATCAAATCGACTATTAACATCCGGTGGCCATTTATCCCAGTCTTTTGACATATGACGATAAAACAGCACAGAAACGCTGGAGGGGGCAACGGCATGTATCGGATTGATGCCTTTGACTGCGTTGATTTTCAGTTCGGATTGTCGCACCTATCCGAAAGGGTGTATTTCGAACCGGTGTATGTGCAAGGGGAGCAACAAAGCAATCCCCATAACCTTATGTATAAAATCACACGGTAGAAAGTCCCGGAAACGCCTGCTGTTTCGATTCGCAGTCGTTCAGTTCTTTCAGGTAGGTTTCAATATGGCGTTTCTTCTTTTCTTCCAGTATCTCGCTGATGGCAATAAGAATACCTGTTTCTTCCACATCGCCGAACTCGTGATTGACTGCTGTCCCGAACACGCGCATCCTGGGCGAAAGATTCATGTAGGCATTCACCAGCGGCGGGACGTTGATGCCTCGCCTGCGCACTTCCCGATTCAGTATTTTGTAGTTGTCCCTGTAATGTTCGTGACGGAAAAGCCGGCGCATTTCTTCCCGATTCATATCCGTTTCCAGCGGGTAAACAGGCTCAACAAGCCCTTCCGTATCGGGGAAATGTTTGTTCAGGAAATACAGAATCATGTTTCGCGCTTCGACGTTGTAGGTGTTGTACATCGTCATCTTGCCGTAGAAATATTTCAAATCCGGGGCGATAACCGTCAATGCCCCTAACCCGTCCCACAGATTGTCGAGGATAAAAATGCTTTTCGACGAGCTGAGCGTCGCCTGATAGTCGACCGATACGAACGAGCGCCCCAACTCGACCGTATACGGCAGATAGTCATTCAGGAAGCGTGCCGTGAAATTGAAAAGGTGTGCCGTGGCGAGCAGCGGTTTACCGTTCGCGTCATACCGTACGTCCGTTCCGCAAAGGAAACGGTAGCCGCCCAGAATTTCCTCGTTTCGCGGACTCCATACGATTAACTGTCTGTAAGCATTTTCCATCGTGTCGAAGGAGTCGATATCCGCCGAAAGCCCCGTCCCGCCGCCGTAATGCCTGAATGCGATTTCGCGCAACCGCCCGATTTCCTGCATCACGCAAGGCGAATCCTGCGCCGTCACTATATATATTTCGTTGTCGGACTTGTTCGTTTTCCTGAGTCTTTTTCCCGGTACGAGTTCTCTTTTCAGCGCTTCCCGTTCGACCGGTCGGATAATTTCCTGCATAATTGTTTATCTTACTTTTAGTGAATATACTTTTTCCTTTATCCGTTCCGCCCATTCGTGATGTTTCAGTGTGCCGTCGAAGGTCTGCCACGGAACAGGTGTGCCGAAATAAATCCGGAACGTCCCGTTTTTATTCCCGAACATTTCGTCCGGCAAATATAACATTTCAATATTCGTCTTAATACAAAGACGCTTGCGAAGATTGGCCAGGCGATAAAAAAAAGCGGAGTTGCATCCTTCGAAATACACGGGAATCACGTCGCGACGATACGCCACGGCTTTTTGAATAAACGATTTTTTCCATTCGGAGTCGCAAATCCGGCCTTTCGTCTTTCGCGAACAGAGCCCTGCCGGAAAAGTCAGTATCTGGTTGTCCGAACGAAAGACTTCGTCAAGTTTCAGTGCGGCGTCCCGATTCTGCGTGCCGTGCTTGTTGATGGGAACGAAGATGGATTGCAGATTGGGGATAAACATCAGCAGGTCGTTGACCAGATAACGTATTTTCGAATCGTAGCGTTCGCCCAGAATTGCGGCAAGACAAATACCGTCCAGCCCTCCCAGCGGATGATTGGATGCGAAAATATACCGCCCCTCTCCGGGCAGGTTTTCCTCGCCGTGCAGTTCAAGAGTCACACCGAACTCGCGCACCAGCGCCTGCATGAACTCCACGCCTTTCAGATGGCGGTGACGCTCAAGTATGGCATTTATATCGTCCTGGTGTACAATCCGGCAAAGATACCGAATCAGGAAGGCAGGGAGTTTTCGCGCAAGTCGCGGAGATTTTTCATACAGCATCTGCCTGATGTCTATCCGTTGCAATTCCGTCATGCCGGACTTACTTTTTCGTGCTTTCCTTCGGATGTACGCACGACTGCAATACACGCATTGCAGGTTGGCGTACATATGGCAACCGTTTTCGTTCTTTTCTTAAAAGGCTCAAAAGCAGACATCATTATTTTGTACAATGTTATATTTAGCGCAAAGGTAATGGAAGTTTTGAAGACGGGACAGTAAAGGGCATAAAATTTTATGAAAAGCAGGCCTGAATAAGTGCGATCGGAAAATGCAGCAATTGTAAGAAAAAACGGGGACATACATCAGCGTATTCATTCTTTTCATTATCTTTGTCCCCGATTTCGATTATTTCCTTTTGAAATCAGGTCCCATAGCTCAGTTGGTTAGAGCATCTGACTCATAATCAGGGGGTCCTTGGTTCAAGCCCAAGTGGGACCACGAAAAGAAATTCTTAGATTGCAGGGAAGGCATCGCGCAGGACGGTCTTCCCGATAACAAACTTCCCAATCCACTCGAAACGCCGGTAAACCGGTTTCTCACGCATTACGTTTTTTTTCCAATCCCGGCGATACCGAGGGAACTGCCGACTATGTCATTTTTCCTCCCGCACCTTGCGGCGAAACTACCGACATAGTCGGTAGTTCTCCCGCAACCTGCGGCACTTCTGCCGACATAGTCATTTTTTCTCTCGCAACCTGCGGCGGGTCTGCCGACATAGTCGGTAGTTCTCTCGCAGCCTGCGGCAAGTCTGCCGACATAGTCGGTTGCTTTTCGCCGACGGCGGACGGCCGCCGCCGGTATCCGCTACTTGCTTCTTACGCACCGGACGTGTATGTACAGTGTCCGGAGCTTATCTCCTTGGTCAATAAAGGAGGAGCCGGTCTGGGTTTTAGGGAGCAAGATCGAATAGCCTGCATTCTTGGAGGTATTGTATCCCGCCCAGTGGGCCACGCCGATGGATGATTCCGCCGTCCAGTACCCGTGCGTCATGGAGCCGTTGAAGTCTACGTCCACCATTCCGTAGCTTGCGTATCCGCCGTTATTCCTGAAGTATTGGAAGATTTTGTATATCTCATTCCTTGTCGGAAGGCGCCATGCGTCGGGGGACGCAGGGTTGCGGCCGGCGCAACTGCGGGGGTCTACGGTGGGGTTCCGCTCCCCGGCGGGCGGGGTATCCATGGTGAGGTTGCCGTAGGGTACGTCGGCGAAGGTGTACCAGGTGTCGGACGCTTCGATAAGTTCGTCTTTCGGCCATACCAGCAGGTTGTCCACTTCGTACAGGGGGGCGCCGGTTATCCGTGCGTCGTAGGTATTGCCGGCGGCGTCGACGAAAACGAATACGGCGTGCGATTCGGCGGTGGCGTTCATCCTGTCTGCTATGCGGAACGATACTTCGTCGCCCGCGGCGGAGGGGTTCGGGCCGCCGGTGAGATTCGTCAGCGCCTGCTTGTCGAGGATGATATTGTCGGGGTCGGAGACGGACTTCAGTTCCCAGGGTATGTTGGAACGGATGCCTATCTTTTTGATGCCGCCGTCGAGTGAAAATTCACCGGGGATGACGGGGACGAGTCCGTATTCGTACTGCCGGATGAAGAGCGTGCGGGTTGCGACCTTCTCCCCGCTGCTGACGGTAAAGTCTATTTTTGAGGCGCGACATATCAGGGGATCGCTGCCGGAGTAGGCGTCGGCCCTGACGCTGTATGCCGCCGCACCGCCGCGAATGGCGGTGTTGTCCGCCGGATAGCCCGCGCCGGCGAAACCGACGGCGGCGCCCGTAGCGTCCGCGCCGACGGGGGTGACGGTGACGGTAACGTCGGTTGCGGACGGCATCCACGCGATGTTAAAACTTTTCGCGGCGCCGGCGAACGGGAAGACGAGTTCGTGTATCTCCTGCCCCGCGCCGTCCGTGATCCGCATGTCGATGCGTTCTTCCTGCCTTACCGTGACGCGGAACGAAAGCTGACCGGCGCGTATGTACAGGTAGCCCGTCCGGGCGACACCCGTCGTATTTTCTTCCGTGAAAAGATAGATGTCTTTCGGCATACCGGGCGTGGCGAACGACGTTTCGCTTACCGTGAGCCACGCCGCCGTGCCCGCCGCGCCGCTGTCGTCCGTGATCTTTTCTATGCGCCATCCGCCGGCGACGTCGGTGCGGATCGTCAAGCGGTTGGCGGCGTCCGCCGTCGTCCGGGCTTCGTTCGGGAAGTCGAACGCGCTGCTTGATACCTCCAGCGTATGCTGGCCGTCGACGGATATGTCTCCCATCCCGCCGTCGTTCCATCCGATGATGTTCGTCTCCATGCCGGAACGCACCGCGTCGAACGCGATTTCGGGCGTGGGATAGCCTGCGCCGGTAACGGCAGTGATTTTTACCGAATAGCGGCAGTTCCGCAGCAGCGGCAGGCAGACGTTCGGAGTGTTACGGTCGATGAAATCCACGCGGTAGTACGTCGTCGCCCCGCCGCGGTAGCTTCCGCCTATCACAAGGCAGGTGTTATCCGCCCTTGATGCGCCCTGACTGCCCGCCGGCGCTTCGTAGGTGTAAAACATGCGGGTGTCGAACACCAGCGGCGCGTTTGCGGGATAACGGACAATGCCGTAGCCCTCCGCACCCGACGGTTGGCTGGGCTGTACGGCACGGTTGTCCGAAGGCCATGTCCGGAGGTCGGGCGCCAGCGCGCCGCGCGAACTGTAATTGTACAGCCGGATGTCGGTCAGTGCAAAGTTGCTGTTGTTCGCGCCCGCCACATCGGACGACACGTCCACCTCTATCCGGGCAAGCATACGTATCATGGGAATGGCATTGCTGCCGGAAAAGTCGGTCTGCGAATTGATCGCCTGATTCACGCGCTGTCCCCACATCGGGATGTCGCTGCCGGCGCGTTTGCCCGCGTTCGTTTCCGTAAGGGCGGCGAACACGTCTTCCTTTGCATCGCCGAGCGCGATACCGCTGCTGTTGATTATCGCCTGCGCGTTGGCCAGCACGACAATGTCGTAAGTTCCCTGCGGAAGCGTCGCACGAAACGTCTTCTGCGTGCCCGACACGGAGGCGATGTCGTCTATACGTACGTATTGACTTAATGTACCGCCGACGCCCGGCTTGAACAAAAGGAGATGGATCATGTTGACCGCGCTTTCATCGGGGACGCTTTTCGTGGCGTACGACTGCGACTGCGGAGAAGGAACGCGGAGCGCAAAGGCGACGCGTACTTCATTTCCCTCCGTCCGGTCGCCTGCGTCCGGGGTGATGATGACATGCTCCTCCGAACATCCTGCAAAAACGAGGGAGAGGAGGACGGTACATATGATTGACCGTATCTTTGTGTATGTATATATCGTTGTTTTCTTTTTCATCATGATTGTCTTTAATTATTTCTGTAACGTATCATCAGCGTTTCGACATCCGTCCGGACGCCGTCCGTAACTGTAAAATCGATCTTTATCATCCTGTCCGATGTGACTTTGCCTGCCGCATAACCGTAACGCGACGGAGTGGACGTAAGCTCCGTCCTCTCCGTAAGCGTACCCGAACCGTTTTCTATCGTCGTTACGTAAACCGTCGCTTTGAGCGTCGACGGCGTCCACGATACATTGACCTTCACCGAATCGCCGCCC
>JAISNP010000075.1 GCA_031276175.1 Tannerella sp.
ACACCCTGCTGTCCGAATCCACAATAACCGTCTGCACATACTCATAATCGGAAGGTCCCTGCCCTCGCCGGCCGACGGGTCTGATGAATTTCCCCTGCCTGTCAAATATGTACAGGTTAAACATATCGTTGACCAGCAAATTGTCTCCAATCATATAAACATTGTGAAGCCTGCTTACAAGACAGTTTTTCGTCGTCTCCAGAGGGATATATTCCAGTTCCGAAACAGCCTTGTCTAATGCAAATTCCTCGGCCTTCAGGCGATCCCGCGTGACATCGATTTGTATTACACCTATAGCGTCCGCAGGCAATTCTGCCGTATGTCTTCCCACGCAGGAAACACATACGGCAGAAAAACAAACTGCCCACAGAAAATAGGTCTGCTTTTCAAGCATTTGCTTAATTTTCTCAGTGAACCGAGGATGGTGTAATAACGTTAACATAATCCATAAGTGGCATCACCGCATGGCGAATACAAATTGTTCCCACAATTGGCATAAGCATTCTGATCTGTACTCTAACTGCCACCGCAACAACCACATAAACAATAATTAGCTCCGCCTTTCACATTTTTCATTTGCCTTCCGGAGAGTTCTTTTCTCTCCAGTTCAACCAACATTAATTTAGATAATTTCTTCATCGCTTTAATATTTAAAATTACGAAGCAAAATTACTCATGCTGTCTCAATTTTAAAGTAGGGATTTCCCTATATTTTTACTCTTTTTATTATATTGTTATACAGTTATTTATATTCGAGCCTGTAAAAAATATTCCACTGAAGCCGTTTTCAGAGTCGAATTTTTTGGTTCTATAACGAGTCTGTATTTCCTTGTGAATCCTGTTACTTTTCCTACTCAAAAACAGTCACCCATCCGTAAGGATCGGGTTCATCTCCGCTTTGAATGGCGCGCAGTGTATTATAGAGTTTCTCGCAGACTGCGCCCGATTTGTCGCCTTCGGTATAAGGGTATGATTTGTTTTCGTCCAAATCATCAATACGCGATATAGGTGTCACCACGGCAGCCGTCCCACATTCAGCCGCTTCTTCAAAAGAGGCAAGTTCTTCGACGGGTATCGGACGGCGTTCGACCTTCAGCCCCATGTCTCCGGCCAGTTGAATCAGGCTTTTATTTGTGATAGACGGCAGAATCGAACCGGAAACCGGCGTGATGTACGTATTGTTGCGGATGGCAAAGAAATTGGCCGGGCCACATTCGTCCAAATATTTCTTTTCTTTAGGGTCAAGATACAGTACGGCAACGTAACCTTTTTCATGCGCCAGACATCCGGCCGTCAGACTGGCCGCATAGTTACCTCCGACTTTAAACGTACCCGTACCATGCGGCGCGGCGCGGTCGAACGCTCGCATGATGCAGACCGGCGCAGGTTTGAATCCGGTCTTGAAATAAGGGCCTACCGGCGTGACAAAGACCAGAAACAAGTATTCGGATGCCGGACTGACGCCCACCTGAGCGCCCAACCCGACCAGCAACGGACGGATATAAAGCGATGCTCCGCTTCCGTAAGGAGGCACAAAGCGCTCATTCAGCAGTATCACTTTGCGGACGGCCTCTTCGAACCGTTCGACAGGCAACTCGGCCATCTTTATTCCACGGCACGACGAGCGCAACCGCTCGGCATTTTCGTTCATGCGGAAAACGCGAATTTTCCCATCCCTCCCTTTAAACGCTTTCAGGCCTTCGAAGGCTTCCTGACCGTAGTGCAGGCATGTGGACGCCATATGCATGGAGATGATTTCGGACGAAGTAACTTCAAGTTCACCCCATCGTCCGTTACGATAATAACATCTTATATTATAATCCGTTTTCATATAGCCAAACGGAAGCTCCGACCATTTCAAATTATCCATATATTATTTGTTATTTATTTACAAGCATACAAAGATAGACATTCCGGCATATTATACGCTATTGTAATAAAACGTTCTTTTATTTAAAATCAGTGTTTTCGGATTAGTTTACGGAATTACCGAATCAATTATTACAACTTACTGCCGGTTCCAATCCGGCAAAGTCAAATACTGCTCCACCGCAGGAATCGAAACGTCCCTCAGTATGACATTTTTGTTTTTGTCCAGCAAATAAACCGACGGAATCGCCCGCAGGACATAAGTTTCCATGCCGTCTATTTCCATATTATAGTCGAAACCGCTCAACCACGACGAAGGTATTTCATGAAGGTGTTTTTCCCATTCGTCCAACTGTTTGTCGGGATAAATCGCGAGTATCCGGAGGCTATTCCTGTCCTGCATCGCCTTAATGACGGCGGAATTTACTATCTCGTCAATCAAGGTAACACATGCATTACATCCCGGATTATGAAACACCAGCAACACGTATTCGGCACGAATCGCCGACAACATCCGCCGGCTTCCCGAAGCTGTCTGGTAGTGAATCTCTGCGGCGGGCGTACCCGGACGATTTTTCTGCATATCGTTCCAAATCATTTTCAGGCGTATCTTGTGCGTGTCGTCCGTTATTTCCGATGCAAGCATGCGTTCCAGCACGGGCATGAAAAACGCCTCGTTATACATTGGCGAATCGGCCTCATAAAGATAACGTTCCAGATTGGCGGCAAAAAATGCATATGCGGCAGAATCGCTTTCGGCCAAATCTATCAGATGCACAAGCCCTTTGCAGGCTACGTCATACCGTGCATACGAAATGATTGCGATGTAATCGACCAGCGCCTGTTCCGTGACGCCGACGGCGCTGCCGATATTGACCGTATCGCGGAAATCGAAGCGATCCCAATAGTGCATGGTCATATATTCCGCTCGCGACTGAGGATCAATATAAAGAGACGGCACGGTCACTGCCGGAAATTCGCGCTGTCCGACCGCGGCGGCCTGACGGCTGTCTTTGCAACCGAACAGAATCGTCAGGCACACCACGGCTACCGGCGCGTATGAGCGACTTAAACGCATATATTTACAAGGCTTAAACGACGATCTTCTTTACCGTCCGGTATGCGACGACCTGTTTCCGCGCACTCTCGCCAGTTCACGCAAGTTATGGGCAGCTTCCTCCAGACCCGCATCCAGCGCTTTTTGCAGATACGTTTCCGCTTCGTCGTAATCGCCGTCATACATATATAATACGCCCAGACAATTATCGTATTCCGGAGAATCGGTGTTCTGCACTTTCTCCAAGTATTCGCGTCCGAGTTCGACATCGCCTTCCGCCAGCGCCGCCGCTGCTGCGTTCAAGTTGGCTATATCATTGTTCGGGAAATGGTTGCGTGCCGTAAGCAATGTCTCGTTAAACTCGCGACTGCCTTCGGGATAGGTTCGCGCTACCTGATACATCTCATTTTGGCTCAACAATTTCGGCTTTTCTTTGATGCGTCTCTTGCCTTCTTCGAGCGTAAAGTCGCGGACCACGTAATTCACCTGACAGTCCACTCTGCGCAATTTGGGATACAGGTCGCTGTAAATCTTCTTATACGGCGCACCGCCGCCAAGATTCTTAATCAACTGTTCGCGCCTGTCCAAATCATATTCGCGTTCGATAATTGCGAGAATGTCCCATTTCATGGGTATCATGTAGTACATATCCTGTATCAGCCGTTTCAGTCCGTCCCAGTCTTCTCCGCCGACGCCCGTGCGGAACAGTCCGGAAGGAATCGTACTCATTTGTACGAAATATTCGCGCATGGCCTGCGCCCGTTTAAACGAAAGTTCGTAGTTTAGCTTTTGCGAACCTTCGGGCGAAGCATAACCGCGCATCTCTACGCTCGTCACTTTCACGTCGGGATCGGTTGCCACAATCACAATCATTTGATTTATCTTGTCCAATTCACGGCGATTGCCGCGGAAGTTGGGAAGTATGACGCTTTGGCCTTGCGGGAAATCAAGATATGCTTCTCCAATCTCGTAACGGACTTTCTCTTTTTCCTTTTCGGGCGTAAGATAACGGAATTGCGGATTTATCTCTACCGCCTTTACTTCCGTCTGCTGCTTTTCGGAGTTGGTTTTTGTCGTTGCAATCTGCTGTGCCGGTGCGCCGCAACAGCCGAACGCTTCTTCGCGGATTTGCAGCGTAGCGCCGTCCATCCATGTTTTAAATGGTATCGAGACATGATAAGGTATCCGGGGTTTGCTTTTCTTGTTGAATTTCTCTACCGCATAAACGGGCGTCTTCATATTCACTTCGTAGTTGCTGACAGCTTCGAGCGGCGTGCCGTTCAGTTTTTTCTCTCTGAGATCCAGCTTGTAGCGGAGCTTGCTCTTGAGAATAAGTTTCGGCAACTCCATCTTGTTTTTTCCCGACACAAGTACAGGCGTGTAGATCAGGGTTTCGACCGATTTCATCTTCAACATGCTCACATCGAACGTAAGGTCTACCGTCATTGCACTTCCCGTATGCCCAAGTTTCTCGGACATGACTTTCGCCCGCAGTTGCGTCTGCGCCGTGAGCCATGCCGGTAATATTAATAAAATCAGACAGGCAAGTTTTAATTTCCGCATCTTTATCTTCATCGTTTTCCCCTTTCTTATTTTAACATGAATATTACACTTATACCTGCTTTGGTCGGCCCGAAATACTGCATCGTACTTCTCGAAATTTCTTTGCTGCACTTGGCACAATCGAATTTACCGTATTTAAGATAAGCATAACCGAGTCCCAGCGTAAATTCCAGACTGAGACGGTTGCCGAGCAGCAAGTGGTAGCCGTACGATACGCCGCTACCGCCTCCCCATCCTTCGAAACGTTTATTCTGGATGCCGTCGTCGTGATGATCCCCCCAACCGTCGGGAAGGAATGACAGCCCGCCGATATTGAAATTGGCGTAATGGACATGAGCGCCGAAAAAATGCCCGTTATATTTCTCGCATAGCCACCAGCGCAATTCGGGTTGCACCATGAAGTGCTTTAATTTCGCATCATAGCCTTCATCTACAATTTCTTCGCCCTGCATGTTTAATTTCTTCTGGGGAAATGCCCACGGATTGTAATTCATCCCTACATCCAGCGTCAATTTATCCGACAAGGCATACTCAATGCCCAGATTAATCGTTGTAGTCGCATCATACAGGAGGTTGCTTTTCAGCGCCACATTTTGGCAGAAACCACTGACGCTCAATAATCCTGCCGCTATCATAAATACCCATTTCTTCATACGGTTTTCTTATTTATTTATAATCAATATTCATTTTTCCGGCAAAGATATTGTTTTTTTTATGTGAAAACAAATTTATCTGATTTATTATCAAAATATAAGCGACTTGTTTCCGCAACCGTCAACCTTTCTTCTTTTTGCTCCCGCCGCTTTTTTTGCCGGACTGGGCTGCCGCTATTCTCCGGCAACTGCGGATAAGTTCGAGCGGCGTACATTTGAATTGTTTTTTGCAGAACCAGTTGAAATGTGTAGCCGAATTGAAGTTGAACTCATCCATCAGGTCGCTGATGGTGATGTCGGGATCCATCGCTTTCATTTTTACCTGTTTTGCGATCTGTACCAGTATCCACTGCCGGGCGGACATGCCGAAGACGGTTTTGAATTTGCTGTCGAACGTGGTGCGTCCCATGTTTGCCAGAGCTGCCAGTTCGCCGATGTTTTTTACGCGCATGAAGTTTTGCACTACAAGGCTTCTGAAATCCGCTTCGCCGAGTATCTCGTGGAACAGTTTGGTGAGTTCGCGACGCGAGTAGAACGCGCGCAGAAGCAAAAACAATTCCTTTTCCTTGATTTCGTGAAGATGTTCGCAGTTCAAGCCCTCGTTCAGATAGAACACCATCGTATGGATAAACGATTCTATCGGTTGCCGGAACGGCAGCACGCCAAGCGGCTCGAATCCTTCCTGATGCTCAAGCATACGCTGGATAAACAGCTTGTCGCAGACCGATTTCAGGATTCTGAACGAGAAGATAATCATTTCGCTGTTCTCACGTACATAATATGTAAACACACATGACTTCGGTACCAGCACCATTTCATTCGGTCCTATTTTCCGGTGAAGCCCGTCCGGCGTATCCAGATGTATCCCGCCATCCAGCATAAATACAAGGTTGTGGACGCTGTCCCTGTGAAACTCAATCGTGCCGCCTTCGGCAACTTTTATGTGCCGGAATCCGTCCGACTCATCGGTCTTGTAACTGATACAAGACAAGTGTTCTTTCTTATAAAGCATCATAGTGTCAAAATTTTTTACTCAATTTATTATATATATTTTTTTAAACCATTCAAGTGTTTCGTATTTCCCGTTCATATACGGATATTTGCTTTGCCTGATGTAAGTCGTCATGCCGGAATGTTTTTCTATTTTGAAACCCATATACTCCGGCGACGGCATAAACTCCGGCGTGGCTGCCCTGTATAGCACGCAATTGTCTATCAATCGTTTCAATTCGTCCTTTGCTCCGTCGTTTTTCAATATGCGCGAGAAGTAATCTTCAAAATCAAAAAACAGATGCGCCGAGGAGCGATTGAAATGCTGAATCTCTTCTATGTTCACGTTTTCGGCTCCGTCGGGCGAGATGTTGTCCCGCAACCAGTTCGACAGCGCGAGCAAACCCTTCGTCTCGATTACGCTCAGCGTGGCCGAGCGAAAATCGCCCGTTTTTGCATCTGCGACTTCATACGCTTTCGCGGCAAACTCCGTCAAACCGGCTTCTTTTTTGAAAAGCGCGTTCAGGGACGTTTCGTATGTATCTCGAAATCCCGGAGATAGCATTTCGGCGGACGAGGCCACGATATATTTCGTTTTGTTTCTCAACTCATACGCCACTTCTATGCCCGCCATGAAGCAGGCTTCGAATACAATAAAGTCAAACCGGCCATCCGGTATTGCCGACGCAAAGCCGGTCAGGCTCATCCGGGCATTTTCGGGGACGTCTTCTATTAATGTACGCGGGGACGTAAGTGCGTCGTCGGGCAACCAGCCCGATGCGTGCGAAAATACAATCAATCCGTAAGAATCCGCAGGATACGTTGCAACCACTTCGCGCAGTACCCTTGCAAACACTTCCGGCGACGCCGAGTTTTCGCTTGCGCGCGCATATATTTCTTTCGTCTTCGCGATCCCGTTTTCCACGTATATCTCCTGCAACGCGGCGCCTGCGCCCCACATGTCCTGATAGATGATCAGATTGCCGTTTTTGCCGTTCCAGCCGTGCATCAGCGATTCGATTTTCTCTTCCGACGAATTGCCGAGGCTGTTATCGCGACCGATATATACAAGTACCGTCCGTTTGAACGTCGATTCCTCATGTTCTGTGACCAGACAGGAGGCGAGTATAAACAGGCCGATTATCGGCATAAAATATTTTATCATAACCACTGTGATGTTCCCGTTTGCATGTATTCGTTTTCCGGCGTATTTGCCCGGATTCTTCTTTTTCCCGGGTGATTGCGGGACGGTCCGGCGCTCCGGTTTGTCCCTTTTTTTCGTTTTCGACCGCAATAATACACTATTATTCCGAGACGTGCAAATTTTAAAGCAATTTTTTTTCATATTTAAAATCGTCGCAGCTATAAGCGACTGATATACAGATATTCCTGTTTTGAAAAAAGAATTATTCATTTCGTCGATTTTTATAAAATACGGCCGTTTGCGCGCAACCGGCGCCTGCGCGGGCGGAGCCGGTTCGTCCCGTTTCGATACGGGTTCGGCGGACATGCCGTGCGTTCCGACGCCGGGCGCCGCGCGGATGGACATGCCGGCGCGGATTGTCGGGGTGTTCTGTTTTTTTTTGTCCGCAGGCAGGGGTGTTTTTCGTGATCTTGGCGCCAACATGGATGTAAATGATTTTAAAATCGCGGGGAAAACAGGAAAAACATAGCAGCGCGCAGGCATGTCCGTCCTGCCTGCCGCCGTAATCGCGGGAACGGGATGCGAGGTGAAAACGTCTCTGCCGAAGATAAAAGTTAATAATCAAGAAATAAAACTTATATTTTGTTACAATTTTGTGCCTGCGGCATACGTGGTCGTAGATGGGTGGAGGGTGTAATCGGCTGTAAAATATCGGATAAGTACTAAAATGGAGTGGTTAATACGGTGAATAAACCTTAATATGGGCGGATTTGTATTTTTTGCGCTCCAATCTATTTATTTTATCTTTGCGTCGAATTTTAAAGTGAGTACCGAAAGGTTTGCCGGAGTTACGGCAAAATCGGAGTTGAATATTTTCGGAACGAAACCGGGCGGTTTCAAGTCGGAACTGCCCGGTTTCAAATTAAAACCACTCGGTTTTAAACCGAAACCATCCGGTTTCAAGTTAAAACCAACCGGTTTTAAGGCGAAGCCGATGAGGCAGGGGCCTTTCGGAGGTACGCGGAGAATGGATTTAACAGGTATGTAATCAAATGAGTATTAATTTAAATAAGTGGTATCTATGAAAGCTAAAACAGTAATGCCGGGGACAATCAGCGGATTTGCAGTGTACATCCAAGTGGCTTATACGACGGCGATGGTGAATGAAGTGCCTTATGGGATTAATCCCAACGAGCTTGCCAAGATTAAGGATTTGTTGAGTAATTTCACGACGCTTCAGGCGCTGTGTACGAATCCGTCGACGGCGACGAAGTCGAGCCGCGATGCGCGCAACATTGCGTTGAAGGCGTTGAAGTCGCAGTGGCGCGTGTTTTTGAACAAGGAGATTCGGTTTAACGACGCGGTGAGCGTGGCTGATAAGGAGATTTTCGGAATCTTTCCGCCGGACGATATACGTACGCCGGTGTTGCCGCCGAAGGGTACGGGTACGGTTACGGTGGTGCGCGTGGGGGAATTTCAGTTTGATGTGATTGTTGAAGATGCGGTGACGGGGAAAAAGAAGCGTCCGGACGACGCTACGGGCAGCAATCTTTACTCGGCGGTTGTCGAGGTGGGCGAGCCGGTTCCGGCGAGGAGTTCGTTTCATTTTGAGGGTTTCTCGTCGACGTGCCATCATATGATTACGTTTTCGGATGCTTTGGTGGCGAAGCGCGCGTATTTGTTTGCGCGTTATTCGAATCAGCACGGACAGGAGGGGCCTGAGGGTCCGGTTACGGCGATTATTGTGAATTGATACTGGTATTTCTTGCTCATATGCTGTGATTTTTTAATTAGGTGATTGCTCCCTCCCGCATTCGTGCGGGAGGGTTTTTTTTGTGCGTGCGTGCGTGGGGTGGGGGTGCGGGTGCGGTTTGCGGGTGCGGGGCGAAATATATTGTTTCGGAAGGGTGCGTGGGTGTTGTATTTTTTCATAATTTTGCGTGCACGGAAGGCGGCTGTGTCTGCGGGCAATGCGTTGCGGCGTGCGCGCTTCCGGGATACGGGTGTATATAAAATAAAGATTATGGTACATTTACCTCCTATTATTCACGATCTTGCGCTTATATTGATTACGGCGGGGGGCGTGACTATTTTGTTTAAGTGGCTGAAGCAGCCTGTGGTGTTGGGATATATCGTGGCGGGGTTTCTGGCGGGGCCGAATTTTGTGTTTATTCCGTCGGTGACCGATGCGGTGAATATCAGTATATGGGCGGAGATCGGGGTGATCTTTCTGCTGTTTGCGCTTGGGTTGGAGTTCAGTTTCAAGAAGTTGATAAGCGTGGGCGGGACGGCGTCGGTGGCGTCGGTGTTTGCGCTGGGGTCGATGATTGCGATCGGATATATTGCGGGTCAGATGCTGGGCTGGTCGGATATGGACAGCGTGTTTCTGGGGTGCATGATTTCGATGTCGTCGACTACGATAATTATAAAGACGTTGACGGATACCGGTCTGCAGAAGCAGAAGTTTGCGGGCATCGTGTTTGCCATGCTGATTGTGGAGGATCTGGCTGCGATTGTGATGATGGTGTTGCTGTCGACGTTTTCGGTGAGTCGGCAGTTTGAGGGCGTGGAGCTGGTGAAAAACGTGGTGGCGCTGGCGTTTTTTCTTCTGATCTGGTTTATCGTGGGGATATATCTGCTGCCTACGTTGCTGAAGCGTTTCCAGCAGTATTTGAATAATGAGACGCTGCTTGTGGTGGTGATCGGTTTGTGTCTGGGTATGGTGCTGTTTGCTTCGTCGGCGGGATTTTCGTCGGCGCTCGGTGCGTTTGTGATGGGGTCCATACTTGCGGAGACGGTGGAGATGAAGCGAATAGAGCATCTTGTGGAGCCGTTGAAAAACCTGTTCGGCGCCGTCTTTTTCGTGTCGGTGGGGATGATGATAGATCCGGGGATAATTGTGTCGCATATTGTGCCGATATTGATAATAAGCGGGATAGTGATACTGGGCAGGATATTTTTTGCTACGCTCGGCGTGTCGGTGTCGGGACAGAGTTTGAAGGTGGCCGTACAGTCGGGGTTTTGTCTTGCGCAGATAGGGGAGTTCTCGTTCATTATAGCGACGTTGGGTGTGACGTTGGGGGTGATCGACGATTTTCTGTATCCGATCATAGTGGCAGTGTCGACGCTGACGACGTTCGGCACGCCGTATTTCATACGTATATCGACGCCGGTGTATGCGATGCTTGAGCGTCATGTGCCTGCGCGCTGGGAGCGTTTGCTGAAGGGTTATTCGTCGGCAGGTTATGCGACGACGGTGAACCGCCGTTCGGACTGGAATACGCTGCTGAAGAAGGTGTCGCGGATAGTGGCGATATATCTGCTGATCAGTTTGTCGGTCATATTTGCATCCGACAGGTTTTTCCGGCCGTGGGTGCTGTCGGAAATTCCTTCGCTGTGGGGACGGCTGATCGTGGCGTCGGCGACGATACTGACGTTGGCTCCGTTTCTGCGCGCGATGGTGGTGCGCAAAAGCAAGTCGCGAGAGTTCAGGAAGCTATGGTCGGACAACCGGCTTAACCGGACGGGGCTTCTGATGCTGATAGCCGCGCGCGTGCTTATATGCCTTGTGCTGGTGCTGATGGTGCTTGTGCCGCTGTTTCCGAACGCTACGGCGGTGCTGTGCGTCATATCCATGCTGATTGTGGCGGGCATCATCTGGTCTCAGGGCGTGAAGAAACAGTCGCGGCGGATAGAGCGCGTGTTTTTCGAGAACCTGAACCGTAAGGAACTCATGGAAGAGCGGATGACGGCGGTGCGGAAAAAGACGGTGCGCGACCTGCTGGATAAGGATATTCATGTGGAGGAAGTCATCGTGTCGCAGACGTCGCCCAGCGTGGGTAAGACGCTGCGCGAGCTTAACTTCAAGCAGTTGGCGGGGGTGAACGTCGTATCCGTAATCCGCGGCCCGGTGAAGATAAATATCCCCGACGGCAACGTGCGTCTGTATCCTTTCGACAAACTGATAGTGGTCGGATCGGACGACGAGATACAAAAGTGCCTGAGCCGTGTGGCGCAATATCAGCAGCAGCAGGAAACGGAGGACGAGGCGGTGCATCACGTCGTGCTGTCGAACTACGTCGTCGAGTCCGGTTCGCCGCTGGCCGGCAAGACCATCCGCGAGCTTAATACGCGGGAGCGCACGGAGTGTATGATAATCGGTATAGATCGCAACGGACATTCGATAACTCACTTCACGGCCGATCTGCGTCTTGAGAAAGACGATGTGCTCTGGCTCGCCGGCGAAAAAGACGACGTGGATGCCTTCGGCGATAAATATGCGGAAGAAGCGGCTACGTCGGCGTTGGCGTCGGATGCGTAGCGCAGGGTTCGGGCGGATAGCCGTCCGGCGATGGTCAGGCCGCCGTTCCGGCGCCTTTAAAAGCGCCGGTCGAGGGCTGCGGCCAGTTCGGCCATGGTGCGATTGAACACCGGGTGGCGCAGTCGCGGGGCGATTTCGGCCAGAGGCCGCATCACGAATGTGCGGAGGTGCATACGCGGATGCGGCAAGGTGAGCTTGTCGGAGTAGATAATCATGTTGTCGTACAGCAGCATGTCGATGTCGACGATGCGGTCGGCGTATGCCGTTCCCTCGGATTTATGCGTCCGTCCGAGTTCGTTTTCAATACCTTTCATCACCTCCAGCAGGGCAGCGGGCGTCAGGTTCGTATCCAGCCGGAGGGTTGCGTTAAGAAACAGGTTTGCCGATTCGAATCCCCACGGCTCGGTCTCGTGCAGACTTGAGATGACGGGAATCTCTCCGGCTCTTTCGGCAAGCCGCGCCATGGCCGCAATCAGGTGTTTGCGCCTGTTGCCGATGTTGGAGCCGATGCTGAGGTATACGATGTGCATAATTTAAAGAATCAGCATGGCGTCGCCGTAGGCGCAAAACCTGTAATTTTCTTGAATGGCAACCTGATAAGCCTTCATGAGCAAGTCGTAGCCGCAAAACGAAGCCGCCATCATCAGCAGGGTGGAGAGTGGGGGGTGGAAGTTGGTGATCATGGCGTTTGCGACGCTGAATTCGTAGGGAAGGAAGATGAATTTGTTCGTCCACCCGTCGTATTCCTTCAGGTGCTTGTCGGTGCTGACCGCGGTTTCGATAGCCCGCATGACGGAGGTGCCGACGGCGCAAACCCGTCGTCCGGAGTCGATAGCTTTGTTGACGGCCGTAACTACGTCGAGGTTGATGAGAATCTGTTCGGAATCGATTTTGTGTTTGGACAGATCCTCCACGTCTATTTCGCGGTAGTTTCCAAGTCCGGAGTGAACGGTGAGGAAGACGAATTTGCTGTCTTTGATTTCCAGCCTCCTCATCAGTTCCCGGCTGAAATGCAGGCCGGCGGCGGGGGCTACTACGGCGCCCTCTTCGGTGGCGTAGATCGTCTGGTAGCGTTCGGCGTCTTCCGGTTCGACGGGGCGTTCGATGTATCTGGGCAGGGGCGTTTCTCCGAGCGCGTACAAATCTTCTTTAAACTTGTCGTGCGTACCGTCGTAGAGGAAGCGGAGGGTTCGTCCGCGCGAGGTAGTATTGTCGATTACTTCGGCAACCATCGACTCGTCTTTGCCGAAATACAGTTTGTTGCCGATACGGATTTTGCGCGCAGGGTCGACAAGTACGTCCCACAGGCGCAGGCTCGGATTCAGTTCGCGGAGGAGGAAGACTTCGATTTTGGCTCCCGTCTTTTCCTTGTTGCCGCACAGCCTTGCGGGGAAAACCTTTGTGTTGTTCATCACAAACACGTCGCCTTTTCCGAAAAACTGGATTAAATCTTTGAAAATACGGTGCTCTATCTTCCCCGTATTCCGGTGCACGACCATCAATCGCGATTCGTCGCGATTCGTTGCCGGATGCAAGGCGATCAATTCCGGCGGCAGGTTAAATTTGAATTTGGATAATTTCATCATGTATCATTTTTTATTGTATTCTGTCTAAAAAACCATCAATCTGTTCGGGCGAGATGCACTTGTCGATCGTCACATCGCCGATGCGTGTACGCTCCAGAGCAATCAGGTGCGCTCCCGACGCGAGGGAGGCGCCGATGTCGCGCGCCAGGGCGCGGATATACGTTCCTTTGCTGCATACAACCCTGATCTTTATCACCGGCAGTTCGTATTCCAGCAGTTCGATTTCGTCGATCACAAGGGTTTTCTCCTTCAGCGTCGCTTCTTCTCCTCTGCGTGCAAGCGTGTAGGCGCGTTGGCCGTCTATCTTACATGCGGAATAGACGGGAGGTATCTGGCGGATCTCACCGACAAACGAAGACAGCGTTTCCTTTACCTTGTCGATTGTAATATGTGCGATCGGATATGTATGATCCACTTCCTTCTCCGAATCGAACGAAGGGGTCGTTTCGCCGAGTTTCAGCGTGGCGACATATTCTTTCGTCTGATGCTGGAACTCCTCCATGCGTTTTGTGGCCTTGCCCGTGCAGACAATCATCACCCCCGTCGCCTTGGGATCGAGCGTGCCGGCATGACCGACTTTTATTTTCTTGACATTCAGCTTGCGCGTAAGTTTATATCTGAAAGCGTTGACGATGTCGAAAGAAGTCCAGTCGATCGGCTTATTAAAATACAGTATCTCTCCGCCGATAAAATCCATCACTGCCACATTGACGTTTATTTCAAAAACCCGTATATGACTGCAAACAGACCTGCTGCGATGCAGTAGTATGCGAAGTAAATCAGTTTGCCTTTACTCACAAGCCGTATCATCCACCGGCAGGCGATTATCCCCGAAACGAAAGCCGATAAAAAGCCGGTCGTAAGCGCAAGCGTCGGGATGCCGGACGCCCCGGCCGAGAAATCGCCTTTCAGCAGGTCGAGCGTAGCTTCTCCCAGGACGGGAATAATTACCATCAGGAAAGAAAATTTCGCTACGTTTTCTTTCCTGTTTCCCAGCATAAGCCCCGTAGCGATGGTCGTTCCCGATCGCGAAAGTCCCGGCATTACGGCACATGCCTGCGCCACGCCGATGATGCACGCATCGCCGAACGTAATCGTTTCCTTGCGTCGCTCCTTTGCATAACCTGAAAAAAACAGCAGTGCGGCAGTGAGCATCAGCATCACGCCGACCGGCAACAATCCGCTGCCGAAAGCCGCTGCTGCGTAATCTTTGAAAAAGACGCCCACAATCCCCACCGGAATCATAGACAGCATGATTTTGCATATCATCTGCGTGTCTTCGTTCCAGCGAAACGAAAAAAGTCCTCTGAAAAGGATGGCTACTTCTTTCCGCAACACGCAGACGGTGCTCAAAACCGTCGCCGCGTGTACGACTATGGCAAATGTCAGATTCTCGCCGCCGTTCAGGCCGAACAGCGTGCCCGCAATGGTCAGATGGCCGCTGCTGCTAACCGGCAGAAACTCGGTAAAGCCCTGTATAATCCCTAAGATAAGCGCTTCGATTTGGTTCATTCCTTGGCGTCGTCGTTTTGAGTGTGGTTTTTCCCGCCTTTCAGAATGCCGAAAACCATCAGCAGGAAGCCTGCCATCGTTACAATCGGCGCTACGACAATGCGCTGATTGCTGAATATTTGCGGATTGAATGATACTCCGTCGTGCGACTTGCCGCCGCTCATCAGTACAAAACCGACGATTATCAATACGATTGAAATCCCAATCCAGATATAGTTACTCTTTCCGAAAGCAAAATCTCTGTCCGTCATAATTTTTATTCTTAATAATTTGTTATTCCTATATATAATACAATTTCCCTCTTTCCATCCGCAGATACTTGTTTACGGCAAGATATGCGGCAATCAGCGAAATCAGCATCCCGGCGACAAGCAGTACGGCAAAGACCGCAACAATCTCGTGCCAGCTAAGTATCCGACCCAAATCGGACTGATTTGTATTCACGTAATAAAACGCCGCGGTAAGCATTAATATTGCCAGCACGGAAGCAAACAAACCGTTAATAATACTGTATCTGATAAATGGTTTCCTGATAAATCCGGGAGTAGCTCCAACCAGTCGCATAGTGTAAATCAGGAAGCGCCTCGAATATATCAACAGGCGAACCGTATTGCTGATAAGTGCAAACGAGACGAGAACCAGAATGATAATTAATTCGGTCAGGACAATCGCAATCTGCGGCATATTGTGGTTAACTATGTCCATCATGTCTTTCTGATAAATCAGATTGGCGACGTTGCTCGATTCCGTAAGTTTTTTCTCCACAATCTTCAGGCTGTCCGTATGCGTATATTCCGATTTCAGCGTCACTTCGATGGAAGCAAGGAACGGATTGAAGCCAAGGAAATTCTGCGGGTCTTCGCCCAATTCCTTCGCCATTTCTCTTGCGGCTTCCGCCTTGGAAATGTATTTGGCCGTCTTAATAAATGCAAGCGCATTAAGGTCGCGCTGCATTTGCTTGATTTCCGATTCTTTAAGATCGTCTTTCAGCACGATGGAAAGCGAAAGATTTTCTTTCATGTAAACGGACAGGTCATGACTTATCAAACCTACAATGAAAAACACGCCCATCAGAAACAGCACAAGAGAGATGCTTATAATTGTGATTAAGTTGGAATTGAAAAAAGAAACGGGAGATATGCCCTTATTTTTTGCCATTATTAGTCCTGATATATATCCTTTTACCGGAAAGATAATTCCCTTCCCGAATTTCGTTGCAAAATAATAGATTTATTGTGGATTTATCTACATCCGATTGCGTTTATTACATAATTTTATGGCTTTATTGCACATCATGGCGTTCCGTCACCGGCGTTCCGAACAGCGTAGCCGACGTGGCATGTGTGATTTTTACATTCACATACCGACCGATGCGATAGTTTAGTCTGTCGAAAATCACTACCTTATTTTGTTCCGTCCGTCCGAACAACTGCTCGCGCGAGCGTTTGGAAAAGCCCTCTGTCAGTACTTCAAACGTCTTGCCGATGTCGCGGCGGTTACCGGCTTCCGACAGTTCGTTTTGCAAGCGAATCAATCCTTGCAGTCTTCTGATTTTTTCTTCTTCCGGTACGTTGTCTTTCAGATGTCTGGCCGCATAAGTGCCCGGGCGTTCGGAATATTTGAACAGGAAAGCCGAGTCGTAGCCGACTTCGCGCATCAGCGAAAGAGTCGCTTCGTAGTCTTCTTCGCTCTCGGAATGATAGCCGCAGAAAAGGTCTGTCGATATGGCGCAGTCGGGCATAATTCTCCGGATGGCGGCAATGCGCTCCAGATACCATTCGCGCGTGTATTTGCGGTTCATCACCTCCAGCATCCGCGTACTGCCCGACTGTGCAGGCAGATGGATATGTTTGCAGATATTTTTGTATGCCTTCATGACGTGGAGCGTTTCGTCGCTCATGTCTTTTGGGTGCGACGTCGTGAAACGGATGCGCATTCCGGGGGCTTCCTCTGCAACACGCGCCAGCAAACGGGGAAAGTTGTACGTATCGCTGTCTTTTTCAAAAAAATACGAATTGACATTCTGCCCAAGCAGCGTGATTTCGCGATACCCGTGCGTTTGCATGTCGCGCACTTCGTTCAGGATGCTTTCCACGTCGCGACTGCGCTCCCGGCCGCGGGTGTAGGGTACGATGCAGTATGTGCAGAAATTGTTGCATCCGCGCATGATGGAGATGAATCCGGAGATGCGTATACCGCTAAATTTAAATGGGATCACGTCCTTATATGTTTCCTGCGTCGACAGCGTTACATTGATAGCCTTTTCGCCTCGCTCGACCGCGCCTACCAGATTAGGCAGGTCCATATACGAATCAGGCCCGGCCACGAGATCAACGCCGTGCTCATTGAGCAACTGCTCCTTTACGCGCTCTGCCATACATCCCAGTACGCCTATAATCAGTGATTTGTTTTTTTTACGGAAAGATTGGAAATATTGCAGCCGACCGACGACGCGCTGCTCGGCATTGTCGCGTACCGAACAAGTGTTTACAAAAACGGCGTCCGCCTCTTCGAGATTTTCCGTTACGACATACCCGTCGGTCTGCATAATGGAGGCAACCACCTCGCTGTCCGATACATTCATCTGGCAGCCATATGTTTCGATATATAATTTACGCATCAGCTATTTCATTCCTTTTGTACGCTTTCTATTTATTTCTTCCACATAATTGTCCGTTTAAAAAGAAATGCCTACTTTTGAATTGCAAAAGTAATTAAATCTTATGGACAATTTCGAGGACTGGTTGTATTATATTATTTTTTTAGTGATAGGTATTGTTTCGTATGTCGGCTCGGCAAAGAAGAAAAATCGGGACGAGACGGTTGCCCCGCCACCTCCGCCGGCATATCCGGAATATGAAGAACAGGCACCTTCTCCCGTTCCGATACCGCCGGGAGAAAGGAGAACGTCGTTGCCCCCCGTTCCCGAACGTGTAAAACGGGCAGGCGGATACGTTTCTCTGTTTCAGGACGAAGGCCGGCGTGTGTCGGACAATACCGCATCTCTTCTCTCGGAAGAAACTTATGAAAAATCAATTGCGGACAAAATGGAACTGAACAGTGCGGACGCTTTCCGCAAAGCCGTGATTTATGCGGAAATACTAAACAGGAAATATTAGGATAGCGACCGGTTAATAATAGGGTTTACGGCTATCCCGAATTAACGTGAGTGCGATACTTTTACCTCTAAATGATTACTAACCGGCAGTATTGTCGCCGGGCGTACATGCCTGTTCGCGTAATATTCGCCTGAATTTGCGCCGTATTCTCATGAATTTTTATCATATTCACGTGAATTTACGCCGTATTCGTATGAATTTTCGGCAATAGCGGACGCCTTTCGTCGCTATCGCTTTGTCAGGGAATACGGTTTTTCATCGTCGGAGAACGTCTGTTTTCTGTTCGGCGTCGAAGACATTTCAAAGATCAGTTCCGCCCCGTCCCGGAGGTCGTCGAAGGTGATGAAGGCCTTGTGCCAGGGTTTTCCGTTCAGTTTGACGGACTTCACGTAACACATCTTGTCGCTCACCTTGTCTGCCTTGATAACTATCGACCGGCCATTCTCCAGATTTACCTTGAGATAAGGGAAATAGGGCGCTCCCAGCACAAATTGTCCGGAGCCGGGACAGACGGGATAGAAACCCATCGCCGAAAAGATGTACCATGCCGACATTTGTCCGCAATCGTCGTTTCCGCACAGTCCGTCGATGCCGTCGCGATACATCCGGTTCATGATTTCGCGTACCCGCGACTGCGTTTTCCACGGTTGCGACGTCCATGCATACAGATAGGCAATGTGGTGGCTCGGTTCGTTGCCGTGCACGTAGTTGCCCATGATTCCCTCTTTGGTCACATCTTCGGTTTCGGCAAAAAATTCGTCCGGCAAGTGCATCGTAAAAAGCGAATCCAGCCGCCGAACGAACTGCGCTTCGCCGCCCATTTTCCGTATCAAGCCGTTCACGTCGTGCGGCACGTAGAACGAATAGTTCCACGCATTACCTTCGATAAATCCCTGTCCGTGCGTACTTAGAAGATTGAAGTCCTTTTTCCAGCTTCCGTCGCTCAGGCGGGCGCCTACAAATTGCAGGGACGGATGGAAGACGTTTTGATAATTCGCCGCCCGTTTCCGGTACGTTTCGGCTGTTCCGGAATGTCCGGCCGACAGGGCGGTACGGTAAATCGTCCAATCGTCGTAGGCATACTCCAGCGTCATGGACGCGCCGTCGCTCTTGATGTCCACCGGCACGTAGCCCCGCCGCATGTACTCGTCCAGTCCGCCGTAGTAGGGCACGACGGACGTGCGCTGCATTGCCTCCAGCGCCTTTGCGCGGTCGACTGGAATCTCGCACACAATGGCGTCGGCCAGTACCGAAACGGAATGATAGCCTATCATGCACCAGTTCTCGTTGCCGTTGTGCGACCAGACGGGCAACATTCCGTGTACGCTCTGCTCATAGTGCGCCAGCATTGACTCGACGATGTCTTTGCTTCGCTCGCGATTAATCAGGTTGAAAAGCGGATGCAGCGCCCGGTAGGTGTCCCACACGGAAAAGACGGTATAGTTGGTAAATCCGTCGGCTTGATGGATGTTGTGGTCTATACCGCGATACTGTCCGTCCACGTCCATATAAAGCGAGGGGTTGATTAATGTATGGCAGAGCGAGGTGTAGAACATCGTTTTCTTCTCGTCGGGCACGCCGCCGATGTCGATGCGTGCCATTTCGCGCTCCCACTTTTGCAGGGCTTCGGCACGGATACGGTCGAACGACTTGCCGGCAGTTTCGGCCTTCAGGTTGCGCAGGGTGCCGGCCGTGCTGACGGCAGAAAGAGCGACCCGCACCTCAAGCACGGACGATGCCGGACGATCAAATTCAAAGTAAGCTACAATCTTCCGCCCGCCGATTTCGGGAAAATCTTCCGCAGGGAATTTACGCCAGAAGCCGGCATATTTAGGCGTTTCCTTCTCTTCGTATCCGTAGTGCGTGACGGGAGACGAGAACGAGATGGCGAAATACGTATAGTTCACCCGCGCCCAGCCGTTTGTAATGCGGTAGCCGGTGAGCAGCGTATCGTTTTCGACACGCAGATTGGCCCACAGCGTTTTGCCGTCGTAGTTGTAAATTCCGTGAATCAAGTCAAGCACAAGTTGCTGTTTCTCGCCTTCCGGATACGTGTACCGGTGTACGCCCACCCGTTCGGTAGCCGTCAGTTGTGCCTTGATGCGATAGTCGTCCAGCATGACTTCGTAGTAACCCGGTTGCGACGTTTCCGTGGCGTGCGAAAAGCGCGAGCGGTAGCCCGTTTCCGGTCGCTCCGCCGTCCCCGGATTCAGTTTCGGCCTTCCGGTGACCGGCATGAGCAGAATATCACCCAGATCGGAATGACCGGTGCCGCTGAAATGCGTATGGCTGAATCCGACGATGGTCGGGTCGTCATACTGGTAGCCGGCACAATAGCGGTAAGCGTCTTTCTGATACGTCCCGTCTATGTTGTGCGGAATCGTGTCTGTGTCGGGACTCAACTGTACGGCCCCGTGAGGTACGCAGGCACCCGGAAACGTATGTCCCATACGTGTAGTGCCGATCATCGGATTCACGCAGGAAACGTTGCCCTGTCCGCAGAGACGGGCGACGCTCAGCAGGGCTAATGAGAAAATAAATACTTTACGGTTCATGAGTAGTTTTTTAGTGCAAATATAAGCATTTTCCGGTGTGCGCCGGATTGTGCGCCGGATGAACGGCAGGAGCGCGTTATTCTCTTTCATTTTCTATTTCTTTCCATTTATCGCGAACATTTTCCTCTCCGTCAAAATAATTCCGTTGAGTATCCTTGGCGAATATCTCGTATGACGGGACAAGAAAAATTTTATTCGAATCGGGATATTCACACACATCGTATCCGATAAAAGTTCTTATATCCAGATAAACGCAAGGCTCTGCCGTATGGTTGTACAATTGATGCGTTCCCGTTTCACCTTTTTCGAAAAATATCAGATCGCCGTGCTCAACCACTTCCAATCCTTTCGGAGTTCTTAACGTGGCGGAACCGGAAATGATCATAAACAATTCTTCCGCATATCTGTGAAAATGGTAGGCTGCGCAGTATTGACCCGGATTCAGCTGTCGCAAATCAAAGTTCAGATTTTGAGGCTGTATTCCCTTTTTAGCAATAGAAACATCGGAGAATATCCTGAAACCATCTATTTTGTCCCTGTCTTCTTTAAATTCTCTTTGGTTCGATTTTAAAACCGTAGCCATGCGTATTTGAAATTAAGCCGGTTTGGCGGATTTATTAATTCTTTGCTTCAATTGAGAGACGTTATAATCCTTCATTTTCGCTTTGTCCACCCCGCGATATATGGTTTTAGCCGCGGTTAAAACCGGTTGCAGGCTGTCCCATAAATCGTTGAACCGCTCAATATCTATCTTTGTCGATTTGCTGCATCTGAGGGTCAGTCTGTTTTGTTTTTCGTGCAGGGAGATGATTTCACGAAGCAGGCTTTCTATTTCGTCGATAAGCGATGTTTTCAGTCCCGCAGCTTCCAGCAACGGCTGATTGTGCTTTATTGTGATCAGCGCCGGTTTCAGCTTTGATACCACTCCTTTTACATTGTGCCTGTATATCTCTCTTCTGACTTGCTTTAAACCGATCTCATTCACGTCGGCATCCGTATTTCTGGCGCTGAGTTTAAGGCAGCCTTCCAGTGAATTAAGTTTGCTGCGCAGATGCATGGCCTTTTCGTGAAGCTGCCATGTGGTGACTTTAAGCTCACGGGTTGTCGCGAATGATGCGATCTGTGCGTGGCAGGCGCTGATCTTTGCCGTTATAATTGCCGGATAACCGGAGTTAAACACCGGCGAATGTTTTTTGAAGTCTTTCATATCCCGTTCGAAAAAACTTACGATAAGTGCGCCTATCACGGGAACTTCTTTTATTTTGCACGGGAATCTTTTAGTGTTCATCCTGCATAATTTTGTTTGAATTTGATTACAAAAATATGAAATGTTTTTATACAGGCCACATTTTTTGTATAAAAGTGAGTTTATGATGTTTTATTTTCCGGGATTCGGCACGTTTTGCCGGCGCAAATCATTCCCCATACCCGGCATGGGCTTTTAGCTTCATTATCAATATACGGGATTGCCCCGTATCCTGCGGCGGCGGTACATGTCCGGCGCCATTGCAGGACGCGAAGCAATCCCGGGAAGGATGATATTATCCGAAATACCTTGTAACGGCTCCCGTCCGTCGCATTTTTTTAATATATCACTTTACGGCTTTCCGTGCCGGCCGTGACGATATATACGCCGCGGGCAGGCAGGTCGCACACGAACGTTTCCGTCACGGCGCCGGTGGGGGATACGATGCAGGCTACCTCGCCGCCGGATGCCGTGTAGACCTTGACCGGAGTGTTTTGTCCGAGGCCGCTTACGTGCAGGCGTCCGTCGCGGACGAGGGCTTGCATCCGTGCGGCAACGGGCTGTACCGAGCCGCTTTGCGATACGCATGGCTCCAGCGGGTTCCGGCCGAGCTGCGCAATGGCAAGCCATGCGGTGGCGCCGGTGTGGACGCGCCTGTTGTACTTCCATTCGTTGCCTTTCGGCGTGCCGTCGGGGTTGACGCCTTCGAGCCAGAGGCCTGTGCTTACCCCGTCGCGGTCGGCAGCCGTGATGCTGCCGTCGGCTTCGGCGGCTGCGTTGGCCACGGCCAGCTGGGCGCGGTATTTCGCGTCGTTGCCGGTTACTTTTTCGGCTACGATTTTTTGCAGACTTCCTTCCCACCAGGTACCGTCAGTATCTGAGTTAAAGTCATATAGCCCTCCCTCCACGGCGAAACGTTCTTCTATTGCGGAAAGGATTTTACGCACGTCGATTGCCGGATCGTTGTAGAAGGCCAGCAGTCCCCATGTATTTACGTCGAGCGGATATACGTCGCGATTGACCGTTTTGCCGTCCGGTTTCGTGCCGGTATAGAAAAATCCCCCCGCGGAGTCGTACATGCGCATCACGAATGTGCGGGCATACGCCGCATTTTCGCGGTAAAACGCCGCATTATGCCCTCCGGAGGGCGTATGCCCGCTTTTCTCCAGTTCGCACGCCAGTTGCGAGAAGGCGCTGTATATGTCGATGCAGTGCTCGGTACTGATGTACCCCGCCTTCTGCTGGCTGTCGTCAAAACCTTCCCATCCGCCTTTGAAGCCGCCGTTCGCGTTGTCCTTAAGCGTGACGATATAGTCGGCCACCGCGCAGGCGGCTTCCAGATATTCCGTTTTCTTCGACTGCCGCCATACTTCGAGGAAGGCAAGGATTGCCCATGCGTTGTTGCCCGTAGAATAAGAGTCGCTGTAATAGTCTTCGAACCACACCTGGCTTGCGACATCGAAGAATCCGGTCAGCTTGGCGAAGGGCGATTTGCCCGAAGCCGATACCCATCCGGGAAAAGACGTCGGGTCGCCCGCGCTGTAGCCGTTGCGGAGGCCTCGCGCAGGGGCGGCGAACTTGCGGTCGTGGTACAGCGCAAACAGCAGCCCGTCGGCCACCCTGTACGCCTGTTCCGTCTTGCCCGCGTAGCTCAGCGCAAGCGTCGTCATCGCCACATCGTAGGAGTAGGCGACGGAGTTGATGAAATATCCCTCGCGATCTAACGGCACAGCCGCGTAGCTGGCCGGAAACACCGGCACGGGGCGCGGCGACGTAAATTCGTAATAGATCTCGTCGAGATAGAAAACGATATTGTTCTTGTCCGGATTGCTCGTGCGGTTCGCAACCCATCCGAAGCCCCCCGAAATATACGACAGGTCGACGCCCGCGAGGTCTATTTCGAATCGCTTCCATTCGTCGGTCAACACCACGTAGCCCGTTTCTTTCCGCCCCGAATCGGGGTAGCGTTTGCCGCTCCCTACGCCGCCCACGAAGAAGTTCACCCTGGCGCCGCGCCCGCTTTCGGCGCGCGCATGGAACACTAATTTCCGCGCCCCGCGCAGATCCATCCCCGCGCGCACGTCTCCCCAGTTGAAGCCGGGCGCCCCGCCCGCTTCCAAAAAGCCGTTGCCGAAGTAATACCCCGACCAGCTGTTCGCCGCGAGCGGCACGTGTACACGCACGGACGTAATTCCGGCGTAAGCCTCCGCGCAGGCCTCGTCCATCACCGGATCGTCGACACGACCCTCTCCCATCACGCCGCGCTGCGTAAAAGCATTGCGCGAATCCGAATAATCCGCATACACATACAACCTGCCGCTGTGCGCATCCACCTGCGCAGCCAGCCACTCCGCAGCCGGCGAGCCGTCCGCACCCGCGACTGCCGATGCCGCAAACCACGCGCAGCACGCCGTCGACAAAATCTTCAGCCGGATCGACAAACGCCGGCTCACTGTTTTCAAAGTATTCATCTCCATAAGTATAAATGTTTGTCTGCAAATGTAAATAAAGCCGCCCACCCGCGCATACAAATCCTGACGGAAAATGCGGTTAAAAACACTTAAACTTTCGTACGGCCGCACCGCCCGCAAAACGAGAATATACCATCATAATGGTATTTCGCAGCGGCGTCCCGTGCTCTACTTTTGCCGCCTGAACAAATGAATAAAGCAAGCATCCATTAATACATATATATAATGTATAAGTTACCGGAAACATTGGGCGACGACATCACGCGGCTGGCCGTCACGGCAAGCGAATATCAGGCAAAAAAAATCCCCGCCGTACAGTTCAAAGCCTTCCGTGTGCCGATGGGCATTTACGAGCAGCGGAAAGACGAAGTATACATGGCCAGAATACGCGCCACGGGCGGCGTCATCTCTCCCGAACAGCTCCGGGCGGTCGTCGATATTGCCCGCCGGCACGGCTCCGACCTCCTGCACCTGACCACGCGGCAGGAAATACAGATACAAAACCTGTCGTTAGACCGGGTTGAGCCTGTTTTGCGGGAATTGCAACAAATCGGACTGGCCACTAAAGGCGGCGGAGGAAACACCGTCCGCAACATCATGGTATCCGAAGGCAGCGGAATCTCGGCAGACGAAGTTTTCGACCCCACGCCTTTCGCCGACGCCCTGACTACCCGCCTTATTGCCGAACCGGATTCGTACCTGCTGCCGCGTAAGCTGAAAATCGCCTTTTCGGCCGGCGACGAAGATCCGGGCTACGCCGCCGTCAACGACATCGGATTCGTCGCAACCGTAAAAGACGGCCTGCAGGGATTCCGCGTATACGTCGGTGGGGGAGGGGGGTCCAAACCGACGGTGGGATGGCTCCTGTTCGACTTTATCCCCCTCGACAAAATCTATGCGGTAGCCGAAGCGGTGAAAAAATTCTTCTCCGGACACGGCAACCGGAAGAACAAACACAAGGCGCGCCTCCGCTACATCTTCTACCGCCTCGGCGAAGCCGAAACCCTGCGCCTGATAAGGGAATACTGCGAAGACGCGCTTCAGGCCACGCCCACACAGGCATTGCCCGACGCCGAACCGCAGCGTCCGCCCTTCGACTACGCGCCGCCCGACGCCGCGCCCTCCGGCGATGCCTTCGACCTTTGGAAAAAACGATACGCCGCGCCGCAGAAGCAGGACGGATATTACAGCATCCTCGTCCCCATACCGGCGGGAGACATACATATACGCGACGAACAGACGGTTTCAGGCATCCGGGCGCTCACGGCGTTTATCGCACGCTTCGGACGCCACACAATCCGCTTCACCAATTCGCAAAACCTGCGCCTGCGGAACATCCCGGAGGCCGCGCTGCCCGAAATCTACGGGATAACGGCGCAGTTCGTCCCCGAAATCCATTCGCCCGTGCTGGCCGGAACAATCGTTTCGTGCACCGGAGCCGATACCTGCCGCCTCGGAATCGGATTAGCCAAGGGACTGGCGCGCGCCGTGCGGAACGAACTGTTGCGCGGAGGCATCGACGTCGACAGACTCGCCGACGTAAAGATCCGCGTCTCCGGATGCCCCAATTCCTGCGGCCAGCAATTCTGGGCGGACATCGGCTTTTCGGGGAAGATACTCCGCAACGACCGCATTTACCCCGGCTATCAGGTATATCTGGCCGCCCGGCGACACGGAGAGCCGCGCCTCGCCGAAGCGGTCGGCCACATAAGCGCAAGAGACGTCCCTGCCTTCGTCCGCCGGCTCCTGCAGGCATATCTTGATGCCGGAGCAGGCTCGATTACGGACTATCTCGAAGCGGAGGGGCGCGAAACAGCCCTGCGGCTCATCGACGAATACCGCGTGATACCCGCTTTCGACGACGACAAGAACTATTATTACGACTGGGGAGCGGACACGCCCTTCAGCATCGTCGACCGCGGCACGGCGGAATGTTCGGCAGGACTGTTCGACATGATCGACGTAGATGCCGACAGCATCCGGGCTAACCGCGCAGCCCTCGAAACAGAAACGGACGCGCAGGAAGTCAACCGCCTGCTGTACGAAATCGTTTTTGCCGCCTCGCGCATGTTGCTCGTCACCCGCGGAGCCGAGCCGCGATCCGGCGACGACGTATTCAACCTCTTCATAAAGAAATTCATTGACTTCGGATTTGTCGACGAAGCCTTCCGCGACCTCGTGGTCGCAGCGCGCGACGATCGCGGATTCGATTTCGCACCGAGGCGCGCGGAAATATTCGCGCTTGCCGACGCCGTCGACGAATTGTACCGCAACATGGACGATTCCTTACAGTTCAAACAGGTAAAAGAACCGCCCGCGCAGCCGGTCGAACCCGCCCCGCAGCCGGTCGAACCGCCCGCGCCGCCCGCGCCGTCCGCACCCGCGCACAGATACAAAGACCTGCGCGGCGTGGCGTGCCCGATGAACTTCGTGCAGACCAAAATCGTGCTGGCGCAGATGCAACCGGGCGAGGCGCTCGACATCCTGCTCGACGACGGACCGCCGATAGAAAACGTCCCCGGCTCCGTGCGCGGAGAAGGACACGAAATACCGGTGCAGGAACGCATCGGCGATTACTGGAAGCTGACAATCATAAAAAAATAATCGTACAATGACTAAAATTAAAGTAAACGGAGAACCGCAGGAAGTAACCCTGCCCCTGTCGGTAGCTGATTTATTGCAGCAGAACCGGATATTGCAGCCGGAGATGGTATCGGTACAAATCAACGGCTCGTTCGTAGAGCGGGAGCATTTCGCCGACACCGAAATCAAGCCGGACGACGAAGTGGACTTCCTGTATTTCATGGGAGGGGGGCAATGACGGACTTCACAGACGTACAGATAGAACGATACAGCCGCCACATCCTGCTGGCCGACGTCGGCGTAGAAGGGCAGGAACGCATCTGCCGCGGCAAAGCGCTCGTCGTAGGCGCCGGTGGGCTGGGCGCGCCCGTCCTTCTTTACCTCGCGGCGGCAGGTGTGGGCACGCTGGGCATCGTCGACGGCGACACGGTCGACGTAAGCAACCTTCAAAGGCAGGTGATTCACGCCACGCCCGACGTAGGCAAGGCCAAAGTACAATCCGCCCTCGAAAAGATACATCGCATCAACCCCGACGTCAAAGTTGTCGTCCGCCGGGAGCTGTTCACCGCCGCCAACGCCTTCGACCTCATCCGCGACTACGACATCGTGGTCGACGGCACCGACAATTTCCCCGCCAAGTTCCTCATCAACGACGCCTGCGTGCTGGCCGGCAAGCCCTTTTCGCACGGAGGAATCCTCCGGTTCGACGGGCAGACCTTCACTCACCTGCCCGGCACGGCCTGCTACCGATGCGCCTTCCACGCCCCGCCGCCCCCCAACGCCGTACCCACATGCGCGCAGGCCGGAGTGCTGGGAGCCGTCGCCGGGATGCTGGGAGCCATACAGGCTACCGAAGTCCTCAAGTTTTTTACCGGCGCGGGAGACCTCCTGACCGACCGGCTGCTCTCTTTCGACGCAAAAGCCATGCGCTTCCGCACCGTGGCGCTCAGGCGTAACCCCAAATGCCCCGTCTGCGGCGAAAACCCCGTCATCACCGAACTTACCGACGCCGAACAGGCCGCCTGTGCGCTCAAACAGCGATGAATACGATCCGAATACCGCAACATATAATCGACGCGATATGCCGGCAGGCGCACGACGAGCTTCCGAACGAGGCCTGCGGGCTGCTCACAGGCCGAGGCGACACCGTGATGCGCCGATATGCCTTGACGAACGTCGACCGAAGCCCCGAACACTTTAGCTTCGACCCGCGCGAACAGTTCCGCGTACTCCATTCGGCGCGCAGCGACAACCAGCGCATCCTCGCCAACTACCACAGCCATCCCGCTTCGCCCGCGCGGCCTTCCGGCGAAGACCTCCGGCTTGCCTTCGACCCGGAGGCGGTTTACATCATCGTCTCGCTGATGCAGCCTGCGCCCGACGTAAAGGCCTTTTCCGTCGCAGGAGGCACAGCGCAGCCGGTGGCAATCGAAATTATCGAAAACCCGAACGGCGATGAAGCCTGACGCCGTCCGCAAACCCTTAAGGGTCGTCGCACGTGGCAGCGACCTTTCCGTAGCGCAGGTGAAAGAGGTCTTTGCGCACATCCCCGACACGCCATACGTACTGCACGTCATGGATTCGTTCGGCGACAAGCACAAGCACATCCCGCTCACCGCCGACATCGCGCCGGATTTCTTCACCCGCGAGCTGGACGAAGCCATTCTCCGCGGCGAAGCCGACGTCGCCGTACATTCCGCCAAAGACCTGCCTTACCCACTGCCCGCCGGACTGGCGCTCTTCGCCCTTTTTGAAGCGGAGGACACGTCCGACGCGCTCGTAAGCCGCGACAACGTCACCCTCGACCGCCTCCCCGCAGGCGCAAAGGTCGCCACAAGCTCCGCCGTACGCAAAGCGGAGCTGATGCGCCTCCGTCCCGACCTGACCGTCGTCGACATTCGCGGCACGGTAACGGAACGAATCGCCGCGGTCGACAACCGGCAGGTCGACGCACTCGTCGCAGCCACATGCGCCCTCAAACGCCTCAACATCCGACACCGCATTGCCGAAATCCTGCCCTTCGCCACCCACGACTTGCAGGGACATCTCGCCGTCGCAGGCCGCCGGGGCGATACGCAGGCCGAAGCGCCGTTCATTCCCTTCGACATACGACGCCGCTACGCACCCGTCGCGCTCGTCGGCTTCGGGCCGGGCGATCCCGACCTCCTCACGAGAGGGGGAGACAGGGCGATGGCCGAGGCCGACGTCATTTACCACGACGATCTGGTCGACCGCGACTTCCTCCGGCGCTACGCCGCGCGCAAAGAATACGTCGGCAAACGCCGCGGACGCCACAGCCGCTCGCAGGACGAAATCAACCGCCTGCTTTACCGCTCCGCCGTCGCCGGGCAACGCACCGTCCGCCTCAAGGGCGGCGACCCGATGATTTTTGCGCACGGACGCGAAGAAATCGACTTCCTCCGCAGCCGTTTCGTCACAACCCGCGTCATCCCCGGCGTCACCGCAGGCGTCGCGCTCGCCGCCTGCACCGGCATCCCACTCACGCACCGCGGCGTCGCTTCCTCCGTGGCCTTCGTCGACGGGCACGACGGACGCCGCGCCGCCGCAACGGACAATATCCATACGTCAGTATATTATATGTGCGGCGACGGCATTGCCGACATCGCCGACGCGCTGATTGCCGCAGGCCGCGACGCCGCCACGCCCGTCGCTCTCGCCGCACACGTCTCGCTTCCGCAGCAAAAAGTGTGCTTCACCACGCTCGGCGAGCTGCGCCTCTCCGTCATACGATTCCCCACGCCGATGATGGCCGTCGTCGGACGGACGGTCGCCCTCGAAAGCCGCCACGCCGACCTGCGCGAAACGCTCGTGACCGGCACCACAGCCGACGAGTACGCCGACGAGCCTCGCGTTGTCCACACCCCGCTCATATGTGTGGACAAATCGGACGATCCGCGGATTCGACAAATCCTTGCGCGCGATATATCCGCCTTCGACCGCATCGTTTTCACCAGCCGTTACGGCGTGCGCTTCTTTTTTTCGATTCTCGGCGAAGCGGGTATCGACCGCGGCGCGCTACACGCCGCGCGTATCGCTTCCACGGGAACGACTACTACCGCCGAACTGCTTGCGCACGGCGTCCGTCCGTACCTTGAATCCGAAACGGGATCGGCCGAAGGGCTGATTCGACGTTTTGCCGATTCCGAACCGCCCGGCCTGCGCATACTGCTGCCCTGTTCCGACAAGGCGTTGCCGCAACTGCCCGATGCGCTGACTGCGCTCGGACATTGCGTGACCCGACTGCCCGTATACCGGAATACGCCCGACGCACGCGCCGTGAAACTCGACCTCCGCCGCTTTCGCAAAATCATTTTTTCATCGCCCTCCGGCGTCGATGCTTTCCTCCGCCTCTACGGCGCGCTGCCTCCGGAAACGCTGCTGACCGCCAAAGGCGATACTACGCTTCAAAAACTAAAACTTTCGATCAATGAAACGATTCAGACCGTTCAGGACGTCTCCTGAAGTACGCGACGAACATGCCGACGTACGCATTGTGCCTTCCGACTTCATCTACCCGTATTTCGTCGTCGAAGGCGAAGCGCAGAGGCAGGAAATCCCATCCATGAAAGGCGTATACCGCCTCTCGACCGATATGCTGGCGGACGACGTCGGCCGGCTCCTGTCGCTGGGTATAAACAAAATACTGCTCTTCGGCGTCGTCGACAACGCCGTCAAGGACGAACGCGGCTCCGCCGGCCTCTCCGGCCACAGCCTCGTATGCCGCGCCGTGCGCGCCGTCAAGAAGCGATTCCCGCAGGCCGTGGTTTTTACCGACGTTTGCCTCTGCGAATATACTTCGCACGGCCACTGCGGGCTGCTGCACGGCCACGATGTGGACAACGACGCCACGCTGCCCCTCCTCGCACGCATGGCTGCCGCACACGCCGCCGCGGGAGCCGATTTTGTCGCACCCTCGGCCATGATGGACGGGCAGGTAGAGGCCATCCGGCGCTGTCTCGACGACAACCGGCTACACGCCCACATCCTTGCCTACTCCGCCAAATACGCATCGTCCTTCTACGGTCCATTCCGACACGCCGCAAAGTCGGCGCCCGCCTTCGGAGACCGCAAAACGTACCAGATGGACTTCCGCACCTCCGAACAGGGACTCGACGAAATCGCCGCCGACCTCGACGAAGGCGCAGACCTCGTCATGGTAAAGCCCGCAATGCCGTACCTCGACATCATACGACGCGCCGCCGACGCCTTCCCCTCCAACCCGCCCGTCGCCTATCAGGTCTCCGGCGAATACGCAATGCTCAAAAACGCCGCCGCGCAGGGATATTTCGACGAACACAGCGTCTTCTTCGAAGCGCTCACCGCCATAAAGCGCGCAGGCGCACGTTACATCATTTCCTACTACGCACGAGACTTTGTCGCACACTTCCGATGAACGCAACCCACCGCACAGCACACCGCTTCATGCCCGTATCGCTCCGCATCGACGGGCGCAACATACTCGTCGTCGGCGGAGGACGACTTGCGCTGCATAAAACCGCGCTCATCGCACGTTTCACCCCGCGCATCACCGTCGTAGCCCCACGCTTCGACGACGGATTCCGGCACACGACATTCACCCTCCGACACAAAGAATATTCACCCGACGACCTCCGCGACATATTCCTCGTATACGCCTGTACCGACAGCGACGCGCTCAACGCACGCATCCGCGACGACGCCGCAGCACAAGGCATCCTCGCAAGCGTCTGCGACAACCCCGAGCGGTGCGACTTCATCTCCCCGGCAATATATATCAATAACAATGTAACCGTCTCCGTCTCGTCCGACGCACGCCGCGTCCGGCAATCCGTCCGCATCCGCGACGACATACGCCGCCTCGCCGAACAGGGACTTCTACGCATCTCCGAAGATGATACACTGCCGACTGATCAATAACGCCGAGTACGACCTCGAAGCGCGCGAACGGCTGCGCCGCGACGTCGCGCCCGACCCGGCCCTGCCACACGTGCTCCTCGCCACCTGCAACCGCATCGAAGTGTACTGGGGAGACGGCGACGCGCCCGAACACATCATGCGCCACCTCTGCCGCGTAGCCGCAGGACTCGAATCGGCGCTCGTCGGCGAACGCGCCGTACAGGGACAACTCAAAAACGCCTACGCCGACGCACTCGCACGATACAGCCTCCCCCCGCAGCTCAACCGCCTCTTCCAGTCCGCCATGCACGCCGGCAAACGCGTGCGCAACGAAACGCGCATCGCCGAAGGAGCCGTATCACACAGCCAAGTCACCGTCGACATCCTCAAAACCCAAAACATCGACCTCCGCGAAAAAACCGTCGCCATCATCGGCGTCAACAAACTGACCGTCGACATACTCAAATACCTCGTCGCACGACAAGCCCGCCACCTCTTCCTCTCCAATCGACACATCGACAAAGCCGAAGCCCTCGCCCGGCAATACGGCGGCACAGCCCGACCGCTCGACGACCTCCGCCGCACCCTCGCACACGCCGACGTGCTCATCACCGCCACCTCCGCACCGCACCCCGTCGTCCGACCACACCACATCCCCGCCGACCGACAACTCCTCCTCTTCGACCTCGCCTTCCCCCGCGACGCCGAAGAAAGCATCGCCGCAATGAAAAACGTCACCCTCTTCAACCTCGAACACATCGAACGCTTCGCCGCCGCCAACCTCACCCTCCGCCATGCCGAAATCGACGCCGCCGAACGCATCATAGAAGAAGAAATCCTCGCCTTCCTCCACTGGCAACGCCGCCGCATCCGCACCGCAACCTCCGCTCCGCAAAACGCATAAAACCCCCTGCAAAGTTAATTAAACTTAAATACACGCTTTTCCCACAAAAAATAACGCGATTCTTTGCAATCAATAAAATAATCCTTACATTTGCCCCGCAATTAAAAATTAACCCGAATGGAATACAAACTATATATCACGGCACCCCGTCACGTCCGAAACACATCCCCGGACGCACCCGGCGTTACCGCCAAGTATTCCGTACATCCTTTCATAATTATATACACACCCCGTCGAGCATCGGAAGCGTACAACCCTCACCCGGAAGTACGCCTCCGGGCCTCGACTTATTCCAACCGAACCTTCGGCGACGCCAACCAAGGTTTCGTTCACGCCAACCAAACCTTTGTTCACGCCAACCAAGGTCTCGTTCACGCCAACCAAACCTTCGTTCACGCCAACCAAACCTTCGTTCACGCCAACCAAGGTTTCGTTCACGCCAACCAAACCTTCGTTGGCGCCAACCAAACATTGGTTGGCATGTGCAAAAGCCCGTCAGACGCCGCCAAAGGCATAATCGAAAGAAAATGTATATTAAACGCATACCGCATATGACGCCTCTGCCGGCTGAAAGCCGTAATCTTCATAACCGGCGGTCAACGACCGCCGGCACGGAAGCCGCTCCGCAGCGATTGCCTGTAAGGCAAGACGGCGCAGCGTCATCTTCGTCCTGCCTTTCAGGCAGCAGGCGCGGATTACCCATCCGTACCGCAAGCCGCAGGCATTGCGGTTATGAAAATAACGCCCTTCGGGCTGTCCGGCCGTACGCGCGGTATACATTATATATGATATGCGCATTATTTTAAATAAATACATTACAAACTTCAAAAACAAGAATCGAATATGGCAAGAGTTGATTACATCCCGCGTCAGGACGGAAAATTCCTCGAATGGGCGCACAAACTTATTCTCTATCTGAAAGCCCACCTTACGGCATGGGGCATAGACCCGGACCTTGTAGCGCCGATTGAAACGCTGTACAACATCTACTCGAACGCCTACACGCTGGCGCAAGACCCGAACCGGGGCAAGGTGGACGTGCTGTCGAAAAACGAATCGCGCGATGCGCTGAAAGCAGCCCTGCGGCAGTTCGTGAAAGAACATCTTATTTACAACTCGCTCATCACGAACGAAGACCGCGAGCATATGGGACTGCCGATACACGATACGAAACCCACGCCGCCGCGCGTGCCGACCGACATGCCGATAGCCGAAATCAATTTCGCTACGCACCTGCAACACATTATCCACGTAAAGACCGGCACGCTCACCGGCCGCGCCAAACCGTCGGATGCGCACTCCTTCGAAGTGTGGAACAAAGTAGGCGGCGACCAGCCTAAGGACGACAGCGAGTGGAGCTACGTCAACACGTCGACACGCTCGCCCCTCACCGTCAACTATCCGCTCGCCGACGTGGGTAAGACGGTCTACTACCGCTTCCGCTGGCTGAATACGCGCAATCAGGCCGGCCCGTGGAGCGAGGCGATCATCAGCGCAGTCATTGCATAAGCATACCTCAGCTGCGTTTCTTCGTATTATATGAAATCTAAAAGGGCTGCCTCCCGCCGTGCGTTCCGCGAAGCGGAGGCCGTAATCCCCGGCGGCGTAAACAGTCCGGTGCGGGCGTTGCGCGCCGTGGGCGAGACGCCGCTTTTCATCGACCGGGCCGACGGCGCCGACCTTTACGACATCGACGGGAACCGCTTTACGGACTTTTGCCTCTCGTGGGGTGTTTTTATTCTGGGATATAATCATCCGGAGGTAGCCGAAGCCGTGCGCGCGTCGATTTCGCGCGGCACAAGCTTCGGTATTCCTACCGTGCACGAGACCACGCTCGCGCGTCAGGTCAACCGGCACATGCCGGGGATGGAGAAAGTGCGCTTCGTGAACTCCGGCACCGAGGCGGTGATGAGCGCCGTGCGGCTTGCGCGGGGATATACGGGTCGCGACCTGCTCGTGAAGTTCGACGGCTGCTACCACGGTCATGCCGACCACCTTCTGGTTTCGGCGGGGTCGGGCGTGGCGGTGCTGGGACGGTCGTCGTCGGCAGGCGTGCCGGACAGCTTTGTGGCTTCGACCGTCAGCCTTCCGTTCAACGACTTCGAGGCGGTCGACCGCTTCTTCCGCTCGCGCGGCGAACGCGTGGCGGCGGTGATCGTCGAGCCTGTGCCGGCGAACATGGGGGTCGTGCTGCCGGCAGACGGCTTTTTGAGCTATCTGCACGCCGTGACGCGGTATTACGGTTCGCTGCTGATCTTCGACGAGGTGATTACGGGGTTCCGCCTGTCTGCCGGCGGGGCGCAGGAGGCATATAAGGTCGCGCCCGACCTGACGACGGTGGGGAAGATAGTGGGCGGCGGCTTCCCGGCGGCGGCTTTCGGCGGTCGTGCGGACATCATGTCGCGGCTTGCTCCCGACGGAGATGTGTATCAGGCGGGCACGCTGTCGGGCAATCCCGTGGCCATGTGCGCGGGGATCGAAACGCTTCGCGTCCTGTCCGGCGAGGGGTTTTATGAACGGCTTGAGGACAAGTCGGCGATCTTTTTTGCGGCGCTCGAATCGCGCATCGCGGGCAAAGACATCGTGCTGAACCGCGCGGGCAGCATGTTTACCCTCTTTTTCGGCGTAGAGGAGGTGCGCACGTTCGAAGATGCGAAGAAGGCCGACGGCGAAAGGTTTGCGCGCTTCTTCAGGCATATGCTGGCGCACGATTTCTACATTTCTCCTTCGCAGTTTGAGGCGTGCTTCGTCTCTGCGGCGCACGCGGACGACGAGCTGATGCGCTTTGCGGACGCCGTGGCCTCGTTTCGCGGCTGATTTTGCCGCCGGCAGGGCAATCCGAAAATACCACAAAAGCGTTATTTCCCGTGCGACGGCGCGCGGATACCTTTGCACCGTAAAATTTAAATGATACGGTACAATGTCACATACAAATACAACAGAGATTAGAAAGGAGCTGCGCATGTCGTCCCGGTGGGGGACGGTGCGCGGCTGTATGCGTCGCACCCCGGCGGGCGCGCCTGCACGCAAAACTTATACACTTTAATATATATACATAAACAAAAAGCGTCCCCCTCCTGTGAGTAGCAATATACATCGGGGGGACGCTTGAAAAACCAATACTAATTTAACATGACAAAATTATTACAAATTCTCGAATCGGAGAAGCGATTCGCATTTATTATTTTATTTTTTCTTGCGTCGGTCGGACTCTCATCGGTTTCCGGGCAGACGTTGAAAGGCGTAGTGAAGGACAGCCGGACGGGGGAGGCGTTGATTGGGGCGAATGTTTTCGTCAAAATCGCTTCGTCGCGGCAGGGCACGGTGACGGACGGCGACGGTCGTTTCGGCATTACGGTATCTTCGTTTCCCGCAACGATCGAAATAAGCTACGTGGGATACAGGACGCAGGAAACGGACATATACGAGCGTCCTGCGGAGGAGGTTGTGTTTTCGCTTGTCGAAGACGTGAATCTGCTTAATGAAGTAGTGGTCGTGTCGGACGGCTATGTGACGCAGGAGCGAAAGCTTTATACCGGTTCGTCGAGCGTCCTGAACAGCGCGATAATCGGCGCGAAGCCGGCGGCGTCTCCCGTCGTATCGCTTCAGGGCGAGGTGGCGGGTCTGAACGTCAACCTGTCGACCAGCCAGCCGGGCGGAAACGTGCAGGTACGCCTGCGCGGGCTGGGTTCGCTGGCGCTGAACTCGAACCCGCTGTATGTGGTCGACGGAATGATCGTCAATTCGGGCGACCTGTCGCGCCTGACGACGACGTCGAGCGCGCTGGCGGGGATTAATCAGGAAGATATAGAAGATGTGACGGTGCTGAAAGATGCGGCGGCGGCAGCGGTCTACGGTTCGCGCGGCTCGAACGGCGTAATCATCATCACGACCAAAAAGGGACGCGCGGGAAAGACGCAGGTCAGCTTCGACGTGGAGGCGGGCGCCACGCGCGCAATACCTTTCCCCGACGCAGGCCAGCCGCTGAACGCGCAACAGTTCAGCGAACTCTTCATCGAAGGGCTTGTGAACGCCGGCACTTACGGCGAAAAGGAGATAGCCGACCTTGCGGACAGCTACGGCTTCAACTCGGGGCGCAGCAACGACTGGCAGGACATCATCTACCGGACGGGGACGCAGCAGCAGTATAATGTGTCCGTGCGCGGGGGTAACGAGCAGACGAAGCTTTTTGCTTCGGCCGGATATTTTTCGCAGGAGGCGACTACCCGCGGCTCGGACATGCGCCGGATTTCGTCGCTGATAAACGTAGACCAGAAGATAAGCAACCGGTTTTCGCTTTCTGCCGGCCTGAACGTATCCAACGTGTTTCAACATGCGCCGGAGGGCGGCACAGGCTCGTGGGCGAACCCGATATTTGCGGGGCGGATACTTCGTCCGTTCCAGATGGCGTACAACGAAGACGGAAGCTGGAACACGAACAGCTCCGACCCCCTGGGCTATACGGCGCATAAAAACGTGCTGTATCTTGCGGCACACGACGTGCGCACGCTCAACGCCTTGAAGGGGCTGGGCAACGTCAGCCTGAAATGGAACGTCTGGGACAGGCTGAACTACACGAGCTACGTGAGCGTGGATTACAACAATCTGGAGGAATATCGCTACGATAATCCCGTGCTGGGCGATGCCATGAGCGTGGGGGGGCGTGTGAACCAGTATTACACGCGCTATTTCAACTGGCTGACGCGCAATCAGCTGGATTATCGCTATCATTATCTTGGCGACGAGGATGCGTCGAACGTGGCGGCCGTAGTGGGTTACGAGGCGCAGGAATCTTCGCAGTTGAATTTGAGCGGCACGGGTACGGGGTTTCCGTCGAAGCCGACGCCGCCCGTGCTGTCGAATGCGGCGGTGGTTACGAACGCGGCTGCGAACCACTCGCAGTATGCTTTCATCTCATTTTATTCCCGACTGAACGCCGGCTATAAAAACCGGTACTCGGCGAGCGCATCGTTCCGGCGCGACGGGTCGTCGGTGTTCGGAATGAATAATCGCTACGGCAATTTCTGGTCGGTGGGCGCCAACTGGAACGCGGAGCAGGAGGATTTTTTCAAACGGCAACGCCTCCTGTCGAGCGCGCGGTTGCACGTGTCGTACGGCACGACGGGCAATGCGCAGGGCATATCGAACTATGCGGCGAAACCGCTGGCGGCATACGGTTCGAACTACACGACGGGGAACGGGCAGAATTACAGTACGATCGGCAATCTCGACCTGACGTGGGAGAAACAGAAGAAATTTGACGTGGGCGCCGAGTTGGGATTTTTCGACAACCGCCTGCTCGTCATCCCGGACTTTTATGTGAATAATGTGGACGGGCTGATACAGAGCCTTCCGCTTTCGCGCACGACGGGCTTCTCGTCCATTTCCTATTCCAACGTAGGTTCGATGCGTAACAGCGGCGTTGAATTGACGGTGAAGAGCGAAAACGTGCGGGCGAAGCATTTTTCGTGGACAAGCAGCTTCAACATCGCGTTCAACCGGAACGAGATTACGGGTCTGGCAAAGTCGGCGGGCGGTGCGAACGGAAGTTATTATCTCGAAAACGGATACGACTATTATACGTACTACGTGCGGCTGTATGCGGGCGTCAATCCCGATAACGGCGAGGCGCTGTGGTATAAAGACGCATCGCAGACGGAAACGACGAACAAATATAACGACGCCGAACGCGTGCCGTACAAGTCTGCCTCCCCGAAATATTACGGGGGCTTCCACAATACGCTCGAGTACCGGGGCATACGCTTGAGCGCAGAAATATATTTCAATATCGGAAACTATGTGGTCGACAGTTGGTCGACGCGTTTTTACGACGGCGAATACTTTGCTTTCAACAAGTACAGGCGCGAATACGAGAAACGCTGGACAGCGCCGGGGCAAATCACCGACGTGCCGAAATATATCTACGGCGGCGGCGCGCAAGCCCAGTCCAACGACTTTTCGTCGCGCTTTCTGTACGACGGTTCGTTCGTGCGATTGAAAAATGTCACCCTGGGATATGATTTGACGAAGGTTTCGCAACACCTTGTGCCCGGAGTCGGTAAGGTATACCTGTTCGGACGTGCGGGCAACCTTTTCACCAAGACTTTTGACGACAGGCTGCCGTTTGACCCCGAGTCGGGCAACGTTACTATCCCGCTTTACAACACGTATTCATTCGGTATAAATGTAGAACTATAAATTAAAAAAGACATGAACGTAAAAATATATCCGGTTATCGCGGCGGCAATATTCCTGACCTCCTCATGCAGCGAGGCCTTCCTCGAACGCGAGCCTTCGAACGGCGTAGACGTAACTGCCGCCCTGCAAACGCCGGCCGATCTGGCCGATGCCGTAAACGGGCTGTATGCCACAGTCAAAAGCTCGTCATTTCTGGGTCGGGACGTGCTTGTGCTCAATGACCTGCTGGCCGACAACGATTTTATAAGCACAAATAATTACGGACGTTTCCTTGCGGAAAACGCCTATACCTTTTCGCAGAGCAGCGGAAGCGCTTCGGGGATATGGTCTCAGGGCTATTACGTCATACTGCAGGCAAACCGGATCCTTTATGCGGATTTGCCGCCGGACGACGCTACCAATCACCTGAAAGGAGAAGCCTATGCCATAAGGGGACTGGCCTATCTGGTGCTGGTCAACTTCTTCGGCGCGCCGCATACGGTATCTTCATCCGCTCCGGGCGTGCCGATTGTCACGCAGCCCGTTTTCGTGACAGGCACGTCGTCCGTACCCGCGCGAAACACGGTTGCCGAGGTTTATCAACAAATCATCGCCGATCTGGACGAGGCTTTCAAGCTAATTCCGGACAGGGGAATTGATGCGGCATACCACAACACGAGTTCCAACTACCTTACCCGTTACGCGGTGAAGGCGCTTCTGTCGAGGGCGCACCTCTACAGCGGCAATTATGCCGGCGCACGCGACGCCGCACAGGAAGTCATCGAAAAAGGCGGCTATACGCTGACGAAATCGGAAAGCGACTATCTGGCTTACTGGGCAAGCAATACGCCGTCGACCAACAAGGTAGAAACAATATGGGAGCTGAACATGAGCGTGACGAGCAATAACGGCGGCAACGGCATCGACCACATGTACAATCAGGCGGGTTACGGCGATTTACTGGCAAACAAGGAAGTGTACGAGCTTTATTCGGATACCGACAGCCGCAAAAAGCTGGTCGTCGACGGCACGCGCCGCGGAGGAAGCCAGAAGGCCTACATCTGCAACAAATATACGAACACGGCTTCGGGCGACAGAGATGAAGTGAAAATCATACGTCTGGCCGAGGTCTACCTTACGCTGGCCGAAGCCCTCGCACAGACAAACGACGAGCCGGGCGCACTGAAGTATCTGAATCTGATTGCCCAACTGCGCGACCCCGAATTTGCGGGATTCACTTCAAGCGGCAGGCAACTGATAGACGACATTGTGAACGAGCGCAGGAAAGAACTTGTATTCGAAGGATTCCGCCTTTTCGACCTTCTACGGCTAAACAGAGAGATTGTCCGCCCGGTGCAGCCCTACAGCACAACCACGTATCCCCTCGTCTCGCTTAGCGACCACCGGCGGATACAGGCCATACCCCAGACGGAATTGGACGTAAACCCCAACATAGTACAAAACCCCGGATATTGAACAGTTAAATTCACCATCATGAACAGAAAATTATTTATATCGCTTATTGCCGCAGTCATATTGAACTGCGCTTCCGTATTTGCACAAGTTTCTCCCGTCACCATAAACGAGCAGTCGACCACCCGCCACGGGCCTGAAAACGGTTCGCTGATCATAGTAGGCGGCGGCGGGCGAACACCGAAGATCGACGAGAAATTCCTGGAGCTTGCCGGCGGTAAAGACCGTGCGCGCATCGTAGTCATCACTGCCAATCTCGGAGACTCCATCGCGCTCGCCTCAATCCGCGACCCGAAAGCCGTGGAGAACTACAGAAAAGAATTCGGCGTAAAAGATATTACCGTCCTGCACACGAAAAGCCTGGTCGAAGCAAACAGCGACAAATTTATAGAGCCGCTGAAGAAGGCCACGGCCGTATACTTCCTGGGCGGACGCCAGTGGCGCGCAGCGGATTCGTACCTTAACACGCGCACGCACCGTGCTTTTTTCGATGTCCTTCGCCGCGGCGGAGTAATAATGGGCGGCTCTGCCGGAGCCAGCATACAAGGCTCTTTCCTGTGGAGAGGCGATACCAAAGGACCGCACATACTCGTCGGCGACCATACGCAGGGACTGGGATTCCTGAAAAATTCGGCCGTCGACCAGCATCTTCTCCGCCGGAACCGCGAATTTGATTTGGTTGAGTTCATCTGCAAATCGCCCGAACTGATCGGCATCGGGCTTGATGAAAGAACTGCCGTGCTGGTACAAAAAGATACGCTTGAGGTCATCGGCGAATCGTATGCCGTCATATACGATTACAATACGATAATCGGCCAAGGCAACAATGCACACGTGGTAGACGGCAAACGTGAAGACTACACGGCCGCAAACGGCCCGTTCTTTTTCCTGCATGAAGGGCAAAAGTACGATTTGTCCGGCCGAAAGGTGATAGACTTGCCGCCGCGAAGATTTGACGGCACGCGTCCGACGCCTCCACCGTCGCAAAGCGTCCTGCACGGGCCTGACCTGAAATCCGTAAAAGCGCCGTCGCGCGCTTCCGAAACCTTTGCGCGCGTGGCGCCGATTACTGTGCACGATTCATCCTCCACCCGCCACGGCCCGGAGCACGGCTCGCTCATAATCGCCGGCAGCGGCTTTACTCCCGAAGTATGGGACAAATTCATAGCGCTTGCCGGAGGCAAAGACAAGGCCAACATTGTGGTGATTACGGCCGCAACAGGCGATTCGTCCGCCCTGAATACGCGCACGGCGGACAGAATCAGCCGGCAGTTCGGCGTAAAAAACGTAATTACCCTGCACACAAAAAGCCTTGAAGTAGCCAACAGCGAAGAGTTCGTCGCACCGCTGAAAAAAGCCACTGCCGTATTTTTTGAAGGCGGCCGCCAGTGGCGTATAGCCGATTCTTACCTGAATACGCTCACCCACCAAGCCTTTCAAGACGTGCTCGACCGCGGCGGAGTAATTATCGGCGGCTCTGCCGGCGCCAGCATACAGGGATCATTCCTCTGGCGAGGCGATACCAAAGGCCCCCACATCCTTGTAGGCGACCATACGCAGGGATTAGGCTTTCTTAAAAACTCGGTCATAGACCAGCATCTTTTAAGACGCAACCGCGTGTTCGACCTTGTAGATTTTATCCGCAGTACTCCCGAACTTATCGGTATCGGACTGGACGAAACCGCCTCCATACTGGTTCAAAAGGATACGCTTGAAGTCATCGGCAACTCTTATGTCGCCATTTACGATTATAATACAATCACCGGAAAGGGAAACAGCGCGCATGTGGTCGATGCAAAAGAAATATATACCGTGTCCAACGGCCCGTTCTTTTTCCTGTACAAGGGACAAAAATACGATTTGGCAAACCGGAAAGTAATCAGCACGCCGCGCCGCCGCGATGCCCCCCGAACGGAAACGCAACCATCCGAATAAATCGCCGGACTAACGAAAAAATACTTTTTATTCATTATTCTTATTGTTTTTAATACCCTCCCGACAGTCGGTCAGCCTGCGGGTTTGAGTGTATACCTGATTTCTTTTGCGGAGCTTCCCATTGCTTTTGGGGAGTTCCGCATTTCTTTCGTGGGATTCCGCATTTTCTTCGGGGGACTCCGCATTTTCTTCGGGGGATTCCGCATTTTCTTCGGGGAACTCCGCATTTCTTTCGGGGGATTCCGCATTTTCTTCGTGGAGTTCCGCATTTTTTTCAGGTAAATTTTCATTCTCTGCGGAGAACTCCCCATTCCGTCCGTTAAATCCCTGATATTCATTCGAGAAACAGCGGACGGTTGCGCGGATAGCCGGCCTTGCGACGTTCAATTCCCGCACATGTCCGTTGCCGGTTCGCATCGACGCAGAAGAGGAAACCCGAATATACCACAAAAGAGCTATTTCACACGCGGCAGGACGCAAATACCTTTGCACCGTAAAATTTAAACGATACGATACAATGGTATATACAAAAACAACAGAGACTGGAAAGGAGCTGCGCGTGTTGCCCCGGTTGTGGGCTTCGCGCAGTTGTATGCGTCGCATTTCGGCGGGCGCGCCTGCACGCACAACTTATACACTTTAATAAACAGATATAAACAAAGAGCGTCCCCCTCCTGTGAGTAGCAATATACATCGGGGGGACGCTCAAAAACCAAATACTAATTTAGCATGGCAAAATTATTACATTTTCTCGGATCAAAGAAGCGTTTCGCATATATTATTTTATTTTTTATTACGGCGGCCGGACTCTCCTCCGTTTCCGCCCAGACGTTGAAAGGCGTAGTTACGGACAGCCGGACGGGGGAGGCCTTGATTGGGGCTACGGTTGTGCTGAAGGGCGCCACGGCAAATTCGGGCGTAGTCACCGGCGTCACCGGCGAATTTGCGCTTCATATCGCCGCACTTCCGGCCGTAATTGAAATCAGTTTCGTGGGATACAAGACGCAGGAAATAGAGGTTTACGAGATTTCCGGTACGCTGACCGTAGCGCTGTCGGAGAATCTTAATCTGCTGAACGAGGTCGTGGTGATAGGCTACGCACAGTCGCTCAAAAGCGCCGTCACAGCCGCCGTCACGACGGTCGACGTCGGGAGTATAGCCCACGTCCCCTCGGCAAGCATTACGGAGAAATTGCAGGGCGTTGTTCCCGGCCTGCTGGTGTCTAAGAATACCGGCGCGCCCGGAGCAGGCTCGTTTGTCCGCCTGCGCGGCTCTACTTCGCTCGGCGGCGGCGGCCCTCTCTACATCATAGACGGCGTCGCTACCACGGGCAGTTCGCAACAGATAAGCCAGTCCCAGTCCGCAGATCCTCTGGCGGAATTTAATCCCGAAGACATAGAAACCGTAACCGTCCTGAAAGACGCAAGCGCTACCGCAGCATACGGCGCGCGTGCGGCCAACGGCGTCATCCTTATTACGACCAAGCGCGGCTCGCGCAATTCGCAGACTCAGGTAAACTTCAAGGCCGAAGCCGGCCTCTCGAAGTCATATAATCTCTGGGAATTGACCACCGGCCCCGAACATGCCGAAATCGTGAACGAAGCATACCGTAACGACGGGCTGTACGGGCAGCGCCCGTTCCGTCCGGCAAGCGAGGGCGGTATCGGTTTGCCGGAGGAGCAGAATACCTACGACCGCGTATCCGACGTGTTCCGCCCGGCTTTCCAGCATACGTACAACCTTTCCGTTTCGGGCGGCGACGCCAAGACGAATTTCTATATCGGCGGCGACTACACTTTTCAGCAGGCTACTCTCAAGCTGGAAGACTTCGGACGCTACGGCTTGCGTATCAATATAGACCACTCCATTACGAATAAACTGAAAATAGGGACAAGCAATGCCATCTCCGCCAACAGTCGCAGCAATGTGAAGGTGGGCGACGGCCCTTCCGGTTTTTTTCAGGCATCGCTGCATACGCCTACTTTTCTTCCCGTATATAAGGAGGACGGCAGTTTCAATGCGGCGGGCGCCTTCAATAATCATATAGCCATACTTGAGAATTGGGATGGCGGCTCGAAGGGTTTTCGCGTCACGAATAATTTTTATGCGAAGTATGAAATTTCGGATTTTCTCTCATTCAAATCTTCGTGGAGCAACGATCGCAACAGCGGACACGATACTTATTATTACAGTCCTCTCCTGAGCCAGGGTTATCCCAACGGTGCGGCCGAAAGCGCCGTCGGTGTCGCCAATCGCTTCACTACGGAACAGACGCTGAACTACCTTCAGTCATTCGGTGGGCATACCGTATCGGCGTATGCCGGCGGCGCTTACTTGAAGAATACCAATGAGAGTGTGAGCGTCTCCGGTAAGGATTTTGCCGGCGATGCGTTCAAGCGAGTGGCCTCCACAGCCACGCAGTCAGGCTCTGCGAGCGGTTCGGGTTCGGGATTACTTTCTTACTTCGGCGGCGTCAACTATTCGTATGCGAATCGTTACAGCGTGGATGCAACCGTGCGCCGCGATGCTTCCTCTCAACTCGGCGCCGACAACCGTGCGGGTTATTTCCCCTCCGTCGGCGCAAGCTGGAATCCCGTCAATGAAGTATTTTTTCCGAAAACCGATATAATCAACGACCTTCGCCTGAAGGGCAGCTACGGCACGGTAGGAAATATCTCCGGCGGGAATGCGCATCTTGGCCTGTGGAGCGGCGGTAGCGTATACGACGGTCAGCCCGGTCTGGCTCCGTCGCAACTCGGCAACCCTGCACTGAAGTGGGAATCGACGCGGCAATGGAATGTGGGCGTCAACGTCGCGCTGCTGAAGAATCGTTTGGATATAGAATTGAACTATTACGACAAGTTTACGTACGGTTTGCTGCTGGCCGAAGCGCTTCCGGGAAAGACGGGCTTCGGTTCCGTGACCAGAAACTCCGGCGAGATAAGCAACAAGGGATATGAATTTTCACTGGTTTCCCGAAATATAAACAGAAAGGATTATTCGTGGAATACAATCTTCACCGCCTCGCGCAACATCAATAAAATAGTCAAACTTCCCGTCGAACAGTTGAATGCAAGCTACGGCTCCATCGCGCGTGAAGGATATTCGCTCCATTCGTTCTATCTGTACGACTACAAGGGCGTTGATCCGGTAACAGGCGATGCCGTTTACGACGATTGGACGGGAGGTCCCGACGGCGGCGCCGACGGAAAGATTACGGAAGCGGACAAGAAAATATTCGGCAATGCCTGGCCGCTGGTGGAAGGGATATTAAAAAATACGCTGACGTATAAAAGCCTGACGCTCGACTTTAGTTTTTACTACAAATACAAGTATCAGGTCTTCAACTACACACGTTCGTTCCTCGAATCGGGCGGAACGCGCACCCTCAGCCGTACTATCCAGAAAAGTTCGACGAACTACTGGAAAGAAGAACTTAAGGATACGTACAAGGTCAACGGCGAAGGACTTGTTACGGAAGTGCTTCCGCGTCCGAAATCCGTAAAGAACCCTGACGGTTCTACGAACTACGAGCAGCGCTCTACACGCAATCTTGAAGACGGATCTTTCGTGCGACTGCAAAACGTAACACTTTCTTACACGATTCCCCGCACGTTTACGTCGCGTTTTAAAATCCGGAAAGCCGCATTGCACGTGACCGGAACGAATCTTCTGCTGGTTAGCGGCTACACAGGCCCCGATCCCGAAGTCAATGCCGGCAGCGGTATCGTACAGGGACTTGACTTCGGTACGCCTCCCCATCCTAAAACCGTATTGTTCGGGATTGACGTAACATTTTAATTACAACAAAATAAAAATATCAAGATGGAATATATCAGAAAAAATATCGAAACGACAGATGCGGAAAAGCATGTAGCATCGGATTGCGGACGGCGTGGATTTGCGCGGACGGCGATCGTTTGCATCCTGTTTTTTCCCTTCCTGTTTTCTTCCTGCGAAGACAAGCTGCTGGATTTTCCGCCGCAAACGCAAATAGAAGACGGCGACATCATCATCAGCCAGTCTTCTGCCGAAAAAGCGCTTGTCGGCGTATACGCCTCTATAAGGGGAATTTCCGGTACGGCAATCCTGACCTATGAGACGGCTGCCGACAATGTTATACTGAACAGTTTGCGTACTGTTGTGGTGCCGACACTTAAAGCCGACGGCGGCGTCACGGGAGGCGCAGACCGCACGGGCGGCGGCGGATATGGCAGCTATTATGCGCTCATCAATCGAGCCAATCACGTCATAACCGCCGTGAATGATTTGAACAGCAGTTTGTTTTCGTCCGGCAGCAAAGACAAAATCCTTGCCGAGGCATACGTGTTGCGCGCTTTTGCATACTTTGATCTGGCACGTACCTACGCCAATGTGCCCATCGTTTTGACGCCTTCGACCGCCACCAATCAGTTGGGCATAAAAAAGAGCCTCAAGGCTGATGTGCTCAAGCAGGTGGAAAACGATCTGGATATTGCCGAAAGCAAATGGAACGGTAACGACTGGAATGTAAATAAGGGCAGAGTATCCCTTTGGGCTATTTATGCTTTCAAGGCGCGTCTGTATCTGTATCAGGAACGCTGGGACGATGCGGAAGCATATGCTTCCAAGCTAATCCTTAATCCCGAACTCAAACTGACAAACCTTGAAGCCGGTGATAACTGGTACGAAACGCGCTTCTCTTCCGAAGGGATATTTGAAGTGGCATGTAGCTCTACGGAAGGCAATCCCGTTCGTTCAAACTTCACTATTGCGGCCGAAGGCGGGCTGGGAGACTACATTGCCAATCCCGATTTGGCCGACGCGCTGAACGACCCGAATATCGGGGGAAAACGCTCCCTTTACTTGAAACACGAGCCGTCCATAGCCGCATGGTTGATACGGATATACAACAAATCCGACCGATCGTCTTCAGTCTTTCTTTTCCGCCTTGCCGAACAGTACCTGATACGCGCCGAAGCTCGTTTGAAGAAAGCCAATCCCGACATCGCGGGCGCAATATCCGACATCAACGAGATAAAAAAACGGGCTGACGTTCCATTGCTCGACACGCCGGGAACGTTAAGCCGGGACGAATTGCTGCTGATTCTGGAAGACGAAAATCGCTACGAATTTGCCTTCGAGGGACACCGTTATCCTGATATTATCCGTACCGGACGCGCAGGAGTAGTGTTTGGAGCGCTGAATCCGGTGTACGAAGACCCCCGCTACTGGGTAGTTCCCATTCCGACAAGCGACTTGAAAGATGATCCCGATCTGGAACAAAACGGAGATGGAGTTTACTGACGGAAATCTATCCGGTATACATATAAGTTTTTGTCGTTCCGACTTAAGTAAAAACGGTTCCGACTTAAGTAAAAATGATTTTGACTTAAGTAAAAACGGTTCCGACTTAAGTAAAAACGGCGCAGACTTAAGTAAAAATGGTTTTGACTTGAGTAAAAACGGCTCCGACTTAAGTAAAAACGACGCAGACTTAAGTAAAAACGGCGCAAACCTCAAGCATTCGGAGTGGGTTTTATCTCCGCACTGCAAACTTAAGGTTGTGAAAATAAAACCCTTCAGGCTTGTCAGGTAATGAATACGATATTCATATTAATAATCATATAAAAAAAAAGAAAACAGATGAAACAAAACATTTTCACCCATTTAAGACCGACGTTATTACTTGCGCTAATGCTTGCAGTTGGAAACGTCGTTTATGCAGACGGTAATAATATACCGGAACCGAAATTCGGTCAGTACACGGTTGGCGACGACTATTTTCTTGCCAATTACACTCAACTTGTTGACTACTGGGAGAGGCTGGCCAAAGCGTCGGATCGTATAAAAATTGTCGATATCGGAACGACGCCCGAAGGACGTGTCATGAAGATGGCGATTATCACTTCGCCGGAGAATCACAAGAACCTGAAACGCTATCAGGAAATATCCGTGCGCCTCGCCAAAGCGGAGGGATTGACCGACGAGCAGGCGCGGGAACTGGCAGCCGAAGGAAAGGCAGTTGTATGGATCGACGGCGGGCTTCACGCAACCGAAACGGTGAATGCACAGGCGCTTTTCACCGAAGCTTTCGACCTTGTCGGCAACAACGATCCTGAAACGCTGCGGATTCTCGACAACGTCATTCTTCTCCTGGTTCCTGCCAATCCGGACGGCATGGATCTGGTGTCGAACTGGTACATGAAAGAAAGCGATCCGAAAAAGCGCAATATGGCAATTCCGCGCCTGTATCAGAAATATGTAGGTCACGACAATAACCGTGATTCGTATATTGCCAACCAAGTGGAAACGGAAGTCATCAACCGGCAGATGTATATTGAGTGGATTCCGCAAATTATGTGGAACCAGCATCAGACCGGACCGGCCGGTACGGTACTTTTCATGTCGCCTTTTCGCGACCCGTTCAACTACAATAATGACCCGCTGGTATTCACGGGTATTGATCTGGTTGGCTCCGCTATCCACAATCGGTTTATCGCCGAAGGAAAGCCGGGAGCAGTAATGAGGAATGCCGCTTCATATTCCACTTGGTTCAACGGCGGCGACCGGACGACGACAGGATTTCATAACCAGATAGGGCTTTTGTCGGAAATCATCGGTAATCCGACTCCAATCAATATTCCGCTTATACCCTCGAAACTGCTTCCCGGCGGCGACCAGCCTCTACCGGTCGGCCCCAGGCAGGAATGGCATTTTCGACAGAGTTTAGACTATATTATCACCGCCGAGCGTGCGATTCTTGACCTTGCCGCCAAGCTGCGGGAAGATTTCCTGTACCGTATTTACCGGATGGGAAAAAATTCCATCGAACGCGGCAGTAAAGACTATTGGACGTTGACGCCCAAGCGGGTGGCGGCGCTGGAAGCGGATTATGCAAAATACAGGGACGAGCAGCGCAGAAACAGGAGTAACAGCCAATCGTCTTCCGACGAACAGTTGCGCAGCGGCAACAGCAGCATTCCTCCCGAATATTTCGGCAGGGGGATTCCTTATGAATTTTGGGAAAAGTTGTGGACGCCGGAAACCCGCGACCCGCGAGGCTATATCATCCCTTCCGGTCAGCCGGATTTCCTGACTGCAACCAAGTTTGTCAATGCGCTGCTGAAAGCCGGCGTAGACGTACATCGCGCGCCAAAAGCATTTACGGTTGCAGGAAAGACATATCCCGAAGGGTCCTACGTAGTCAAGGCCGCGCAGGCATTCCGTCCGCACCTGCGCGACATGTTCGAACCTCAGGATCATCCGAACGATTTCCTGTATCCGGGCGGGCCTCCCAGACCTCCTTACGACGTGGCAGGGTATACGCTGGCTTTTCAGATGGGCGTGGAGTTCGACCGCATACTGGACGACTTCGACGGTCGGTTTGAAAAAATACAGGGATTGGTAAATACTCCTGCCGGCAAGGTAGCTCAAGCTTCCGGCGCCGTCGGTTTCCTGCTCAGCCACAAAGTCAACGATGCTTTTGTCGGCACGACACGACTGCTCAAGGCCGGAGAAGAGGTCTACTGGCTTACGGCGCCGCTTGCAGCCAATGGTAAAACATATCCGGCAGGTACGATTTACATCCCCAAAAAGTCTTCGACGACAGCTTTACTGCAAACGCTGGCAAGCGAAGTGGGATTGAGTTTCGACGCCCTTTCCTCTTCGCCTCGCGGAGAAGCCTTGAAGTTGCGCCCTGTCCGTGTAGCGTTGTGGGATCGTTATGGTGGATCGATGGACTCGGGATGGATTCGCTGGATGTTCGAACAGGCTTTCCCGTTTCCGTTTGACGTCGTCTACGCTCCCGATTTGGATGCCGGCAATCTGAAGAAAAAATATGACGTACTGATTCTGACGGACGGCGCCGTCCCGCAGGGTGGCGGACAAGGCGCTTTCCGCAATGCGCCGGCTCGCACCGATGTACCGGACGAATATAAAAACCGTATCGGAAATATTACGGTAGAGAAGACCATACCGCAGTTGCGCAAGTTTGCCGAAGAAGGCGGCGTGCTGATTGCTATCGGCAGTTCTACGGCATTGGCCTATCATTTCGGTTTACCGGTTACAGACGCTCTGGCAGAAATCGCCCCTAACGACAGTATCAGGAAATTATCTTCCGACAAATTCTATATTCCCGGTTCGGTGTTGCGGATAAAGGTGGATAACACAACGCCGGTTGCTTATGGCATTACGGAAGATCTGGATATTCTGTACCGTAACAAACCCGTATTCCGGCTGTTGCCCGACGCGCACCTTAAAGGAGTAAAAGCCGTCGCATGGTTTTCCGGCGCCGAACCTTTGCGTAGCGGCTGGGCATGGGGGCAGCATTACCTCAACGGCGGCGTGACGGCTGTAGAAGCTTCTACGGGGAAAGGCAAAGTCTTCCTCTTTGGCCCCGAAATCACATTCCGGGCGCAACCGCACGCTTCGTTCAAATTCCTGTTCAACAGCATTTATTATGCGGGAGCGACAACTGTAAAAACAGTAAAATAATTAGTGATGAGTTCAACAAAAGCATCTCAAAGTGTATTCACCCATCTCGAATGTGCGCACTGCGGCAAAACACATGCAAAAGAACTGCCCAATACCGTCTGCACGGACGAGGCGTGCAAAGCAATTTTATATGCCCGATACGACTTTTCGGCAAACGTGCCGACAAAGCAGGATTTGAAACACCGCCCCCCGTCGTTATGGCGATACCGCGAGTTCCTGCCCGTGGTCGACGATAAAAACATCGTAACCCTCGGCGAAGGATTTACTCCGGTATTGCCGGTAACAAACCTGACGGCGCATACGGACGGGAAGCGTGTCCTTATAAAAGACGAATCGGGCAACCCCACAGGGTCCTTCAAGGCAAGAGGATTGTGCATGGCTATCTCGAAGGCGAAAGAACTCGGCCTGAGCGCTTTCGTAATACCCACCGCCGGCAATGCCGGCGGTGCCCTTTCGGCCTATGCCGCAAAGGCGGGACTGGAGGCGCACGTTTTCATGCCGAAGCTCACGCCGAGGGCTTTCAAGGCCGAAGCCGCGCTGTTCGGCGCCGAAGTGATCGAAGTAGACGGAAACATCAGCGACTGCGGAAAGTTGGCAAACAAGCTGGCTGCCGAAAACGGATGGTTCGACGTTTCGACGCTTAAAGAACCCTATCGCCTCGAAGGGAAAAAAACGATGGGATACGAAATCGCCGAACAGTTGGACTGGAACGTTCCCGACGTCATCCTCTACCCGACGGGCGGCGGAACGGGGATCATCGGGATATGGAAAGCCTTCGGCGAACTGCAACAATTAGGCTGGATAGGAAGCAAACGCCCGCGGATGGTCGCCGTGCAAAGCAAAAGTTGCGACGGCATCTACACGGCTTTTCACCGGAAAGAAATCCGTTCGACCTACAAAGACGAAGGCTTCACGATAGCAAACGGATTGCGGGTGCCCAAGCCCTACGCGGACGGAGTCATATTGCAGGTGTTGAGAGAGAGCAACGGAAACTCCGTGAGCGTCGGCGACGCGGACATCCTCTCCGCCCTGCGCGAACTTGCCGACGGCGAAGGCCTCTTCGTCGCACCCGAAGGCGCCGCACTCTGGCACGCATACAAGGAACTGAACCGCTCGGGATGGATAAAAGACGGCGAAACGGTACTGCTGCTCAATACGGGTAGCGGATACAAATATATCGACAACATCCTCGACGCCGCGCCGCGTCCGGACTCCGCCGACGGTTGAGGAGCCGTATCATCAGTTTCCGGCTACCGCTTTTCCCGCTCCGTCCGCAAACATGCGCGGGCAGAGGAGGGCAATGATTTTTTTTCTCGCAGGTAATCAATATTAATTTTTTCGCGTAAATTTGCGGCGTGCATCGACAAAAGACACATATGCACGATTTTATTTACCATTTAATTATTATCATTTATGATTATCATGAGAAATTGTTTTTTATTGCTGTCATGTCTGCTGTTTGCCGGGTACGGACATGCACAACACAGCATTACGGTCGAAAACCTGCGGTGCGAATACATGAAAGACCCGCTTGGCATCGACATCGAACGCCCGCGTTTCGGCTGGGAGCCGGTTTCGTCCGAAGCCGGAAAGAAACAGAAAGCGTACCAGATACTTGTATCGACCGACGCCCGCGCGCTGGCGGAAGATCGCGCCGATGCGTGGAACAGCCGCAAGACCGCATCCGACGCGACACACCAAATTGTCTACAACGGAACCCCGCTGCGTGCAAATACGCTGTATTACTGGAAGGTGCGTGTGTGGGACGAAAAGGGTAAACCCTCGGCGTGGAGCAGCACGGCGCGTTTCCTCGTCGGGCCGCTGACGGCGAGCGACTGGCAGGCGCAATGGATCGGCGAGAAAGACGAACCCGTCGCCGCTGAAGACCGCTATTACCGGAACGAAGGCTACCGCTCGCAGAAAGCCGCGCAGCCCGACGCGCGAAAGTGGATTGTCGTCGATCTGGAATCGGTACGCACCTTCGACGCCCTCAAAATATATCCGATCGCATCGAAAGAGCGCCTCTTCCCGCTGCGCTTCACCGTTGAAACGGCCTCGTCGCCGGATTTTGACGACGCGAAAACGGTGGTCGACGAATCGCACAAAGACAACGCCGTGCAGTCTGCCGAATTTTATTACAAAAAGCTCTCCGCTCCCGTCGCAGGCCGCTATGTACGGCTCAACGTGACGCGGCTTGCTCCGGCGGACAGGGACGACGGGTTGTACGAGTTCGGAATCTCCGAGCTTGAAGTCCTGAGCGACCGCGAAAACATCGCCCTCCACAGGCACGTATCCGTTTCGGACACGGACGCGGTCGACTTCGCGCACGAAGCGCAATGGATTACCGACGAGCATATCCGCCCAAGCTCCCTCAAAGCCTATTTCGACCGCATCCCGCCCTCGCCGCTGCTGCGCAAAGAGATACGGGTGGCCAAAAAAGTGGCCGCCGCCTTCTACTCCCTCTCCGCGCAGGGGTTTTACGAAGCATACATCAACGGCCGTAAGGTGGGACGGCAGGTACTGGCGCCGGAATATACGCATTACGGCCGGCACTTGCAGTTTCAGACCTTCGACGTGACCGACATGCTCGAACAGGGCGTCAACGCGCTCGGCGCCGTGCTGGCCGACGGGTGGTACGTCGGCGCGCGATGGTCGTTCCCCAACCGCGGAGGATACGGCTACTCGCGCAGATTCATCGGGCGGCTGCTGATTATGTATGAAGACGGCACGACGGAAATCGTCGGCACCGACGGCTCGTGGAAGATGCAGCCCCAGGGGCCAATCCGCGAGGCTTCGCTTTTCATCGGCGAAACTTACGACGCCGCATACGCGCATCAGGGATGGGACAAGCCCGGATACGACGATTCGGAATGGCGTCCCGTCGCCGTCCGTCCCGGAGAACTCCAAAACCTCTGCGCGCAGATGAACGAGCCGCTCGCCGTCATTCAGGACGTAAAGCCTGTGGGCGTACACAAAATCGCTCCGCACAAATACATCTTCGACCTCGGCATAAATATGGTAGGCTGGGTGCGCCTCGAACTGCCCTACAATCCCGACCGCCCCGTCCGCCTGCGATACGGCGAGTGGCTTTACGACGACGGCTCGCTCTATACCGACAACCTGCGCGGCGCCAAACAGATCGACCTCTACCGCCCGGCAGACGAAGCGACCGTTTCGTGGGAACCGCGCTTTACGTATCACGGCTTCCGCTACGTCGAGGTCGACGGACTGACGCGGGAGCCGAGCCTCGACAACCTGCTCGGACGCGTCGTCGCTTCGTCGTCGCCCGTGGTCAGCGCCTTCGAATGTTCGGACAAAGATGTGAACAAACTGTGGGAAAACATCCGCCGCACGCTCTGGGGAAACCTGACTTCCATCCCCACCGACTGCCCGCAGCGCGACGAACGCGAGGGATGGATGGCCGACGCCCAGGTGTTCTCGCAAACCGCCATCTATAACCTCGACATGGCCGGATTCTACACCAAGTGGGCGCGCGACATCCGCGATTCGCAACTGGAAGACGGCCGCCTGCCCGTCATTGCCCCGCACGACGGCGTATGGCGCGACCTCTACAACGCGCCGGGATGGGCTGATGCGGGCGTCATCATCCCCTGGCGGATGTACGAAAACTACGGCGACACGACCGTCCTCGCGCAGCAGTACGACGCCATGAAGCGGTTCGTAGACTTCAACCGCCGCCACAATCCCGACCTGATATGGCGTCACGTCCGAGGCCACAACTACAACGACTGGCTGAACGGCGACCGCATCGTGGCCGACGACTATCCGACGGAAGGCGGCAACGTGCCCCACGACGTCTTTGCCACCGCCTATTTCGCCCTTTCCACCGACATCGTCGCCCGATCGGCGCGCGTGCTCGGCAAAAACGCCGATTACCGGTACTACGACAAGCTGGCCGCCGACATCCGCAGCGCGTTCGTGAAAGAATTTGTCGCACCCGACGGCAAAATCACCGGCGACACGCAGGCCGGATACGCCATCGCCCTGCAGTTCGGACTGATCCCCGCCCACCTGCGCGCGCGCGCCGCCGCACACATGGTCGACGCCATCCGCCGATACGACTTCCGCATCTCGACCGGCATACACGCCACTTACATGATGATGGAACAACTCGTCGTCTACGGATATGCCGACATCGCCTGGCAACTCCTCCTCAGCCGGCGCTTCCCCTCGTGGCTTTACTCCATCGACCAGGGCGCCACTACCATCTGGGAACGCTGGGACGGATACGTCGCCGGGCGCGGATTTCAGGACGCAGGCATGAACTCATTCAACCACGTAGCCATCGGCGCAGTAGGGGAGTGGCTCTACCGCCACGTCCTCGGTATTCAGGCGGACGAACGCCATCCGGCATTTCGGCGATTCCACATCCGCCCCGTACCCGGCACGCTCGCCTGGGCCAAGGGCAACTACCACAGCATCCACGGCAACATAGAAGTGGCATGGACCCGCCGGGGCAGCGTCTTCACGCTCGAACTGACCGTGCCCGCCAATACGACCGCCGACGTCGCGATGCCCGACGGGCGCGTGTACGAAGCCGCGCCGGGACGACACACCTTCGTCGCCGACCTGACGCCGCGCGCCGCGCAATAATCAACATACATATATATATACATCAAAAACAAATTAAAGATGAACAGACGACACTTTATCCGCACCGCCGCCGCCACAGCCGCCGCCGCATGTTGCGGAATGAACACGACCGCGCGCCCGGCTGCCGCCGCACGACGCGCCGCAGGCCGCCGCCGAATAGGCATACAACTGTACAGCATCCGCGAAACGCTGCCCGGCGACCCCGCAGGGTGCATACGGAAACTGGCCGACATCGGATACCTCTACGCCGAAGCATACGGATTCGACGGCAGCGTCTTCCTCAAAAAAAACCTGTCGGAATGGAGCCTGATTCTCAACGACGCAGGCATGAAACTTTCCGGCACACACTGCGGCACGGGCATGTTGCCCGTCGACGTCAATACCCCGGAATGGAACTACTGGCGCAAAAGCATCGACGAAATGAACGCCGCCGGCGGACAGCGACTTATACAGTCCTTCCTCCCCGGCATGAAACTGAAGGAAGGATTACTGCGCGTGGCCGAACAGTTCAACCGCATCGGCGCGCTCTGCCGCGACGGAGGACTGCGCTTCGGATACCACAACCACCATTCCGAACTGAGGCGCGTCGACGGCGAAGTCACGCTCGACCTGCTGTTGCAAAACACCGACCCAGACCTCGTCTTTTTCCAACTCGACCTGGGACACGCCGTCAACGGCGGAGCCGACGTGCTCGACTACATGCGGAAATATCCGGGGCGCTTCCTCTCGTGGCACGCCTCCGATTTCAAAACCGGACAGGGATATACCGAAGTAGGGCAGGGCGATGTGCCCTACGACGCGCTCTTCGACCTCGCCGACGCATACGGCCTTGAAGACCTCACCGTCGAGCAGGAAACGGAAGGCGACATATACGGCGCCTGCCGCCGCGACTTCGACTTCCTCGCCAAGTATCCGTGGACCGAACCGAAGCAGTCATGAAACCCGAAGCCGGAAACCACAGTGCGACGCCCGACGACGCCGCACTGAATTACACCGAAGCATACACGCTGCTGAAAAACATCGTCACAGCCGTCGAACGCAACGAAATACCTGTCGACGAACTTCCCGCAAACGCCGCGCGCGCGCTGGAACTTATGAAAATATGCAAAGCAAAGCTCGAAGCAGCGGAAGCAGGCGTACGGCGCGTGTTTGAAGCTTACGACGAAGTGCGGTTCGACAAACCCGACGCCGAATAAACCCGCCGCGACTCCGGTTGTCTTCGCCGAAGGTTCGGTTGTCTTCGCCGAAGGCTTGGTTGTCTTCAACCAAAGTTTGGTTGTCTTCGCCGAAAGTTCGGTTGTCTTCGCCGAAGGTTCGGTTGTCTTCGCCGAAGGTTCGGTTGTCTTCGCCGAAGGCTTGGTTGGCGCCAACGAAGGTTTGGTTGGCGCCAACCAAGGTTTGGTTGGCGTGAACGAAGGTTTGGTTGGCGTGAACGAAGGTTTGGTTGGCGTGAACCAAGGTTTGGTTGGCGTGAACGAAGGTTTGGTTGGCGTGAACGAAGGTTTGGTTGGCGCCAACGAAGGTTTGGTTGGCGTGAACGAAGGTTTGGTTGGCGTGAACGAAGGTTTGGTTGGCGTCGCCGAAAGTTTGGTTGGAGTCGCCGAAGGTTTGGTTGGAGTCGCCGAAGGTTTGGTTGGCGTCGCCGAAGGTTTGGTTGGAGTCGCCGAAGGTTTGGTTGGAGTCGCCGAAGGTTTGGTTGGAGTCGCCGAAGGTTTGGTTGGAGTAGAATAAAGTTTGGTTGGAGTAGAATAAAGTTTGGTTGGAGTAGCCGGAAATTCGGTATAACCCGTTTGCACAGGGGTTTAGGGCTGTGCGGAATTATTTAAAGCAAATATAAGGAAAGAGATGACGAACGTAAAGCCGGATGTGCCCGGCGGGGCGCGGGAGGTGTTGCTTCATGTGTGTTGCGCGCCGTGTTCGGGCGCAATCGTGGAGTGCATGTTGGAAAACGGCGTGCGCCCGACGATATTTTTTTATAACCCGAACATCGTTCCTCGCGAAGAATACGCGCGTCGGAAGGCCGAGAGCATCCGTCATGCCGCGTCGCTGGGGCTGGCAGCGGTCGACGGCGATTACGACCACCCGTCGTGGCTGGCGCACGTGCGGGGGCTGGAGGATGAGCCGGAGCGGGGGCGGCGTTGCGCGGCATGTTTTGCGATGCGGCTGGCCGGCGCGGCGCGTTATGCCCATGCGCACGGTTTCGCCGTTTTTGCGACTACGCTGGGCGCCTCGCGGTGGAAAAACCTTTCGCAGGTGAATGAGGCGGGACGCCGCGCGGCTTCGCACTGTCCCGGCCTCGTGTTCTGGGAACAGGACTGGCGCAAGGGCGGCCTGAGCGAACGGCGCGCGGAGGTGGTTAAGGCGTATCAATTTTACAGTCAAACGTATTGCGGATGCGAATTCAGCATCTGAGGGAACAAAATGGAAAAAACAGTCCGGTTTTACGAAAGCCGTGCGGCGGAATGTACGCGCGCGCTCGACGGCCTGAACCGGAGGATTCGCATCCTCGGTATGCTTCGCCTGCTTGTGTTTGCGGGCGGGATTGCGGCGGTGTGGATTTGCAGAGATTCGGGCTGGGCGGCGTGGGCGGGTATCGGCGCGGTGGCCGCGGCGGTGTTTGCGGCGCTGGTCGTTGTCCATTCCGGGCTTTTCGCGCAGCGGAAGCACGTCGAGGCGTTGCTGCGCGTGAACGGCGAAGAGTTGCGCGGGCTGGACTATGATTACGGGGCGTTCGACGGCGCGGCGGAAGCGGCGGACGGAGAGCACGATTTCGGCGTCGACCTCGACATCTTCGGCGATCAGTCGCTGTTCCGCAGCATCAACCGCACGGTTACGCACGTGGGACGCGCGATGCTGGTCGACTTTTTCAAGCGTCCGCCGACGGCAAAGGCCGACATTGTGAAGCGACAGGCTGCCGTGGCGGAAATGGGTCGCGCGGCGTTGTTCCGGCAGGATTTCCGCGCCGCGGGGCTGTCGGGCGGAGGCGAGCCGGACGACGTCGTGCAGTGCCGCGCCCTGTTTGCGCAGCCCCTGCGCTTCGTGCGCCGCTCTGTCTGGCGCGCGGTGGTGTGGGCAATCCCCGTCCTGTGGGTTGCGGCGGGGGTGGGGATGGTGTTCTTCGGGCTTCCGTCCGGCGCGGCGGGCGTGGCGTTCGCGCTGTCGTTCCTCGTCGGCGCGCTGCCGGGCGTGCGCATCCACCGGCTGCACAAGTCTGCCGAAAAAACGGAGAAAGTCCTGAAAACGTACTCTCAACTGATCGCGCGGATAGAGAAAGCGTCGTTCCGGTGCGACGAGCTGCGCGAAATGCAGCGGGCGTTTGTCACGCCGTCGGGCAACGCTTCGCAAATCATCGGGCGTCTGTCCGCCATCATCGACGCGCTTGACGGCCGGTTCAGCCTTGCAGGCCTTTTGCTTCAGATTCTTTACCTCCGCGACGTGCGTCAGGCCATGCGTCTCGAAGCGTGGACAGGCGCGTATGCCGGCGCGTCCGCCCGATGGTTCGACGCCCTTGCGCGCTTCGACGCGCTGTGCTCCCTCGGCGGCTTTGCCTTTAATCATCCCGACTATGTGTATCCTGAAATCACGGACGGCTGTTTCCGGATGGAAGGGCGTGCGCTTGGGCATCCGCTGCTGCACCGCGACCGTTGCGTGCGCAACGACGTATCGATCGCCCGCTCGCCTTTCTTCCTGATCGTCACCGGCGCCAACATGGCGGGCAAAAGCACGTACCTGCGCACGGTGGGCGTCAACTTCGTCCTTGCCTGCATGGGCTTGCCCGTCTGCGCCGAATCGCTTGCCGTCACCCCCGCGCATCTGGTGACGAGCCTCCGCACGACGGATTCGCTCGCGGCGCACGAGTCTTATTTCTTTGCCGAACTGAAAAGGTTAAAGATGATAATAGACCGCTTGCAGGCGGGCGAACGGCTGTTCGTCATGCTGGACGAAGCGCTCAAAGGCACCAATTCGCACGACAAGCAGGCCGGATCTCTTGCGCTGATGAAGCGGTTGATAGCCCTCGGCGCGTGCGGCGTCATCGCTACGCACGACCTGCTGCTGGGCACGCTCGCAGACGAGTTTCCCGACCATACGCGCAACTGCTGCTTCGAAGCGGATATTACGGACGACCGGCTGACGTTTACCTACCGCCTCCGGCAGGGCATAGCCCGTAACATGAATGCAAGTTTCCTGATGAAAAAGATGGGCATCACGCTTTGACGCCCGCCGTACGGCGCATTACGCCCGTCCGGCAGGCAGCGTCGTCATGGCGTTGTATACAAGATGGAGATTATTCATTTGCAGATATTTCCCTCCGCCTGCCGACGACAGCGCCGCCCGTGGCGTCATCCTTTCCCTGACGACGAAGAGCGTCATGTCCGCAAGTTCGGCGGCCACAAGGGCGTCCGAAGTGAATCCTGCCGGCGAAGCGTCGAGGATGACGCAGTCGTATGCCGCCCGCGCCTCGTCGACAAAGCGTTTGAAGCGGCTGCCCATCAGCAGTTCGTTCGGATTGGGGGGCAGCGCGCCTGCCGTGAGGATGTGCAGCGTCGTGACGCCGGGCAGACATTCGACGAAGCGCTCCCACGCCGCGACGTGCCCGGCAAGGAAGTCCGCCAGTCCGTATTCCGATTGCGACATCATGTACCCGTTCAGCCCTGCGCGGCGCAGATCGGCGTCGACCAGCAGGACGCGCTTGCCGAGCATGGCGAACGCCGTGGCCAGATTGATGCCGACGAACGTCTTGCCCTCGCCGCGCATGTACGAAGTGACGAGCAGCAGCTTGTGCCCCTCGTGCGCAAAATGGCGGTCGATATTGTTTCGCATCATCCTGAACTGCTCTGCCGTGCGCGACGACGGGTTATCCCGTACCGCGACGGGATTGGCGTCGTGCCCGATTTCGCCGATAATGCCGGCGCCCGCAATCCGCCTGAGTTCGAAGATGCTGCCGACCGCAGTCCTGCACACGTCGGCCAGCACGATGAGCGCGACGGGCAGCATCAGTCCCAGCAGCGTGAACACGGTAAGCGTCTTCCTGTCGGCGGGATATACCTTTTCGCCCTCGTCGGGCGCGACGACGACCGTGGCCTTTTCCGTATCTGCGGCCATGGCCACGTGCGTTTCTTCGCGCTTGCGTATCAGGTAGAGGAATACGTTTTCGATTATTTTCTGCTGTCTCTCCTTTTCGAGGAGGATACTCTCTCGCTGCGGCACGTCGCGAATGGGCGTACCGGTTGCGACGCCCTGCCGGCCGGTGTCGGCGAGGGAGTTGCGGATCGCCTCCTTTTCGGTGCGGATCAGGCCGACGATGCGGTTGTGGATGACGGTCAGGTTTGCCTCCGGCTTCAGGCGCGCGGGGTTGTCGGCGATCGTATTTTTGATCAGCCGTGCGTAAGCGGCGACGTGTGTATTGTAATCCGCGATGGCCTGCGCGAGTTCGGGGTTGCGCACTCCGGGATTAGGGACGGGTTCGCTGAGCGGATGTTCCCGCACAAAGCGGTCGACCATGCCGACGATGCGGAGTTGCGTTTCGGCGTCGGTTCTTTGCCGTTCGTACTCGTCCGTTTGCAGCGTGAAGCGTTCCGTATCGGGCGTCAGGTTGTCGATGTTGTTTGCCTGCCGGTATTCCGCCATGTCGTTTTCGGTCATATCCAGTTCGAGCGATATTTCTTTGAGCCGCTCTCCGATGAAGGTCGACAGGGCGAGCGCCCTTTTCTTCTTTTCCTCGCCGGCGTTTGCGTTGTACCGGCGGACGAGTTCTTCCAGCACGGCGGCTCCCTTTTCGGGATTGTTGATGCGCAGGTCGATTTTCAGGATAGAGGAGGCGTTTGAAGTCGGTTCGACTTTCGTTGCGGCGGCAAGGGCGTTCGCCACGTTTTCCGTCCTGTCGATGTCGACGAAACAGACGGGGGGTACGGTTTTTCCCGTAGCGAGCACGGTCAGCGTCCCCGCGTTGCCGGGCAGAGGGATGACGCCCGGCAGTTCGCGCAGTTCTTCCTGAAAGTCGACGGTTTCGGAAATGCCCGAATATTTGCCGTCGACGATGTAAATGAAGTTGTTGCGCCGGATGGTTAATTCCATTTTGCGCAGTTCGTCTTTGTTGTCCTGAGTGAAGACGACGTTGTACGGCGCTTCGGAAAACAGATGGTCTTTACGGCCTAACAGGTTTTTGACGTAGTAGTCTGTTTCGAGGTGCAGCGTTTCTACGACTTGCGCCATCAGTCCGGGCGAACGGATGATTACGGTTTCGTTTTCGAGATTGCCGTCGGTTGTGCGTATGTCGGGCGTTTCCTGTTGCGTGTCGGCGGCGGCGGGGAATGATGTTTCTTTGTTGAGGATAGCGCAGAGTGAGACTTCGTATTCCATGTCTTCCGACTGCAGGAACACGAAGCCCGTTCCGAGGCACAAGGCGACGGACAGGGCAATCCACTTTCCGTAGCGGAGGTAATTGGAGAGGATTTCGGTGATTGACATTCCGTTTGTTTTGTTTTGCTCTTGTTCTGTTACTTTCTTGTTTTGCAAAGATACGGTTTATGTTTCAACCGCAACAAAAAAAGGCTATTTCTTTAATGCGCGGTTTTGCGGATTTGTTTGCTGCGGTCTTCTGGCTTTATCGTTGACCGTAATCCGACTGTTATTGAGAATGTCGAAGATATATTCCGGATTGCGGTGGTGTTAATTCTCATGAATACCGATATTCAGGTATTTTTTCGCCCGCTCATTTGATTTATCTTTGCGACGTTCTTATTTGAACGAATGAAGAATGTGAAACAAATCGTAAGAAGCAGGAGTATCATCGCATGGTTGTCTTTGGCTGTATTCGTCATGCCCTATGTGGTGAAACCCGTCCACGTCCACCATCATTGCGACGGCGAGGAGGAGTGTGCAGATTCGTCCCGTCACTGCGACGACTGCCCGATTTGTCATTTCACTTTGTCGTGCTTTACGGAAGCGGAGACGTGTGCGGCGTGCTTTGTTCCGCCTTTTCCCGTTTGTGAAAAAACCGTCTATGAGGAAAGGCTTCTTTTCTTCGCCGTTTCGATCCGTCATCTGCGGGGGCCTCCCGAAGCCTGACTTCTCACATCAGCATATCATTTGCGTGCTTTGTGCGGACGGATTTTGCATTAAATCCGTGCGACAGGATTATTTATCATTAAACAAAAACTTAGTATGCGTCGTATCGGATATATTCATATTCCGGCGATGTGCATACTGTCGTTTGCCGTGTGCGCGGATGCACAGGAAACGGACACGCTCAAGGTCATCCGGCTTGAAGGCGTGACGGTGAGCGCTTCCTACGCAAGGAGCGTGGCGCGTGCTTCCGCCTTGCCGACGGAGGTAGCGGGAGCGCGTTTCCTGACGGAGCATTTCACGGGCAATCTGGTACAGTCTTTGCAACATCTGCCGGGGGTGCAGTCCATGGACATCGGTTCGGGTTTTTCCAAGCCGGTTATCCGTGGAATGGGCTTTAACCGTATTTCGGTAACGGAAAACGGGATTAAACAGGAAGGACAGCAATGGGGCGCCGACCACGGCCTCGAAACGGATGCCTTCGATGCGGAACGAATCATCGTCCGCAAAGGGCCGTCGTCGCTGCTTTACGGCAGCGATGCGATGGGCGGCGTTATTGAAATCACGCGGCTTCCTCCTCCGCAGGACAATCGGTTCTTCGGCGAAGCGGTGTGGCTGGCCGGCTCGGTCAACAATACCCTCGCCGGCTCGCTGATGCTCGGCATGAAGAAAGGCGGCTGGTACGGCAAGGTGCGCTATTCCGAACAGCGTTTCGGGGATTACCGCATCCCGGCCGATACGGTCGTCTATCTCACGCAACGCCAGCCGGTCTACGGACGGAGGTTGAAAAATACCGCCGGCTTCGAGCGGGACGTTTCCGCGTATGCGGAACATCGCGCGGGCGGACGTATTGCGCGCTATGCCCTGAGCAACGTCTACCAGAAGACGGGATTTTTCCCCGGCGCTCACGGTATTCCCGACATTTCGCGTCTGCAGGACGACGGCAACAGGCATAACATCGAACTGCCTTACAGTACGGTCAACCACCTGAAGGCCTCGACGCATCAGCAGTATGCCGACGGCAACGGAATTGTCTACTCGCTGGACGCGGGATACCAGAACAATTACCGCGAAGAGCGCAGCCGTTTTCATACGCACTACGCCGGGCAGGCGCCGCCGCAGAAAGACCCGGACAGGGAACTGGCTTTTAATCTGAACACGTTCAGCGTTTCGTCCAGGGTACAGGTCGGCAGCGCACATACGGTCGGATGGGACGCGCAGTTCCAGCAAAACCGTATCGGCGGATATTCATTCCTGCTGCCTGCCTACCGGCGGTTTACGGCCGGTCTGTTCTGGCTCGTTTCCTTTCGGCCGTCGGAGACGCTTTCGGTCGAAGGCGGTATTCGATACGATTACGGCCGGATAAACGTTTCGGCATACGCCGATCCGTATCTGTCCGGCTATCTGTCCGAACGAGGCTATTCGGCCGACAGGGTGGAGGAGTATAAATGGCGCAGTTATCCGGTAGACCGTCGTTTCGGCGATTTCTCCGGTTCTCTGGGGATTGTTTGGGAACCGTCGGACGCGCATCTGTTCAAGGCGAACATCGGGCGCAGTTTCCGTTTGCCCGGTGCAAACGAGCTGGCGTCAAACGGGGTGCATCACGGCACGTTCCGCCATGAGCAGGGCGACCCGTCCCTCGCGTCCGAACACGGATGGTTGCTGGATGTGTCTTATACCCTTGCGTCGCCGGCGTTTTCGCTTGTGCTGTCGCCCTATGTCGGCCTGTTCGACAACTACATCTACCTGCGGCCTTCGGGCGAATGGTCGGTGTTGCCTCATGCCGGACAGATTTATCGCTACACGGGCGCGGATGCGATGTTTGCGGGCGCGGAACTTACGCTCGACGTGGATTTCATGCGGTATTTCCACTATCGTTTCATGGGGGAATATGTGCATACGTATAACCGCGACGAACGTATCCCGCTTGCATTTTCGCCTCCGGCGTCTTTCCGCAACAGGCTGACGGCAACGTGGAAAGTGTTTGACATCCATGCCGAATGGGAGTACGTCGCAGCCCAAAACCGCGTGGCGCGAAACGAAGACCGGACGCCCGGCGCACACTTGTGTCATGCCGCACTGTCGGTACGCACGCCTTTTGCCGAAATAATCCTGTCGCTACGCAACCTGACGAACGCAACGTATTTTAATCACCTGAGTTTTTACCGGAAAATGGAAATCCCCGAACCGGGGCGAAATATCCTGTTGACGATAAAGGCTCCTTTTTCCAAATTATATAACAAGTAAATCAGACAAAAAATGAAATCAATAAATTTATATTCGATTATCGGCCTTGCGGCCATACTATCATTGTGTTTCGTGTCCTGCGAAAAAGAAAGCGACACGACCAAACCGGTTATCAACCTGATTGAGCCGGAAGACGGAGATATTTTACAGATAGGCTCCGATGTGCATTTTGATTTGGAACTGTCGGACGACGTAATGCTCGGTTCCTACAAGGTGGAGATACATTCCAATTTCGACAATCACGGACACGCGACAAAGGCGGATGATGCTGCCGTGGCGTTCTTCTTCGAACGTTCGTGGGATCTGTCCGGAAAGAAGAATGCGGACATCCACCATCATGAAATCGTGATACCGGAAAACAGCGCTCCGGGCAACTATCACCTGATGGTTTATTGTACGGATGCGGCCGGCAACGAAACGCATGTCGTTTGTAACGTAGTCCTGAGCCATGAAGGCGGAGAAGATCATGATCATGAGCACGAGCATGATGAATAAACTCAAAGCCGGAAAGTTTGGAGGAATTGTTGCCGGATAGGGATACTGTTTCGCAACAATTCCATGTATTCGATAGCCTCTGTCAAAAAACAGGGGCTATCTTTTTTTAACGTGCCTGTTCGCATAATATTCGCCTGACTTTGCGGCGAAGTCGCTTGACTTTGCGCCGTATTCACATGAATTTTCAACAAAAACAGACGCCGTCAAGGCATGTAAGGGGAGGGGCATCTACTCCGCAAACAGTTCCTCCAAATCGATATCCAGGCCTTCAAAAATGTGTACCGGCACTTTGCCCTTCTTCACGTACACGGCGCCTTCGTCGTATTTGCCGCTTTCTTCCTGAAGGATAAACACGTTCAGCGCCTTGTCTTCGGGGTAGACAACCCAGTATTCGCGTACTCCGGAGGCTTCGTAGAGACGGAACTTCTCGTTGAGGTCGCGTTTGGCGGTACTCGGCGACAGCACTTCGACAATCAGGTCGGGTGCGCCGAGGCATCCCCGCTCGTCCAGTTTCGACGGGTCGCAGATGACGCAAATGTCCGGCTGTACTACGGTGTGAATCTTCTCGTCGGCCGTTTCGCCGGCCGGTGACAAGCGCACGTCGAAGGGGGCATGATAGATTTTACATTTCCCTCCGGTTTTCCCTCTGTATTTCCGCATGAACAATTTCATCAGAAAGTTCAGGTTTTCTGTTATCTCTGCATGTTTTCTTAGCGGCGCAGACAGGGCGTAAATAAACCCGTCAATCAGTTCACGCCTGACGTCATCTGCCCAGCCGAGATAGTCCGCGTAAGTATAGCGGCGTCTTTGATATGTTAAGGGCGGTTCCGATACGCCGATATTCCGATCTTCCGTTTCAAACGAGTATTCTTTCATTTTGGATTGATATTGTTTGATGCAAAAATAATCGGAAATTGCGAATCTGCAAAAAGTATTGCAATTATACCGTTTTGCAGCGATAATTGCCGCATACACGTGATTCACTCCATGCTGCTTTTTACATACTTTCGCGGATATTGAAAAACGATGGACAGGAAGGCGGCAACGCCTATCAAAAGCGGATAATACAGATAGGGCACAATTTCCGCGGGTTTGACGCTTCCGGCAAGTCCCGCAGCAATCAGAACTTGTGCGCCGTATGGAAGAAGTCCCTGTGCGGAACAGGAAAAGGTATCGAGCAGACTGGCCGTGCGGCGGGGATCGACATTGAAAGCTTTGCTTATTTTGCGTGCAATAGGGCCTACGATAATCAATGCAATTGTATTGTTTGCCGTACATATATCCGTACAGGCCACCAGCGCGGCAATGGAAATTTCGGCTTTGCGTCGCGACCGTATGTTCTTCGTTATCTTATCTACCAGCCAGTCAATGCCGCCGTTACGACGTATCACTTCGAACATCCCGCCTGCCAGAAGCGTGACGATAATCAATTCGCCCATATCGCCGACAATACCCGTATTCACTGCTTTAGCCCAGTCCCACACGGTGAAACCGGCATCGAACAACCCGATTATGCCCGACAGGCAAACACCTGCCAGCAGCACAATCATCACATTGACGTGCGACAGCGCTAAACCAAGTACCACGAGGTATGGGACAATTTTAATCCATTTCACCTCTCCAACGACGCTTCCTTCGTGATGCAGCCCGTATCCCTGATATATGTAAAATAATACAATCGCTACGGCAACCGGCCATACAATACGTATATTCACAATGAATTTATCTTTCATTTCCACTTGTTGCGTCTGCGTGGCAACAATCGTAGTATCCGAGATAAACGAAAGGTTATCTCCAAACATCGACCCGCCGATGACGATGCCGATCATGGCCGGCAGGCTCATCCCTATTTGCGGCGAGAGGCCTACGGCAATAGGCGTAAGGGCAGCTATCGTACCGCATGAAGTACCCATCGACATGGAGATGAAACATGCCGCCACGAAAATGCTTGCAGGAATCATGTCGGACGGTAGAAAATACAGTACCGCATTGACCGTCGCATCGACGGCACCCATCGCCTTGGCGCTGCCGGCAAAGGCGCCCGCAAGAATAAAAATCACAATCATCAACATAATCGTATCGTTTGCCGCACCTTTACAAAATGCGCTGATACGCAGATTGGCAGACCCTCGCGAAAACAGCAACGCCGCGATGGACGTCAGCACAAATGCCACTGAAACAGGCACCTTGTTTAAATCGCCTGTAGCAATAAATACGGTAATGTATAGAATAAAAAACAGGGATAGCGGCATCAAAGCCCATCCGTTCGGTTTAATTTCCGATTTGCCGTCTGAATTGTTCATATTTCTTCTTGTTTCTTTTTACGGGTATAAAAATATGCAGCCTCAGGAATCAGGTAAATACCATCAACATGGTATATTTGATGCGCATCAGGGCAGGCGACGAATCGAAACGATGGGCACCGGTTCAATCAGATACTGGTCTTTATCCTTCTGCTGCTGAATTTTCCTTACCACATCCATCCCATCCACCACTCGCCCGAAAGCGGCAAATCCCACGCCGTCGGGGTTACGTCGTCCTCCGAAATTCAATTCGGGCTGATCGCCGATGCAAATAAAAAATTCGGAACTTGCCGTGCCCGGTTTCGAGCGCGCCATCGAAAGCGTACCGTCCAGATGCGTAATACCTGTCTGTTCGGTCGTTTCGTGAAAAATCGGCTCGACAGCCGTCCGGTCGGACAATCCGCCCTGAATCACTTCTATCTTGACGTCGCCGGACTGGTTATCCATGCGTACGACCCTGTAAAATATCGTCCGGTTCGTATTGTAAACGCCTTCGTCCACCAGTTTAAGAAAATTTCCCGCCGTGACGGGCGCCTGTTCAAGATAGATTTCTGCCGTGATAGCGCCTTCCGGAGTCTCAAAAATGACACGGGGTTGCCGTGTTCCGAAATTGCAAGCTGTAGCGGCACAGAACGAAATTGACACACATGCGATTATTTTCAAATAAGATCTGCTCATTTGCGCGGAAATTGTAATGTTTTGAATATTTTTTGTTCCCTGTCACGGATAATCAGGTGGATGCGCTGCATGTCGACGTCGATGTCGAGTGCATGTACGTTTGAATTAATCAGCAGCGGGAAATTACAATCTGCCTGTCCGGCAGGATAGTAGATATGTCTGTGCAGATGTCCGCTGAGCATCAGGTTGATATTCGCACGGTTCAGTATCGGCAGAAACAGCCGTTTCACTTCCATCAGTCCATGCCAGCCATCTCCCGAAGGCGGGACATGCAGAATAACAATGCGGTAAGGCGACTGTTTAAATTCTTCGCTTTCTACAATCTTCTCCAGCCAGCGCGCTTCTTCTTCACGATAAGAATCGTAATTGCCGAGACCGTAATACTCCATGTCGCTGTCGGGTTTATCTTCAGCGCCATCCAGAACAACAAAAAAAGCCGGCCCGCAACGAAATGTGTAGTAAGGCTCGCCGGTCGGCGAAGGAAAATATTTCAAGTAATCAAACGCCAATCGTCCACGTGTCTCATGATTTCCGCGAGCGTAAAAAAACGGAATATTCGAAGCAAAACGTGCGATGGACTGCTTCATAAATCCCTCGAAAACCTGTTCCCGAGTTTGCATGTTCGAGCACATGTCTCCGTTGAAAATAATGAAATCGGGGTTGCGTTCGTGCACATTACCTAACATGTCGGCGAGCAGATCGTTTTTTTCGTGCACATCGTTTACAACGGTGAAACGAATCGACTGTTTTTCATTGTCGAAAGTTGTGAAAACGTCCGCTTCCCGACGGTAGACTTCGGAGGCGACGGTTTTCCCGTAATCGACATTAAAATCTTCAAACCGTATCACTTCCGTCGAATAGATGCGGTAACGGTAAGTCGTTCCCTTCTGCAATCCTTTCAGGCGAACGGCATGTACGGCGCCGATATGTCGCCTGCCTCCGATGCTTTGATAGTAGCGGGGACGCTCCTGTGCATAAAAATGCGTATTGTCGTCGGGAGCAAGTTCGACCCACGATACGGCGTCGCGGTCGGTTATCCACATCACTGTCGCTTCGTTTTCACTTATTTGCTGAAGATAAGGGCCGTAAATAATACCGAACGTTTCCTGCGCATAAAGCCCCGTCCAGCAAAGTAGTCCGAGTAATACAAACGCTGCTTTTTTTACTGCTTTCATACTTGCCTGTACGGTTATTTTTTTCCTGATTTTCTCTGCTGTTGCTGCTTTGTCTGCTGTTGCTGCTTCAGTTTTTTCTCCTGCATACGTTGCGCTTCTTCCAGTCTTTGCATGAAAGAAGATTTTTTGCGCGGTTTCTTTTTGTTTTCTTCCAATTTCAGCAGTAATTTTTCTTCGTTGACAAAAAGACGGCAGGAAAGTGTCTGGGCTATCGTAATCAGCGACGAAATCAGAATGTAATAACTTAATCCTGCGGAAGTCTGGTTGAAGAAAAAGAGCATCATCACCGGCATGAGATACATCATATACTTCATTCCGGGCATTTGCTGCTGGCCGGTGTCGGACATAGCCATGTTGATTTTTGTATATACGATTTGCACGACCGTCATCAGCAAGCAAAAGAGACTGAGGTGATTGCCCAGGAAGGAAGTAATTATGGGGATGTTCGCGTTCCACGAAATGACGTCGTCGAACGTAGAGAGGTCTTTAGCCCACAGGAAACTTGACTGTCTCAGTTCGAACGCCGTAGGAAAAAGACCGTACAGAGCGATCCATACCGGCAGTTGCAGCAGCATCGGGAGGCAACCGCTCATCGGACTTGCGCCAGCCCTGCTGTACAGGGCCATGACGGCCTTTTGTTTTTCCATCGCCTGCTCCTGTTTGGGATATTTGGCATTGATTTCTTCCACCTGCGGTCGCAGGACGCGCATCTTTGCCGACGACATGTACGACTTGTATGTGAGAGGATATAACAGCAGTTTGATAATCAGCGTCAGCAAGAATATGATAAGACCGTAGTTCGCCGTATAGCGTCCGAGAAATTCAAAAATAGGAATGATAAAATATTTATTGATGGGACGGAAAAACTTGGCGCCCAGCGAAACAAGATTGTCCAGCGTCAATTCCTTGTCGCCCGAAAGCCCTTTGTCGTAACCGCGCAGCAGCGCATACTTATTCGGTCCGATAAAATACCTGAAGGCAACCGGTTCTTGCCTGCCTGCATCGAAGGGGATGGAAGTAGTCGCCTCAAACTGTTTCAGGTAAACAGCGCTTTCCAACTTGACGGAACGCATGTTGGCGGCATAAAATACATCTTCGGCAATCAGTACGGTCGAGAAGAATTTGTTCTTGAAGCCAATCCATTTCAGCCGGTTGGACGTCCGCTCTTCGTCGTCTTTTGTTTCGTTCAGATGTTCGACGTCGTCACCTGAATATTTGTAATATAATCCGGTGTACTGGTCTTCATACTTTCGTCCCTGTTCCAGTTGACGTACTTTCCTGTTCCAATTGATGTCCAGCGTACTGACGCTCGGCGACAACAGGCCGTTCAGCCCGACACCCTGAACGGCAAAATCAAGCATATAGTCGTCGGGATTCAGCGAATAAATGAAATCCATATAACTTTGCTCGTTAACCGCCAGCCGCATGACGACCGAATGTGCATCGCTTTTGACCGGCGTGAAATACAACTCGGAAGTATTGACTACACGGTTTGTGGCCGTTACCAGCGTAAGATTAAAATTCGATTCGTCCTCGCCTTCAAACAGAATCAGCGGCTTGTTGTCGAAAGTCACAAATTCTTTCAGGCGTGCGAAAGTAAGGTTTCCGCCTTTCGTGCTTATGCGGAGTTCGATTTTTTCGTTTTCGATTGTCACGAACGTATCCGTTCCTTCGGCCGCCGGGGCAAAAATACCGTATGTTTGAAGCAACCGATTGGCGCTTACGGTGTCGGGAGATTCTTCGAGCGCCGTGATTTCCGGTTGCCGCACGGCGGGAGTTACTTCCGTCTGCGGAGGGGCGACGGATTGCAGTTGCGCAATAGAATCTTGATAACGGCGTTGCGCCTCCATTGCCTCTATTTGTTCCTGCGTCGGACGGTTGAGCCACGAAAAAAGCAGTATGACGGCTCCAATCAGTATGAAACCGATAATGGTGTTTTTATCTGTTGACATATCGTTTATTTATTTGTTTATTTTATTTGTACCGCCTTTTGCCGCCTTGATGAAACTCACGAACAGCGGATGGGGATTCAGCACGGTGCTGTTGTATTCGGGATGATACTGTACGCCGACAAACCATTTCAGATCGGGAATTTCGACCGCTTCTACCAGACCCGTATCGGGATTTTCTCCTACGCACTTCATGCCGGCCGCTTCAAACAGCGTCTTGTATTCATTGTTGAACTCATAACGGTGGCGATGGCGTTCCTGTATCGTTTTTTTTCCGTAGGCTTCTAATATTTTGGAATCGTCCTTCAAGATACATTCATACGAACCCAGACGCATCGATCCCCCAAGATTAGTCACGTTTTTCTGTTCCTCCATTAAGTCTATCACTTTGAAAGGGGGATTCGGTTCTATTTCCGTAGAATTGGCGCACGCAAGGTTCAGTACGTTCCGCGCAAATTCGACTACCATGCACTGCATACCCAGACAGATGCCCAAACAGGGGATATTGTTTTCGCGGGCATGGCGGATGGCTATGAATTTGCCTTCGATGCCTCGCGAACCGAAACCGGGCGCAATCAGTATACCGTCCAAATCGGCAAGTAATTTCTTACCGTTCGATTCGGTTATTTTCTCCGAATGAATCAGGCGCAGGTCTAACTTGCGGTCGTTATAGACCGATGCGACAAAGAGCGATTCGTCAATCGACTTGTACGCATCCTGCAATTCCACGTATTTGCCCACCAGCCCGATTTTTACCCCGGCAGTGGCCTTTGTCTTCCTTTCGAGAAAATTTTTCCACGGTTGCATATCCGGTTCGGGAATGACGTCTATTCCCATTTTATTCAAGACGATGGAATCCATTTTCTGCCGTTGCAACACTAACGGCACTTCGTAAATCGTCGGCACATCAATGGACTGAATTACGGATTCTTTGGATACATTGCAAAACAGCGCCACCTTGTGCAGCAGTTTGTCGTCCAGTTCATGTTCGGTACGCAGCACCAGCAGGTCAGGCTGTATGCCCAGTTGCAGCAACTGCTTTACGGAGTGCTGGGTAGGCTTCGTCTTGTATTCCTTGGCTGCGGCGATATATGGCACGTAAGTCAGATGTACGCATATACAATCTCTGCCCATCTCCCATTTCAACTGGCGGACACATTCGATGAAGGGTAGCGATTCGATGTCGCCGACCGTACCGCCGATTTCGGTAATCACGAAGTCGAATTTTTTTTTCGATCCGAGCAGTTTCACGTTCCGCTTGATTTCGTCGGTGATGTGAGGTATGACCTGTACCGTTTTGCCCAGAAAATCGCCGCGTCGTTCCTTTTCAATGACGGTCTGATATATGCGGCCTGTCGTCACATTGTTTGCCCGCGTGGTCGGCACGTTCAGAAAGCGTTCGTAATGACCCAAATCCAAATCGGCTTCGTGCCCGTCTATTGCCACAAAACACTCGCCGTGTTCATACGGATTCAACGTCCCCGGATCAATATTGATATAAGGATCGAACTTCTGGATAGTCACATGGTAACCGCGCGCCTGCAACAGTTTTCCAAGCGAAGCGGATACGATTCCCTTCCCAAGGGAAGAAATCACGCCGCCCGTAACAAAAATGTATTTAGTGTTTGACACAACAATAATGTTTAAAAAAAAGCAAAGATATTGTTTTTTCAGCGGTACACCAAACAAGTGAATTTTTTTTCGCAGACATTCGGATTCGACCA
>JAISNP010000076.1 GCA_031276175.1 Tannerella sp.
GCGTTTCAAAAGGTGCGCGACATTGTTTTTGAAGATAAACTGCCCTTAGTCTTTTTCGACGAGTTTGATTCCGGCGAACTGAAGTGGCTGAAAAATTTCCTGATGCCGATGCAGGACGGCAAATTTAAGGATGCCTCCGGCGAACACCCGCTGGGCAAGTGTATTCTGGTTTTTGCCGGCGGCACGGCTTCTACGTTCAAAGAGTTCATTGCCCCGATGAATTCTGCCGACGAACAGGTGCAACGGCGATTCAAAAATGTCAAAGGCCCTGATTTCTCAAGCCGCATCAAAGGCACAATCGACATTGCCGGTCCCAACCGCCGCGACGATTCCGACAACGCTTATATCCTGCGGAGGGCATTGCTGCTGCGCAGTCTGTGCGAACGCGACGAACGACTGAAAGCAGGCGGAAATTTTATCGACGAAAATATCCTCAGAGCGATGCTTTATGTACCCGAATACAAACATGGCGCGCGTTCTATGGAAACCATACTGAAAATGAGTAAAATTGAAAACGGCGTATGGTTGCCTTCCTGTTTGCCGATGGGCAGTCAGATGTCCGTGCATCTGAACGACCGGAAATTCACGGATATTCTGTTGATAAATATATTGGAGCAGTCGCTCGAAGGACGAATTGCACAGGCCATTCATCGAAAATATACCGAATACATGACCGAACGACAGAAAAAACAACCCAATCGAAAGCCGTGGGACGAACTCTCGCTGGAATTTAAGCTCTCGAACCTCAATCAGGCAAGAAGCTACCGCGAAAAATTGGCGCTAATCCGATGCGAAATGGCTCTGAAAGATGAAAACCGGGAAGCCGTCACCGCTTTCACCGACGAAGAAGTCCTGCGAATGGCAAAACAGGAACATCAACGCTGGACATACGAAAAAATAGAAGACGGCTGGGTGTATGCGGAAGTGCGTAACGACAGCAAAAAACATCACGACTGCCTTGTCGAATGGGATAAACTCAGCGAAGAAGTCCGGAACTGGGACAAGGAACCTGTGCGGAATATGATTGAAATTTTGGATAATGTCGGGTATGGGGTATATAAGAAAGAAACTTGATCCGGGCGTATAAAGCGTGATTTAAATGAAATATCAATAACAACAAAAACAAAATTATTATGGGATTTTTTGAAGAACTTAATGATGAAATGAAACAAATGGATCAATCGCAACAGTCGCCCCTTTCAGGGTGTATGGGCAATTTATTCTTAATTTCGAGTTTGCTTGTATCATGGCTTTTATGGTCGATGGTCAGTGCAGGTAACCGTGAATGGCATATTATAGCAGGAGCCGTAATTTTCTCCGTGATTACATTGGTTCTCTTCTATAAATTAGTGTTTAAGAAATTATTTAAATGATGTATTTATGGAACTTTACTACATCGTAGCGTCATTGGGAGTGATATTGTGTAATTTCTTCATGCAAATTACAGTTGCCACCAATTTGGAACACCGGCTTATGTATGTGCTGTGTCTGCTGCTGCTTATTTTTCCTGTTGTGTCGCAACTTTCGAGCAGGCGTATAAAGAAAACGTTTCTAATCCGGCTGATTATATTAGCCGGGATTGCAGGGTTTACCGGTATTTCCGCATCATTATTTACATCGGTTCCCGTACTTTATACAACCATTAGCTGGGGTTTGTTTTTGGCATCTCTTGCCGTTCGGAATTGCAGTATATTTTTTCACAGCCTGCAAATCCTGAAATATGGCAGCATAGTTGTTAACCCGGACAGATATAAATTGGGACTATTTGCCGTGTTTATGGGTACAATATTGGAGTTGGCCATGATTTATTCGTTAAAAGATGATTTGTATCTCTATTCGGCCATAGGAATAATCGGACATGCTGTTACGCTTATGGGATGCTTCGTGATGAGAATATCGGCAAGTTTGCCGAAGTCCAATATTTCCTGATTAAAAAACAGATTTATGCGGTTTACAATAGCAGATGTGGTTTTCGTGAGCGAAAGTCTTTCGCTGACAAAGGAAGTTTTCGGAAAGGCGGCTTCAAATTTGCCGAAAAAATATATGTATGGGCACATGTCCGTCGATGAATTTTTATCACCGAATAATGATAATACGCCGACAGTACTTATTGTACTTCTTACGCCGGACATGCTGGCGTCCGACCGCTTTGAAGAGTTTGCAAAACACATCTCGAATCGGATGAGCAGCAGAGACGCCCGATATTTTCGCACATATATTATGCCCCACGGCATGTCTTTCGAAGAATTTATGAAGCAATGCGACAGCGGCGCAAACGAAGGACTGAATGAAATCGGAGACGTAGTTCATCTTGATCGTTTTACCGGCCCCGATGAGGTAATAAGCGAAACGGTTCGGTTTTTGGACAACGAGGGCAATTCACGTCGCTTTTACGGCTACGTCCGGTTCAGGAACGGGCTGAGTTTTTTTACCGGACTGCTGAGCGGCATCCTTGTGTGGACGTGTACGATTGCTTCGTATGCAATGCTTATATTGTATTATGGATTAGGAAATCTTTTCCCGGCGGCGCATAAATACATATCCGATATTTTTAACCCGTCGGCGCCGACAGATGGTTTGTACTTTTGGGCAATGATCATGTTCGGCATCGCACTGGCCATTCCGGCGGCAAATATTTTCCATCTCTTGCGGTTCGGCTTTTCGTCTTTCATCAGGCAAACGCTGGTGTTGATACGCGATACGGAGGGGCGGTGGTATTTTAGCGGCACGTATCTCGGATTTATCGCAACAATAAATTTCATAATCAATGTCGCTCGCCCCGACTGGTCGTTGCTGCTGCTTTCTATTGCAGCCGGATTTTGTCTGGACGGCATAAGAAGAGTCTTTTATATCGGGCGCAAAGGATTTCTGATAAAAAAGATAGATAAGAATCTTTATACGCCGCCGGGTAAAAGTATCAAAAGGCGCTTGCTTGATATGGGTGGGAATAATATATTACACGCCCTTCGCCTTCCCTACCTTCCGCCGAAACGGACAAAGGTATTTATAAGTTATACTCACAGTTGCGAGTGGTCGCAGAAGATGGCAGATGAATTGTATGAAAGTTTCAATAAGCAAAATGTGATTTGCTTTGTCGATAAATACGGAATAGCGCGAGGCTCGTCGTGGCGGCTTGCGCTTCATGAAAAACTTATCTCGGAAGCAACTCATGCGATATGCCTGGTTTCGGAGAAAACAGCAAAAAAAGAATGGCCTGCCGCAGAGATCGAAACCGCTTTGAAAGTGCGCTCAATTACGGGAATACCTAATATATGCGTGCTTTTGAAAGAAGACATGAACGTACAGGAAACACAGTCATACACGCCTGTATATAAGGAAATATTCAATCAGGAAACACAGGAAAGATATGGCAACCTGTTTGTCCCCGTAATACGGAATACGGACGGCGTTGTATCCGAATTGAGCAAAACACTTTCCTATCCGGACATTTCTTCCGGTGTGCTGGGTGTATGGAGCGCTGCTTGGGGTATGGTTTGGGGATTAATGGAATTATTGACTTACTATATAAAAGGAATAATTACAGTGTTGGCAGGTATGTCTTTTCTTGTCTGGTTAATGGTTCTTACAATTCAAAACCGGGTAGATATGAGTTCCATGGAAGCCGGAGGTAAAGCGCTTGCTATACACATCGGCAATAAAATTGAAGATATAGTTTCATCGGGTTTTGGTTTGCCTGTTTTCTTACTTGCCTGTTATCTGGTATCCGTCGAATTGACTCAAATAATAGAGGGCAATTTTTATGTAGCGTATAAGACCCGCATAAAAAGCTACCTGATTTCACAACTGATTGTTTTAGCCCTGAGCGTCGCATGTATTTATATGGCTTTACCCTGTTTGCCCGAAACTTATATCATTCTCGGATTTTTATTTTTAATGTCCGGTTTTTTCCTGACATCGGGAGCTAACGATTCGGTTGTTGATGCAGGACATTGTTATTATCGCAATGATTCGAATAGAGGAACGGACACAAAACGGCGCTTGCCCGGGTAGATCTGATTGTATGCATCGGATTTATTTTACAAATACTTCCGACAATCCGTCTTTAGTCAATTCAAATCCTCGCCGCCTTTTCTTCAAACGATAACTGTCGTTTTAAAATTAAGATGGCGGAAATCACGGCGGAAGGCACGACAAAAAGGGCTGTCCTTACTTTTAAGGCAGCCCTCTTTTTTTTCGAATCACACAGCTAAGAATAATTGTTGCGTCCCCCTATCCGCGTACGATTTCTTCCTTTTCCCTGTCCCAGTACATGGTACGGCCTTCGAGGTAAGCGCGTGTTCCCATGTGGGCGGTGATGGCCTCTTCGAAGGCCGCGTCGATATGACAGCAGGGCGTTCCGCCGTTGCGGATACATTCCACCCACTCGCGGATATGCAGGTAGGTCGTATCGTAGCGTTTGCCGTTGACGTAGGCATACAGCAATCCGCGTTGCGCAAAATACAATTCGGTAGCCGAGCTGACGGCATCCACGTTTTCCTGTCCCGGCACGTAGGTAATCAGCGGCGTATCCGGTTTGATTACGCCTTGCGCAATCTGTTCGGCATAGCGGGTCGAGCGCGGGTCGACCTTTACGGTGAGCGAACTGGAGAGTTCCATTGACGCATCATGACCCATGAATACCTTCCCCCGTGCGCGCTGACTGGCCAGCGTAGCGCTGTAAAGCATGGTGAGGTTCTTGTCCGGAAACTCGAACGAGGTTTGCAGTACGTCGGGCACCGTCCGTCCGTCCTTAAAGAAATACACTCCCCCGGACGAAGTCGCCGAGCCGGGGATGCCTACCCCCATGACCTGATTGACGGCATCGTATTCGTGCGTCAGCAAATCGCCGCTCAGGCCTGTGCTGTAATCCCACCAGCAACGCCAGCGGAAGAAACGCTTCAGGTCGAAGCGGTCGCGAGGTTCCGGCCCCACGTAGCGCATCAGGCCTGCGGACTGCATATAGTCCGTATATTCCTTTATGCGGTCGGCGTGCCCTTCGAACTGTTGCCAGTCTATGGTTTGCGGGTCGGCCGTTTCGTGGATGGGGTACACCCATGCGCCGTTGGGGTCGTTGCGGTTGGTGCATACTTCGATGAGGGAGACGTGGCCGAGTATGTCTTTTTCGATGATTTGTTTTGCCTTGAGATAGCTGTCGGTCTGTCGTCCCTGGTGTCCGAACTGGAAGGTGACGCCGCTTTGCCTGATCACGTCGCGTATCATGTAGGTTTCCGGGACGGTCCACGACATGGGTTTTTCCAGATAGACGTGTTTGCCGGCACGCGCGGCGTCCATTGCCATTGTGCCGTGCCAGTGGTCGGGAGTGGCGATGATGACGGCGTCGATATCGTCGGCTGCCAGGAGGTCGACGTAGCGCCGGTAGCGTTTCGGCGGAGCGCCCATCGTGCCGCCCGTGCCTTCGCGGTGGATGTTGGAACCGGACAGGACGGCGGATTCGGCGCAGGTGTCGAAGATGTCGCACACGCCGGTCACTTCCACGTTCAGGCTTTCCTGCTCCATGTAGTCGCGGTAGCGGGTATCGTTCGCGTTCTTTCGCGCCGCTTCTTTCCAAGCGTCGATTACGGCCGGCTCGGCGAATCCTGCCGCCCGCAGCAGTTGCTTGCCGCGGATGCCGTATCCGATAATTCCAAGGCGAACGGTTTTGCCGTCCGAATTTATTTTCTTTGCCGAAGGAGGCGTTACCGGTTCCAGTTTGAACAGATCGCCCCGGTTTCTTCTCAGGCGGTCGTATTTTGTCTTTTTATATACTCCGTAAGCCATTGCGCCCAGTACGGGGACGGAGATAAGCGTTTTGATTACGTTGCGGCGTTCCGGCGAGGCCGGTTCATGCTGCGGTTTCTTTGTTTCTTCGGACATGATTAATGCGGTTTGGAAAGTTTATTTTTCAGAAAACGGGAGATGTATCCGTCCAGCCCGAACACGTGGGAGGTGGGAAACACGTAAAGTACGGCAAGCGCCGCTATTTCCGTCACATTCCTGTCTATCCACAGGTAAGCCCCTTCGCGGGGAAGCATGTACAGGTTTTCGGAACCGATAAAGGGCGGATGAGACAGGTAGTAGAGCAGCAGCAGCAGGATGCCTCCCGCGCAGCCGGTGCGAACCATGCAGCCGACGATCAGGCTAAGCCCTACGAGTACCAGCCCCCACGCGTTGAGGAAATTGATCGTATCGAGCACGCCCGCATTGCCGGCCATGGAATGAAACAGGGAAGCAAACCAACCCTGCGAATCCATCAGATAACCCAGCGATGTCCACTTGGGATTAAGTACCTTGACAAGACCTTCGTACAGGAAATGCCAGCCCACAAGGAGGCGCAGCGACACCAGCCAGAATTTTTGCGAATTAGAATATGAGTTCATTTAGCAGTATTGAATAATTGTTCTGACGGCAAAGATACACGAAGTTTTAAATATTACCGGAGCGCAGCCCGCAATTTTTTTACATCCGCAGCCCGTCGCCCGACGGAAGAATCCGACGCGAAAAAACGCACGACGCGCGCCGCACAAAAAAAATATGCACGATTGCTTGGCGTTCCCGTTTCTTTTCCACACCTTTGCCGCGTAATAAACAATCCATATCAAAAATTAATTTATCGTTATTGAGACCATGAACAGACGAAATTTTTTACGTAACGGCGCCCTTTCGATGGCGGCGTTCACCATTTTACCGCGAAATGTAATGGGCGGCGCACGCTACGTCGCACCGAGTGATCAACTCAGCCTCGCCATCATCGGTTGCGGCGCGCAGGGGCGGTGGACTTTAGCCCCGCAGTTTGCACGCAGAGCCAACCTCGTGGCCGCCTGCGACTGCGAATCGCGCCAGCTGCAGGAAATGAAGAAAATTGTCGACGCGGAAACAACCAAGGCAAAAGGCAAGGCATACAGCGGATTCAAACTGTACGCCGACTACGGCGAAATACTTGCGCGCAAAGACATCGACGCGGTAATTATCTGCACCCCCGACCACTGGCACGCAGTGATGACCATCGAAGCCTGCCGCGCAGGAAAAGACGTGTATGTGGAAAAGCCCATGTCGCACAGTATCGCCGAAGGCCGGGCTATGGCCGACGCCGTCGCCCGATACGGACGCGTCCTGCAGGTAGGCAACATGCAACGCTCGTGGCCGAACTTCCGGCACGCCTGCGAACTGGTGCGCAACGGATACATCGGGAAAATCAGAGAAATAAAAGTCTCCGTCGGAGCGCCCGCCATCCCCTGCGACCTGCCGGCGCAACCCGTACCCCCGACGCTGGACTGGGAACGCTGGATCGGCCCGGCGCCCTTCCGCCCCTACCACGAAGAACTCGCGCCGCCGATGGAACGACGCATATTCCCCAACTGGCGCAACTACAAAGAATACGGCGGCGGCATGGTTTGCGACTGGGGCGCTCACATGTTCGACATCGCCCAGTGGGCACTGGGAGCCGACGACGCAGGACCCGTCGAGTTCACCCCGCCCGACAAGCAAACCCTGACGCCCCTGACGATGCGCTACGCCGACGGAACGGTCATGACCCACGAACCCAACTTCCGCAAATCGGAAGGCAACGCAGTACGCTTCATCGGCGACGACGGCATCATTGACATCAGCCGCAGCTACCTCGACACCATTCCCGGCAACCTGAAGGAACATAAAATCGGCGACAACGAAATCAAACTCTACCGGAGCGACGACCACTACGACGACTTCCTACAAGCCATCCGCACACGCAAGCAGCCGCTCAGCACGGTAGAAACAGGACACCGCACCGCCTCGCTCTGCCACATCGTGAACCTCTGTTACGAATTTGAGCGCAAACTGCTCTGGAACCCGGAAAAAGAAGAATTTATCCGCGACTGGGAAGCCGACCGCCGCCGAAGCAATCCGCTGCGCAAACCCTACACCCTCAAACCCGAATAGCGGAACACGAAGCGCAAACAACCGGTGACGCGGTATTCATGTGCCGGAATACCCCCGGTTGCCGTGCGGGCGGGACACACTCCCGTCCGCACTTTTCGTCCGCCCTCCGCAAACCTCACTTTTTCGTTTTGTAAGATAATATATGTACGCTCACACCCACCCCCACGCCCGCCAACACGATTTGCAGCCATAAGACACCCTCCGCCACAAAAAAAATACAACCCAGCATCGCACACCACATCATGGACAGGGACACGATCTTTATCCGCAACGGAAGCGCCCTCTCCTCCATAAAACCGCGTATGTAACCACCCAGCGCCTTATGACCCAGCAACCTGTCGTACAACCGACGCGAACTCCGCGCAAACAGCGCAGCCGAAAGCAACAAAAAAGGCGTAGTCGGCAAGATCGGCAGAAATATCCCCAGTATCCCCAACACAAGACTGCACATGCCCAAAAAAATAAGTACATATTTCATAACAACCGGATTTATCCCGCAAAGATACAACCATTACCCGCAAACCGCAACACGTCCGACCCATACGCCCGGCAACAAAAAAAACAACGCTCCGGGAACGCCTCCGAATACAAACCGTTCACCGTTTTTAACGCATCGAAACCCGCACATACCGAAATTTAATCCATATATTTGCAGCCGACAACAACGAAACATACGTAAAACAAAACAAAACATATGTATAACGCCACATTTCGCATATTGCATCCTGCGCACCACTGCACGTATACCCCACGGTTTACGGGGAGTTCCCCGCAGTTTGCGGGGAATTCCCCGCGGTTTGCGGGGAACTCCCCGCGGTTTGCGGGGAATCCCCCGCAGTTTGCGGGGAACTCCCCGCGGTTTGCGGGGAATCCCCCGCGGTTTGCGGGGAACTCCCCGCGGTTTGCGGGGAATCCCCCGCAGTTTGCGGGGAACTCCCCGCGGTGTGCGAAAACGCCGCATTGCGTCATTGCGAATGAAGCGAACGATACAGAACCTTACCCGAACGACGGGAGGTTATTCCATAATATATAAATGATTACACGATGAAACATGATTACTTACCCCGAAAGGAAACCGAATTTTGCTCGTGGCTCGTCCCGTTTTTCTCATACCTGAATGACAACCTCCAGCGTTTCGGGATTGACATCAGCCTTATCGCAACAATTACGGCGTTGCGCAGCGATTTTGAACAGAAGTACGAAACAGCCATCATGCCCTCCACAAGAACAAAAGGAAGCGTGCAGGCAAAAAACGATGCGCTCGATGCGCTCAAAGCAGCGTTGCGCGTCTTCATCCGGGAATACCTGACGTACAACCATCTTGTGACGGATAAAGACCGCGATAATCTGGGGATTCCCATCCATCGCACCGGACGCCGCACGATTTCGGCGCCCGCCACCTATCCCGTCTGTACGATAGACACGTCCTTAATCCGATTCCTCATAATCCATTTTCGCGACGTGGAAAGCAGCGGGAAAGGCAAACCGTTCGGCGTATACGGCGCCGAAATACGCTGGGGGTTCTCGGACGCGCCCGTTGTGGATGTCGCAGCCTTGCCGCATTCCGCTTTCGACACCCGCACCCCCTTCAAACTCGGATTTAGAGGCGACGAACGCGGCCACACCGTATGGTTTTCGCTCCGCTGGCTCAGCAGGCGCGGCAAAGGCGGCCCCTGGTCGCAGATTTACTCCGCCATCATCCCCTGAACACGCCGCACGACACGGTTCGGACGAGATTCCATCTCGTTCGATCTATCCCCGTGGATTCCATCCATATATTTTCCCTGTGCGATGGAATCTCACGGATAGACGCGACGAGATAGAATCTCGTCGGAACCCTCCCCACCTTTCCCATCCATATATTTTCCCTGTGAGATAGAATCTCACGAATAGACGCGACGAGATAGAAACTCGTCGAAACCCTCTCCACGTTTCCCATACATATATTTGATATGTGAGATGGAATCTCACGAATAGACGCGACGAGATAGAATCTCGTCGGAACCCTCCCCACGTTTCCCATACATATATTTAATATATGCGATGGAATCCCGCAAACAGCCGCAACGAGACAGAATCCCGCCGGAACCCTCTCCACCTTTCCCCTCCCTCCCCAACCCCCGCCGCGCCCCCGCGCCGCACGCCGCCGGAATTTTTTTTACCCCTATCACTTGCCGATAATATAAATAAGTGTACATTTGCATCGAATAAACAAACCGCGCAAAGCAAAAAGAAAGTTCGCGCAAGGGCAAAAAGTCAAAAAGAAACGAACGCAACCCCTCCGCCGAACAAAAAAATTGCCGTCGTGCGCAAAACAAAGTATTCACAAACCAAATTTAAACACGTATGATGTCATTTAAACAATCGAGAAAGAAAATTGCCTCCGCGCTGCTCCTCCTGCTCTTTGCAGGCATTACCGCCGCCGGAAGCATGGACATGCAGGCCGCCGGCCTGAAAACCGCCGCCGCCGCCGACGCGCAGCAGGACGGCAAAACGGTCACGGGCACAGTCACCGACAACCGCGGCGAACCGCTGCCCGGCGTCAGCGTCGTCCTCACGGGCACCACGCAGGGTAGCATCACCGACGCCGACGGACGATTCTCCATCAGGGTGACGGGCAGCAACCGCTCGCTGCGTTTCTCCTACGTCGGCTACAAAACCGTGACCCTCGGCACGGAAAATGCCGACATCCGCCTCGTCATGGAAGAAGATGCGCTGCTCATGGACGAAGTCGTCGTCACCGCCATGGGTATCAAAAAAGAAAAAAAAGCGCTGGGATACGCCGTGCAGGAACTCGGCAGCGAAGAACTGCTCAAAAACAAAACCGCCAACCCGATCAACGCCCTTAGCGGAAAGATTGCCGGCGTAAACGTCACCCAAAGCTCAGGCTCCGCCGGCTCGGGCGCTCAAATCGTCCTGCGCGGAGGCACCTCGCTCGAACGCGACAACCAGCCCGTCTTCGTGGTCGACGGCGTGATATACGACAATACCACCTCCGTCAACGGCAATTCCAACTTCGACGGACTGGGAGGCGTGGCCACCACAAACAGCAATCGCGTGATGGACATTAATCCCGAAGACATCGAAAGCATGTCCGTCCTCAAAGGCCCCGCCGCCGCCGCGCTCTACGGCTCAAGGGCTGCCGCGGGAGTCATCATCATCACCACAAAAAAAGGACAGGAAGGCACGGTGGAAATCAACGTCGCCTCCAAAGTCACAAGCAGCTGGGTCAACCGCCTGCCCGAACAGCAAAGCCGCTACAAACGTGGCGCCGTCGACGGCAACCTCGTCCCCAACCCCCTTACCATGTCGTCCTGGGGCGAACCCTTCGGCGCTTCGGAACAGGTCTACGACAACGTGGGCAGCCTCTTCTCCGGAAGCCTCGTCCTCGACAACAACATCAGCCTCTCCGGCGGCAACAAAGACGGGTCGTTCTACCTCTCCGCCTCGCACTACGACCAGGAAGGCGTCATCCCCTCCACCGGATACGACAAAACCACCTTCCGCTTCAACAGCGACCGGAAGTACGGCAAGCTGACCGTCGGCGCTAACGTCGCCTACTCGCAGGCCAATACCGACAAAACCCTCACAAGCGCAGGACTCTGGGGCTCCGGCGGCACAGGCGTCATGAACGCCGCCTTCCTCTGGCCGCGCGATGCGGATATGACGCGCTACCTCAACGACGACGGCTCGAAATACCGCATCGTCGCACACCCCGACATCTCCTCCGACACGGAAAACCCGTACTGGATTATAAACAAAAACAAAATGACCGACTTCACCGAACGGCTCACCGGCAACATCAATCTCGACCTCAACCTCACCGACTGGCTGAACATCGGCTACCGGCTGGGGCTGGATACGTATACTGCCGAAAACAGCACGCTCATCTATCCCGGCGGAGCCATAAAAACCGCCTGGCAAAACGGCATGATGAGCGAAAACGAACAGACGTTCCGATACCTCTCCTCCAACCTGATGGCCGGCGTCAACAAAACGTTCGGCGACTTCGACCTGGGGCTGCTCCTCGGTACCTCGACCGAAGACACGAAAAACGTGACAAACCGCCGCATGGGATACAACTTCGTCGCAGGCGACTTCTTCAGCTTCAATACCGTCGCCGATACCGAAAATAAAACCTTCATGCAATCCCACAGCCTGAAAAGAATGGTCAGCGCCTACGGCGAAGCCCGCGCCGCATACAAAAACTTCCTCTACCTCACCTTTACCGAACGCAACGACAATACGTCGACCCTGCCCGTCGACAACCGCTCCTACTGGTATCACTCCGTAAGCGGCAGCTTCGTCTTCAGCGAACTCCTGCCCAAAAGCGCCTTCTTTACCTTCGGAAAAATACGCGCCTCGCAAGCGCGCGTAGGTAAAGATGCCGACCCCTACGTCACCAACACGCGCCTGAACCCTTACCTCGAATACGTCGGAGGCCTCGTCGGGGTCGACAACCTCAGCTATCCGCGCGGGAATCCATACCTCAAACCGGAAATGACCGAAGCCATCGAGCTGGGACTCGAAATGCACTTCCTCGACGGACGCATCGGCTTCGACTATACCTACTACAACAACAACTCCTACAACCAGCTCCTCCAGCCGCGCCTCAGCCAGACCACAGGATACATCATGAGCTACGTGAACGCCGGCGACATGTATAACCGCGGCATGGAACTCTCCGTGACCGGACAGCCGCTGAAAACAAAAAACCTCACGTGGGAATCCACCCTCAACCTGGCCGGCAACCGCGGTACGGTGAAAAACCTGATAAAGGGCGTAGACATACTCTACGTCACCGACGTGCAGGTCGGAAACGCCAAGGCTGCCTCCTTCAACAAGGACGAACTCCACCACGGCTACTTCATGGGCATCTCAGGCTCGAAATGGAACCGTACCGACGACGGAAAAGTCATCCTCGACGCCTACGGAATGCCGACCTCCGACGGATCGACTACTTACGAAATCGGCAACCGCGAGCCTAAACTCACCGGCGGCTTCAACAACACCCTCCGGTATCGCGACTGGGACTTCTCCTTCCTCCTCGACTTCCGGCTCGGCGGACACGTCTACAACGGCACCGACTACTTCATGACCGTCAACGGCATGTCGAAAAGAAGCGAAAGCCGCGAATCCCTACACATCGCAGGCGTCGTGAACACCGGCACGGCCGACAATCCCGTCTACGAAGACCGCTCCTTTACCTTCAACGCCGGCGAATCATACGTCACAGGCCTGAAACAGGACAATACCCCGGTATACCAGAGCGGACGGTACATCATCCAGGAATACTGGAACAACTACTACGCAAAGGAATCCGCCAACTTCATGACCGAAACCAACTGGCTGCGCCTGCGCGCCGTCTCGCTCTCATACAACATGCCCGCCAAACTGCTCGCCAAAACAAAAGTATTCAAAGGATGCCTCCTGACCCTCAGCGGCAACAACCTCCTGCTCCTTACCAACTACAGGGGAATGGATCCCGAAACCTCCGCGGCAGGCTCCGGCGTCACCGGCTCAAGCTCGGTAGGCATCGACTACTGCGGCGTGCCCTCCACAGCCGGGATGTCGTTCGGCATCAATCTCAAATTCTGATAACGCTAAAACAAATAAACAAACATGATTATGAAAAGAATAACATATCTCGCCATCGGCCTGTGCCTGACGCTCGCTTCGTGCAACGACTACCTTAATATTAATGTAGATCCCGACAGCCCGACAAACACGACCGCCACAGTCGCCGCCCGCCTGCCCGCCGTTCAGCACGCCGTAGCCCATACATACGGCACCGCAGCCCACTTCACCGCACTGATAGAACAGCACATCACCCTGACCAACCGCGGCAACGACCGCTACGGCGGACTTGCGCAGTGGGACGCCTCCGGCTCCAATCCGAGAACCGCAAGCACCTATCCCTACCAGATATTCTTCATCTCGGCAGGCGGTAACTTCAACGACCTCTACGAAAAAGCCGAAAACGAAGGCGCATACCACTACATGGGCGCCGTCAAATTCTTCCGCGCCGCCGGATTCATGGCCATGACCGACATATACGGCGAAATACCCTATACCTACGCCCTCGGCGAAACGCTGAACCCCGCTTTCGACGACGGCAAAACCATCTTCGAAGGCTGCCTTAAAGAACTGGACGAAGCCGTCGAACTGTTCCGCCGCACGCAGGAACCGGGCGCAACGCCGCTCGCCGACGGCGACTCGTGGCTCGACGGCAATGCGGACAGGTGGATAAAAATGTGCTACGGCTTCAAGGCGCGATGGCTGAACAACCTCTCGAAAAAGTCGAACCTCTACAACCCCGACGCCGTCCTCGCCGCCCTCGACAATGCCGCCAAAAGCAATGCCGAAAGCGCCGTTGTACGCCATTCCGACGAAGACGAAAACATGAAAGACTTGTGGGGCGACCCGACGAAAACGTCTTCCGCATACATCTGGCTCGTAAACTGGAGCCGCATCTACTACGTCACCCAATGGTATGCCGACCTGCTGACCGATTTCGACGGCAAGGGCGTCGTCGACCCGCGCGCATTCAGGCTGATCCCGCTCGTGCAGACCGGCAGCGAAAAAACGTGGACGCTCTCGGACGGCGCAGACATGCGAACGGACATCCGCCTGAACAGCAAATTCGTCGAAGCGGCATACAGCGTCGAAACGGGCGAATGGACCGGGTCGGACGGAAAACTGTACGTCAACCTGCGGACAAAGGGCGTCATTAACCCTGACTTCGCCGAAACGGCGGCAGACGGCACGTACGTCAATTCGGGCACCTTCTACGCCCGCCCCGACGCCCCGACATACCTGATGTGCTACCCCGAACTGTGCTTCATCCGCGCCGAAGCGCTGCTGCGAAAGGGCGACAAAACCGGCGCCTTTGCAGCTTACCAGGACGGCATCCGCGCCCATTTCGACCTGATGAACGAAAAACTGCAAACCTACAACGACCCCAACAACCTCTCCAAAACCCCGATGAACCGGGAAGAAATCGAACGCTACCTGAACGCCGCCACAGGCACGGATGCGGACATCACGCTGGGGAAGATCATCATGCAGAAATACATTGCGCTCGGATTCTCGCACCAGAACTGGAACGACATGCGGCGCCTGGACTACGACCCGCAGGTGTATCGCGGCTGGACGCCTCCGTACGAATACCTCAACGGCTCCTCAAGCAAAGCATCCATACCGGACGGCAGCGCGTTCAGGCGTTTCAGGCAGTGCGTACACGAGTTTAATTACAACAACGACAACGTAGGCGCTTCGCATCCGGCGGCGTTGCAGGACAATATCTATTCCTGCCCCGTCTGGTGGGATACCGCCGAATAGCGCATCCTTACCCGAAAGTCCTGCATTCACGCCGTCGCACCGCCCCGGCAAATGCAGGACTTTCCTTTCGCAAATACATACACACATAATATGCCAACCATGCACCACATGATGATTTCCATCCTCGCCGCCTGTTTCGTATGCCGCCGGGCGGCGAACCGTGCGGACACGGCGCGACCGCCGGCCGGTATATGCCGGCAAACCGTCGTCGTCCTGTCCGTTGCGGCATCCGTGCTGCTCCCCGGATGCGCGCCGCAGCGGGAAGCGGACGCGCTGAAGAGCGAACTGAACGACATGGCGGACGAGATACGCCGCAGGTATGCGCCCGACGCGCGCGACGAGGTGTTCGACATCCGCATCACCGACCGCGGCGACCGCATGGCCGTGACCGGCGCAACAACCGTAGCGGAAGCGCGCACGGAATTGCGACGGCGCATACGCGACGCATACGGCGACGCGGTGGCCGACAGCATCACGCTGCTGCCCGCCGAAGCGACGACCGCCGAGGCGCGCTACGGCGTCGTCAACGTATCGGTCGCCGACGCGCGCACCGGCGCCGACTATGCCGGCGAAATGGCTACGCAACTGCTGCTCGGCGCGCCGGTGCAGGTGTTGCAGCACGACGGCTGGTGGCGCATCAGAAGCGCGGAAGGATATGTGGCATGGATGGAAGGCGGATCGTTCGTGCGCATGTCCGAAGCCGCTTTCGACCGGTGGACGGCCGCCGCAAAGGTCATCTTCACGGACATGTACGGATTCGCCCGCGAAGAAGCGGACGAGCGGAGCGCGCCCGTCTCCGACCTCGTCTTCGGCAACCTGCTGAAATACGAAGGCGAAACGGGCGCGTATTACCGGGTATCGTATCCCGACGGCCGCACGGCCTGCGTCGCGAAGAGCCGGAGCAGTTTGTTCGACGAATGGCTGTCCGCCGTCCGGCCTACGGAAGAAGGCGTCGTTGCCAAAGCCCGCACGCTGCGCGGCATCCCGTACAGCTGGGGCGGCGCTTCGACGAAAGCCGTCGACTGCAGCGGCTTCACCAAAACCGTCTACCTCATGCACGGCGTCGTGCTGCGCCGCGACGCATCCCAACAGGCCGAAACGGGCATCCCGGTAGACATCAGCGGCGGATATGACCCGCTGCGCCCCGGCGACCTGATGTTTTTCGGCCGCAAGGCGCACGACGGCAAACGCGACCGCATCCGGCATACCGCCATCTACGCCGGCGACGGCGAGTTTATCCACGCCGGCAGCGGATACGTCCGCAGCAGCAGCCTCCGCCCCTCAAGCAGCAACTATGACTCCCTCAACACGCGCGAATTTATCCGCGCCGTGCGCATCATCGGCGCCGGCGAAGACGACGGCATCATTCGCCTCGACCGCCACCCCATGTACCGGATACCCGACAGCGCCGTATCTCAATAACAAAAACAGATAAGTAACATGACACAGACCCGACGACATTTCCTTAAACACGCACTGCTGGCCACGCTCGGCGCCGGCGCAGCATATGCCGTGCCGCAAACGCCGCGCAGCAACCCCGTCCGCACGGGCGGAAGCAGGCTGAAGCTGACTTTCCGACCCTACGACCTGCAACTGCGCCACGTGTTCACCATCGCCAACTCGTCGCGCACGACCACGCCCGTCGTGCTCACCGAAATCGCATACGACGGCCTCACCGGCTACGGCGAAGCGGCGTTGCCGCCCTATCTGGGCGAAACGCAGGCGTCCGTCGTCGAGTTCCTGAAAAAGGTCGACCTCGACGCCTTCAACGATCCCTTAGACATGGAAAACATCCTTGAATACGTCGACCGGATTGCCGAAAACAACACCGCCGCCAAAGCCTCCGTCGACATCGCGCTGCACGACCTGGCAGGGAAAATAATGAAGCAGCCATGGCATAAAATATGGGGACTGGACCGGACGAAAGCGCCCTCGACCACCTTCACCATCGGCATCGACACCCCCGAAGTCGTCCGCGCCAAAACGCGCGAAGCAGCCCCGCTGTACAACATACTCAAGGTGAAACTGGGGCGCGACAACGACCGTGAAATCATCGAAGCCATACGCGCCGTCACCTCCAAACCCCTCGCCGTCGACGCCAACCAGGGGTGGAAAGACAGGAATCTCGCCCTCGACATGATATGCTGGCTCAAGGAAAAAGGCGTCGTGATGATAGAACAGCCGATGTCGAAACATAACCTCGACGACAACGCATGGATCACCGAGCGCAGCCCGCTGCCCGTCTTTGCCGACGAATCTTTTCAGCGCCTGCACGACGTACTCCGGCTCCGCGGCGCCTACACGGGCGTAAACATCAAGCTCATGAAATGCACCGGGATGCGCGAAGCGCACAGGATCGTCGCCGTAGCCCGCGCCGCAAACATGAAAGTCATGCTCGGATGTATGACCGAGACCTCATGCGCCATCTCCGCCGCCGCCCAGCTGTCTCCCGCCGCAGACTGGGCAGACCTCGACGGAAATCTGCTGATAAGTAACGACCTTTTCGAAGGCGTAACCGTCGTCGACGGCAAACTGACCCTGAACGATTCGCCCGGCATCGGCATACGCAGGAAGGGGTGACGGTTTTTCGCCCCGGACACTCCACGGAAGAAAATTCAATGGAATTTTTCGTCCCGGACACTCCGTGAAAGAAAATTCCACGGAATTTTTCGTCCCGGACACTCCACGGAAGAAAATTCCACGGAATTTTTCATCCCGGACACTCCATGGAAGAAAATTCAATGGAATTTCTCATACGGAGACTTTATGCGCGAAAATACAGTGGATTTTTTCATGCGGAAGGGGCTTGATTGTCCGTTTTTTTCATATTTTTGCACGCCGTTTGGCAAGAATTTTAAACTCACGGATAAATGAACATTTCATACAACTGGCTGAAAGCATATCTCGCGTTCGACCTGCAACCCTCGGAGGTGGCGGCGGCGCTGACGTCTATCGGACTGGAGACGGGGAAAACGGAAGAAGTGCAACCCGTCAGGGGCGGCCTTGCAGGGCTGGTGACGGGCGAAGTGCTTACGTGCGCGGCGCATCCCAATTCGGATCATCTGCATATTACGACGGTAAGCATCGGGACGGGCGAGCCGCTGCAAATCGTCTGCGGCGCGCCGAACGTGGCGGCAGGCCAAAAAGTCATTGTCGCCCCGGTCGGCGCCGTGCTCTGGCAGCGCGACGAAAAGTTTGTCATCAAGCGAAGCCGTATTCGCGGCGAAGAATCGCAGGGGATGATTTGCGCCGAAGACGAAATCGGTATCGGCACAGACCATTCGGGCATCATCGTCCTCCCCCCCGATACGGAAGCGGGGATACCGGCAGGGGAATATTACCGGATCGAAAGCGACTGGGTGTTTGAAGTAGACGTGACGCCGAACCGCGTGGACGCTACGTCGCACTACGGCGTGGCGCGCGACTTGGCGGCTTACCTGAAGCAGTCGGGGCGGCAGGCCGAACTGCGGCGCCCCCCGGTCGAAGCTTTTGCCGAGGACGGGGCGACTGCGGCAGACGCCATCGCCGTGGAAGTCGTCGATAAAGACGCCTGCCTGCGCTATTCCGGCGTAACCATCCGCGGCGCGGAAGTAAAGGAAAGCCCCGACTGGTTGAAAAACAGGCTGCGCACCGTCGGCCTGCGACCGATAAACAATGTGGTGGACATAACCAACTTCGTGCTCCACGAACTCGGCCAGCCGCTGCACGCCTTCGACGCATCGCGGATAAAGGGCGGCAAGGTGGTGGTACGCACCATGCCCGAAGGCACGAAATTCGTCACGCTGGACGGCGTGGAACGGACGCTGAGCGCCCACGACCTGATGATCTGCGACGCGGCGGACGCCATGTGCATCGGCGGCGTATTCGGCGGGCTGGAATCGGGCGTGACGGAACAAACTACCGACATATTCCTCGAATCGGCATGTTTCCATCCGTCGTGGATACGGAAAACAGCCCGCCGCTTCGGACTGAACACCGACGCCTCGTTTCGCTTCGAACGCGGCCTCGACCCGAACCAAACCGTCTACGCGCTCAAGCGCGCCGCCCTGCTCGTCTGCGAAATCGCCGGAGGACGCATCGCCGGAACAATTCAAGACGTGTATCCCGAAGAAGTGAAACCTTACCCCGTAGACCTCTCATACCGTAAAATAAATGCGCTGACCGGTACGGAAATCCCCCCCGATACCGTAAAAAGCATCCTCGCGTCGCTCGAAATGCAAATCGTCTCCGAATCGGCCGAAGGGCTTTCCATCCTCGTGCCGGTCTACCGCATCGACGTGCGGCGCGACGTGGATGTAATCGAAGACATCCTGCGCATATACGGATACAACCGCATCGCGTTCAAAGACCGCCTGCAATCCACACTGAGCTACCGTACGGCCACAGACCGCAGTTACAGCCTCGAAAACCTGATCTCCGAACAACTGTGCGGCGCAGGGTTTCACGAGACGATCAACAACTCGCTCGTTCCCCTTGCACATTACGACGGGCTGACGGCCTTCCCGGTCGAAAAGGCCGTGCGGATCGAAAACCCGCTGAGCGCAGACCTGAACTGCATGAGGCAGACGCTGCTCTTCGGAGGATTGCAGAGCATTGAGCACAACCTGAAGCACAGGAACAAAAACCTCCGCTTCTTTGAGTTCGGCTCATGCTACGCGCTGAATCCCGACGAAGCGGAAGCAGACGATCCGCTCAAGAGATACACGGAAGAATACCGGCTCGGCCTGTGGATGTGCGGCAACAGAGTCGAAAACAACTGGGCGCATCCGAACGAAGCCACATCCGCATACGAACTGAAGGCGCACGTGCAGCACATCCTCTCGCGGCTGGGCATACGCAAAACCACGTGCGTAAAAACAACGGACAACCTGTTTGCCGACGGCAGCATCGTCCTCCGTACCCCGGCGGGCAAGACGCTGGGCGCGCTGGGCGCCGTGCATCCGGGGCTGTTGAAAATGACGGACGTCGACATCGAAGTATATTATGCCGAACTGAACTGGAAGACGCTGCTGCACGAAGCGCGTAAAAACAAGACCGTCGCAACCGAAATAGCCCGCTTCCCCGAAGTGAAACGCGACCTCGCGCTGCTGGTAGACAAGGCAATCTTGTTTGAAGACATTGAGCGGATCACATTCGAGTGCGAGCGGAAGCTGCTGAAGCGCATCACCCTGTTCGACGTCTACGAAGGCCGCAACCTTCCGCAGGGGAAAAAATCATACGCCGTCAGCTTCTACCTGCAGGACGAAAGCCGCACGCTGGAAGAAAAACAGATCGACGCCATCATGCACAAAATACGCAAAGGACTGGAAGAAAAAGCAGGGGCAAGCCTGCGATAATGTATCACAATAAAGAAATTACAAGAAATGGGAAGAGCATTTGAATACCGCAAAGCAAGAAAAATGAAACGCTGGGGCAACATGGCGCGCGTGTTTACCAAACTCGGCAAGGAAATCACCATTGCCGCCAAGGCCGGAGGCCCCGATCCTGAAACCAATCCCCGGCTGCGCATACTGATGCAAACGGCAAAGAAGGAAAACATGCCGAAAGACAACGTGGAGCGCGCCGTCAAAAAAGCCACCTCCAAAGATTTTACCGACTACCGGGAAGTCAACTACGAAGGATACGGCCCGTTCGGCATTGCCGTCTTCGTCGAAACGGCTACGGACAACACGACGCGCACCGTGGCAAACATCCGCAGCTATTTCAACAAGCACGGCGGCTCGCTTGGCACAAGCGGCTCGCTGGAATTTCTGTTTGACCACAAGTGCATTTTCCACATCGTCAAGCCGGCCGGCGTTACCCTGGACGATTTGGAACTTGAACTGATCGACTGCGGCGTGGAAGAACTCGAAGAAGACGAAAACGAAATCATCGTCTACGGCGAATTTGCCCAAAATGCCGCCATCCAGAAATATCTCGAAGACAATGGCTACGAAATCACCTCAAGCGAATTTGTCCGCATCGCCGGCGACCGGAAAACGGTGACCCCCGAACAGCGCGAAACGATCGAGAAACTGATCGAGAAAATCGAAGAGGACGAAGACGTACAAAACGTCTTCCACAACATGAAGGAAGAAGACGAAGACTGAGCGCGCCGGCAAAACCTGCCGCAGAGGGCGAACAGAACTTGTGTTCCCCGTGTTGATATACAGGAAAAACTCACGGGGAGCACAAACTTTTTTGTCATTCCTCCGGTTCGTCCTTAAAACAGGAAGTTCGAGATTCGGCCATACGGGCTGTTTTAGTTAAAAACGCAATCTCTGCAAAAAAATCATGGAAAAACTTTGTGCATGTAAAACATGAAACGTATTTTTGCAACCATTATTAAGATAGTTGACTGATAAAATCACGGGAAATGAATAAGCCCTTTCCATATTTACTGCAGATAAACAGCGTTCAGGCCTCCTTCGGTGTACTGCGGCACGGTATTTGCAGAGAGAGAGAGAGAGAGAGAGAGAGAGAGAGAGAGAGAGAGAGAGAGAGAGAGAGATTACGCCTGGCCTCATGCGCGTATAATAGCATTTCTCAATCAAATAAAAAAACATTCCCAAGTATTTTCCCCTCTGCATTCGTGCGGTTTCGGAAAGGAAAAAACAAGGCTTTCGTGAGAGGCATATACTGTCTCGCGAAAGCCGTATGTATTTAAATCGTTTTTATGTATTAACCTATTCACAAATTGACCTATGAGAAAAGAAATTATTTTATTGTGTAGACGGGATACATGGCGGAAGGCGCTGTGCGTGTTGTGTGTCCTGATGAGTTGTTCGCTTGCACTGCACGCGCAGAAGCGAGTGAGCGGAACGGTAGCCGATGTCAACGGCGAGCCGGTAATCGGCGCAAACATCCTTGAAAAAGGCACCGGCAACGGCGTCATTACCGACCTCGACGGAAAGTTTGCAATCAGCGTGGCGGAAAACGCCGTCCTGCAAATATCGTACATCGGGTACCTGTCGCAGGAAGTGAAAATTACTGCCGGAGGCAGCAGTGTCCTGACCATCCTGCTTCAGGAAGACAATCGGATGCTCGACGAAGTGGTCGTAGTGGGCTACGGGACGCAGAAGAAGGTGACGCTCTCCGGCTCGATCAGCAGCGTGAAGGGCGATGAAGTGGTGAAATCGCCCGCTATCGAAGCGACGCAGATGATTACCGGCCTTATGCCGGGATTGTCTGTCATCCAGCGAAGCGGCCAACCGGGCGTTGACGAGGTGAATGAACCCGGTCGCAACGACGCGACCACTCCGCATACGCGGCGTCAATACGCTCGGCAACAACGACCCGCTGATTGTCGTGGATGGCGTGCCGGGGCGTTCGCTCGCGCGTATCGACGAAAATTCCATTGAAAGCATCACCATCCTGAAAGACGCTTCGGCGGCTATCTACGGCTCTCGGGCGGCTAACGGCGTAATCCTGATTACAACCAAGCGCGGGAAAGACGGCAAACCGACCGTCACGCTCAACCTGAACCAGGGTTTCAGCCAACCTACGCGCCTGCCGAAAATGGCCGACGGTTCGGAATACGCCACGCTGATAAACGAAATCGACATGTATCAGGGACGTCCGCCGCGCTATACGGACGAGGAAGTCAGGCTGTTTACGTCCGGTTCCAATCCGTGGAAATATCCCAATACCGACTGGCTGGCGGAGACGTTCAAACCGTGGTCGAGCCAGAACAACGTCAATGCCGGCATCAGCGGCGGACGTGAAGACGTGAAGTATCACATCGCCGCCGGGACAAAGTATCAGGACGCCTTCTACCGAAACAGCGTCAGCGACTACCGGCAGGTCGACCTGCGCAGCAATATCGACATCAAACTCTCGGAGTACGTCAAGGTTGCCCTCGACATTTACGGCCGTATGGAAGACCGCACATCGCCTACGCGCGGACACGACCTGATTTTCAGGGCTGCGACCAAGAGCGATCCCAACATACATGCCGTGTGGCCGGACGGGACGCCCGGCCCCGACGTACTCGAAGGCGCCAATCCGCTCACCATCTCGACGAACGCAGCCGGTTACGACCGGAGGAAAGTATATTCGTTCAACTCCACCGCAAAACTGAGCATCGCCGTTCCGTGGGTCAAGGGACTGACGTTCGACGGAAGCGTCAACTACGACAAGTCGATGCAAAACCGCACGCGCTGGGAAACGCCGTGGGAAGTGAACACGTGGGACGGCAAAACGCTGAAACCCGACGGCACGCCGCAACTCGCGTCGGCCATGGTACCGTTTAACGACGCGCGCCTGAGGCGATACATGGTGGATAACCAGACCCTGCTTGTCAACGGTATCCTGAACTACGGCACAAAGTTCGGCAGCCACGCGCTTAACCTGATGGCCGGTATGGAAACAATCGAAAACACGGGTAACAGATTCGAGGCCTACCGCCGCTATTTCGCATCCACGGCCATCCCCGAACTCTTCGCCGGCGGAACGCAGGACAAAGACAACACCGGTTCTTCGTACCAGGGGGCAAGACTGAACTACTTCGGCCGCGTCAACTACAATTATCTCGAAAAATACATGCTCGAATTTGTATGGCGCTACGACGGCTCGTATATCTTTCCGAAAGAAAACCGCTTCGGATTCTTCCCCGGCGTTTCGCTCGGATACCGCATATCCGAAGAAGCGTTCTGGAAAGAAAAACTGTCGTTCCTCGAAGAAATGAAAATCCGCTTTTCGTACGGGCAGACCGGTAACGACCGCATCGACGAATGGCAATACCTCTCGTCATATGCCTACTCGTCGACCGTGTACAATTTCGGGATAACCGAAGCCGGCAAATTATCGTACGAATCGCGCATCCCGAACACGAATATCACGTGGGAAAAAGCCAACCAGATGGATGTCGGTTTCGAAACGTATCTGCTGAACAACCGGCTGTTTTTCGAATTTGACTATTTCGATTACCGTCGTTCAAACATCCTCTGGCGCAGAAATGCCTCGATTCCGCAGTCCTCCGGCCTTACCCTGCCCCGCGAAAACATCGGCAAGGTAACCAACCACGGCGTCGACTTCCAGATAAGGTATCAGGACAAAATCAGGAACGTCAACTATAACATTTCGTTCAACGGCGGTTATGCCAAAAACAAAGTCACGTTCTGGGACGAAGCGCCCGGACGCGAAGCGTGGCAGGTATCTACGGGACATCCCATCCCCACCGATCCGAATAACGTGGACAACGACCTCTTCTATCAAGCGACAGGTATATTCAAGGATCAGGCTGCCGTAGACGCATATCCGCACTGGGAAAATGCGCGTCCCGGCGACATCATTTTCAAGGATGTCAACGGCGACGGTGAAATCACCGGATTAGACCGCGTGCGCAACGACAAAAACAACGTCCCCCGCTTTACCGGCGGATTGAAACTGGGAATCAGCTACGGACAGTTCGACCTCTCCGCCCTCTTTCAGGGCGCAGCCGGAGCCGTCCGTTTCGTCTCGATGGAAAGCGGACTGATCGGCAACTTCACGAAATATTTCTACGACAACCGCTGGACGCCCGACAATCCCAACGCATCCGGGCCGAGAGCCTACAACCGCGATGCCGAATACTGGCGGAACAACCGGAATACCTTTTTCCTGTACAATTCGGATTACGTCCGGCTGAAAACGCTGGAACTGGGATACTCCGTGCCCAAATCGTTTGCCGACCGTATCGGATTCCGGAACATACGCTTCTTTGTGAGCGGATACAATTTACTTACTTTCACTTCGCGCGAGATGAAGGATTTCGACCCCGAATCCAACAGCAACGATCTCGGAGGCCAAAGCCAGCCCTATCCCTCGCAGAAAGTCATCAACGGAGGAATCAATCTTACATTTAAATAATTCAAGTCATGAACACGACATATTCGAAAATCAAAAGTATCATACTGAGCGCCGTCATCACCATGTCGCTCGGTTCGTGCGGAGATTTCCTCGACAGGAAACCTCTCGACCAATATGGAGAAACCGCCGTATGGAGCGATTTACCCATGATTGAACATTTTGTGAATAACATATACTGGTACATCGGCCACAGTTTCGACCGCCCGATGATCGGCGTATTTACGGACGAAGCGCTGTTCGACCCCGGTTCCGACCAGGGACATGCCAACGTGCTGAAATGCCTTATCACCCCAAGCGATTACGGCGTTTTCGACTCGTGGAGCAGATCGCAAAAAATGAGATGGGAGCATCACTACAAGTACATCAGGGCATGTAACCTCTTCTTCGACCAGACGGCACAGAACACGTATGCCAACGAGGCGCTGAAAAACAGGCTCACGGGCGAAGTCCACTTCCTGCGCGCCTATCATTACCACAACCTCGTATTTCTCTACGGCGGCGCACCGATTATCGAACACGCCTATCAATTGGACGACGATTTTCAGGCGCCGCGAAATTCGTTCGAAGAATGTATTAACTTCATCGTCGACGACTGCGAAAAGGCCGCCGCGCTGCTACCCCTCGAACAGGCCGGCAGCAACTACGGCCGGGCTACGAAAGGCGCTGCGCTGGCGCTGAAGGCAAGGGTACGGCTCTACGCCGCAAGCGACCTGTATAACTGCCGCGCATCGTGGGCGCCCGGATATGCGAATCCCGAACTGGTAGGCTACACGGACGACAACCGGACGGCGCGATGGCAGGCCGCAAAGGATGCGGCAAAGGCGGTGATAGACCTCGGCGTGTACAGCCTGCATAAGGAAATACCCGCTCCGGGCGATTCCGTGGCGCGAAACTACGACGAAATCTTCACCCTCCCGCAGACGAAGGAAAACATCTTTTCGCGAAACTTCACTCAGGCCAACCAGTACTGGACTATGAATATCGGACAGCAAAACCTCCCCGCCGGATACAAGGGATGGGCTAACGTAAGCCCCATCAACAGCCTTGTCGACGACTTCGAAATGGCCGACGGCGAAAAATTCAGCTGGGACAATCCCGCACACCGCGCCAATCCCTACGTCAACAGGGATCCGCGCTTCTACGTCGACATCTTTTTCGACGGCGCGCGCTGGAGACCCCGCCCGGACGACGTGAAGGCTGCTGACCCCGTCGGGATAATTCAGACCGGCAACTACGAACAGCCCGACGGCTCGTGGCTGGGCGGACTGGATGCACTGAACAATCCCGTAACGACATGGAACGGCACCTTCACGTCCTACTACCTGCGGAAATTTCAGGACATCTCCGTCGATGCCCCAAAGGAACTGACCACCACGCCATGGCATTTCATCCGCTACGCCGAAATCCTGCTGAGCTATGCCGAAGCCTGCATCGAACTCGGCGAATATGCCGAGGCTCGCACGTATATCAACAAGATACGCACGCGTGCCGGTATGCCGGACGTTGCGGGAAGCGATGCGGAGTTGCGCGACAGGCTGCGGCACGAACGGAAAATAGAACTCCTCTTCGAAGACCAGCGTTTCTTCGACATACGCCGCTGGATGATTGCCCCGCAGGTGATTGTCGATGCCTACGGACTTGACATCCGCTACAAGCTGGGACAAACCCGACCGGAATACAACATCTTACACGTGCAGGAAAGGGACTGGAAGGATCGTTTCTATTTCTTCCCCATCAAACTTGACGAAATAAACCGTAATCAGGCGTTGATCCAAAATCCGCTGTATTGATATTTCTGTAATATGTATATCGGATTCATTGCCTGACAGCCTGAAAGGCGATATTTCCATAACCGCAATGCTTGCGGTGCAGAGATGAAAACTGCTCCTTGAGGTATCACATCCAATATACATATAATCAT
>JAISNP010000098.1 GCA_031276175.1 Tannerella sp.
CCGAATATTGCATTACCGCGTTACCGCATTGTCGTTCCCCACGCGCCGGGGGCGCATCTTCCGCAACCTGCCGGAGACACAGGCTGCGGCCGCGTCGGGGCAACGGCCACGATTGTGCAAACAGAAAACGCCCCCGTCTGCGCATCGGCAGGCGGCGGCGTTTTTGCGGCAATGGGGAACGTATGTGAAAGGCGTATTTTAAATAGCTGTAAACAAGCGATTTGCCCCCCCCCGTGAATTAACGCGCAGATACATTTGTTTACTGTCGGGGCGCAGCAACCGTGCGCCCGCATCCGCAAGATGCGAGAGGAAAGAGAGGAGATGTTTTAAGTGCGGCCACATGGTTGCGTCGTTGATTGGCTGTTGTTTATATTCGGGGCGAAAGTAAGGAATTTTTTTTAATCCGGACGAAAAAGAAGGGGTTTTTTATTTCACGATGAACGATAGACTATAAAGTATGAACGATGAGATATGAGATATGAGTGATGAGTGATGAGCGATGAGCGATGAGCGATGAGCGATGAGCGGCGCGAAGCCACACATGTTTGTCTCTCCGCCAATCATTCACCACGCATACTCATCACTCATATCTCATATCTCATATCTCATCGTTTATATTTTACAATTCATCGTGTATACGAAAACGGTATTTGTAACTTAATTCGCCTGATATGTATTCCTTTTGATACGAGAATGGAAATAATATTATCATTTTGTGCAAATATTCTTGCGTATCTGAAAAGTATTGAATACCTTTGGCACCGAATCAACAGATATTAACCGAACAATATTTTATTTATGGCAAAAGATCGTTTATGTGTAAGGAAAAGCATTGTTTATACATGCTTGGTTGTCAAAATGTTATGGGGGGGGGCGTTATTGTCCCAAAACACGTCCGTGCGCGTGGAAGGCACGTTGTACGACGAACTCCGCGAACCGCTCGCCGGCGCAAATATAGTAGTGACGCCCGGTACGGAGCAGGGCACGGTGAGCGACATCGACGGGCGCTTCTCGCTCACGGTGGCGGAAGGCAGCACGCTGCAAATCTCGATGGTAGGCTTCGAAACGCTTACGCTGAAAGCGTGGTCGGGGCACAGGGAAATCGAAATGAAAGAAACGGCGCAGATGATGGACGAAGTAGTCGTCACCGGATACGGCATTACGCGCAAGGCGGCGTTCACCGGCGCGGCGCAGGTGATAGATTCCGAGGAAATGTCGAAGCGCATAGACGCCAATTTCCTTAAATCGCTCGAAGGCTCGGTCACCGGATTGCAGGTAAACAACGGTTCGGGGCAGCCGGGCGCCTTTGCTTCGACCACAATCCGCGGACGCGGATCGGCCAATTCGGGCACGGAACCGCTCTTCGTCGTCGACGGCGTACCCATCTACACCGACGAGATGGGCGGATGGAGCGGAATGGAAGTCAGCCCGATGGCAAACATTAATCCCAACGACATCGAGAGCGTCACCGTACTGAAAGACGCCACGGCTACGGCCATCTACGGCGCGCGGGCGGCCAACGGCGTCATCGTCATCTCCACAAAAAAAGGAAAGCAGGGAAAGACGCGCTTTAACTTCAGCGCAAAATACGGGAAGACGTTCATCGCGCACGTAAATCCCGAATACCGGATGGTCGGCCTCGACAAATATAAAGAAATATGGACCGAAGGCTACGTCAATTCGGGCGAAGCCGCCACCGAAGCCGAAGCCTACGCGCTGCTGAAAAAAAATGCGCTGGACTGGTACTATACGGACATCGACGCCGTGCAAAGCGTCGACTGGCTGGATCAGGTGCTGAGGGCCGGGCAGATGCAGGAATACAACATCGACCTTCAGGGCGGCAGCGAAAGCCTCCGCCACTTCGCCAGCCTCGGATATTATGAAAACCAGGGCGCGCTGATCGGCTCCGGGCTGAAACGCTACACGGGACGCCTCAACCTCGACGGCGAATCGGGACGTATCGGCTACGGCATCTCCATCAACGCAGGCCTTTCGGACATCGACAATATCCCCAATACAAGTTCCTACACCCATCCGATCGTAATGGTGTACGACGCCCGCCCCTTCCAGCAGGTGTATAACCCCGACGGCTCTTATGCGATGGTGAAAGACGGCTTCTACAACCCCGTCGCCCTGTACGACGAAGACAACGGCGACATATACAACCAGAAAACCATCTCCGCCGTCATCAACCCGTATTTTACATACAGGATACTGGACGAACTGACCTGGAAAACTTCCGCGGGAATAAGCGTACTCGACATCAGCGAGTTTTATTTCAGCAGCGCAAACAATCCCAGCTGGTGGGACGACGGACTGAACGGGAAGCGTGTGCTGAACCGCGCTACCGTATACAACATTACGAATACGCTGAGCTATCTCCGCACGTTCAAAACCGTCCACAACCTGAATGTGATGGTGGGACAGGAAGCCCAGAAAACATCGCTCAACGGCATTATCGCCGAAGCGACCAATTATCCGTCCGATGTAGTCGTCGAATTGATTAATGCCTCTACTCCCAAGACGGCCGAATCCACCAGTCGCGCAAGTACGCTGGCTTCATTCTTTGCCAACGGCGAATACAACTACGACAACAAGTATTACGCCTCGGCCTCGTTCCGCTACGACGCCTCTTCGCGATTCGGCACCAACCATCGCTGGGCGCCCTTCTGGTCGGCCGGCGCCAAATACCGCCTGACGCAGGAAGCGTTTATGGAAAATACGAGCAGCTGGCTGACAGACCTGACCGTTCGCGGAAGCTACGGTACGGTAGGTAATCAGGACATCGTCCGGAAATACTATCCTTACATGGGACTGTACGAATTCGGCTATTCCTACAATTCCAACCCCGGCGCCATTCCTACGCAAATCTACTCGCCCGACCTGAAATGGGAAACCGTCAAAAAGGCCGACATCGGTATCAATGCCGTACTCTTCACGCGCCTGTCGCTGGAACTCGATTTCTACAACCAGCGTACCTCGGACATGATCTTCGAAGTGCCCCTTTCCTACACCACCGGCTTTGCCAGCGTAATGCGCAATATCGGCGAAATGGAAAATCGCGGCTTCGAGTTTATGATCAATGCCGTGCCGGTGCAAAACAAAGATATTAAGTGGAGCGTGCGCCTGAGCGGCACAGCCAACCGCAACAGGATTGTTGCCCTTGCCACCGACAAGCCCATCGAAGGCAGCTGGTATATCCGCAAGGTGGGCGAAGCCTTCAACACGTTCTACCTTCCGAAATTCGCCGGCGTGGACCCGCAGACCGGCGAAGCCCTGTTCTATAAAAAGGCAGGAAGTACGGAGACGACTACTATGGTCAACGATGCCGAACAGCAAATCGTCGGCTCGGCCGATCCGAAATTCTACGGAGGCATCGGCACAAGCATCTCCTTCAAAGGCTTCGACCTGTCCGTCGACGGAAGCTACTCGCTGGGCGCAAAAGTCTTCAACAGCGGTTTGCGTTTCGACCTCATGTGCGGGCATTACGAACTTGGCCCCGTGGCGGAATACGTATATAAATACAGGTGGCGCGAGCCGGGACAAATCACCGACGTGCCCAAGTTCGTCGCCGGCGGAAATGCGGATATGGGGAAAAGAACGTCCCGTTTTGTGATGGACGCCTCGTATTTCCGCATGAAATCCGTCAATCTGGGATATACCTTTCCCCGCTCGATTACCCGGCCGCTGACGGTCGACAACCTGCGCGTCTTCGGCACGGTCGACAACCTGTTTATCCTTACCGCATCCGACTTTATCGGATTCGACCCGCAGGCAACCGAGGACGGTTATCAGGAATGGACATACCCCATACCCACCAGCGTGATGTTCGGCATTAATGTATCATTTTAAATATTCGAAGCAATGAAACAAACAGTTTACAAAACAATAGCAGGACGAATGAAGAAAACGTCTTTTCTCACATTAGTAATATGTACGGCAGGACTTGCGCTCGCATCGTGCGACGACTTCCTGACCGAACTCCCTACCGACGCTGTGGCCGACGAAGAAGCGTTTAATTCGGCAAAAGATTTCACCAACAACCTCAACGGCGTATACAGTAATTTGGGCAGCTACCGGTTTTACGGCCGTAACGTCGTCTGTCTCGGCGATGCGGCAAGCGACCTGGTTTACCACGACAATAAATCCGGGAACTTTCAGGTACTCTCAATGTGGCAGGTAGAAGCAACCAATGCCGAATTACAGGCCATATGGGAATACGGATACAAGATCGTCAACAACTCGTCAAAAATCATCAAGGCAGGCGAAGCGGCCGACTTCCCCGAATCGGAAATGACGACCGTCTACGGCTGTCTGGCGCAGGCCTACGGACTGAAGGCGCTGGCGGAATTTACACTGGCAAACATCTTCGCGCTGCCGTATAACGAGACCAACAGGAATACGCCCGGCATAGTCAACGTAACCGAACCGATAGAAGCCTTCCAACAGGTAAGCCGCGCAACGCTTGCCGATAACTATACGCTTATCCTTTCGGACATCGCAAAGGGAAAAGAATATTTTGCAAGGGAAGGCGTGGAAATTCCGGGATACGGCAACATCAATCCGGCAGCATTACATGCGCTCGAAGCAAAAGTCAGACTCTACATGCGCGACTATTCCGGCGCCGTCACGGCAGCAAAAGCAGCCCTCGACGCACGCGGCAGCAGCCTCGCGACTACCCCCGAAAGCTACGCATCCATGTATACGAGCAACGTCATCTCGCCCGAAGATGTTTTTGTGATTATAAAGTCGGCAACCGATAATCCGGCCTCCGGTTCGCTGCATACCATGTACCCCTTCTACGGGCTGCACATCTCCGAAGAAGTCCTGGCGGAATATTCCAAAACCGACATCCGCAGCGAACTGCTCCACAACGGCGACGGCGAAAAATATGTCGGGACAAGCGAAGGCGCGGATGCACACAACGTTCCCGTCCTGCGTCTGCCCGAACTGTATCTCACACTGGCCGAAGCATACGCCGAACAGGGCAACTATGCCGGAGCAAAAGAAAACCTGCTTATCGTCTGTGCAGCGCGCGACGCCGGATTCGACCCGGCAACCGTGGCCGAAGACGCATCCGTCATTGCCGACATCAGGCAGGCGCGGAAACTTGAACTTATTCAGGAAGGGCATCGCCTCTTTGACGCCCGGCGCTGGGGGATAAAAATCGACGTGGTCAAAGGCCGGTACAAAGACTTCGACCCGTCGCGCTTTGCATTCCCCATCCCGCAGACGGAAGTCAACGCAGGTTTCGGCGTGGTACAGACGGAAGGATGGGAGCAGACGTTACCCCGGTAATTTTATTCGAACAAGCATATATCAATAACATTTATCATGAAAATAAAAAAGATAACGCACATGATTGCCGTAGCCGGTTTACTGTTGACCGGCTACGCGAACGCGCAACCGGCGCAGGAACCTTTTGCAACAGACCTCGCCTACTACATGCCCAAAGAGTGGAAATATACTTTGAAGAAAGATATTCCGACTCCCGGGGAAGAATTGGGATTCCAGCTCGGAGCACAGCATGTCGAATGGAAACAGGTGGAGATGTACATGCGCAAGCTGGCGGAAGTATCGCCGCGAATCACGGTGAAGGAGTACGGCCGTACCTACGAACGCCGCGCCTTCATCTGCGTGACGATTACGTCCGAAAAGAATCACGGGCAGATTGAGCAGATCAAGGCCGAACACGTGAAACTGACCGATCCCGCCGTATCCGGCACGCTCGACATCAAGGCGATGCCGGCAGTCGTCAACCTGATGATGACGGTACACGGCAACGAGGCTTCGGGCGTAAATGCCGCCATCGGCTTTGCCTACTTTTTTGCAGCGGCGGAAGGAAAGGAAATAGACGAGCTTCTCGACCGGGTAGTCATCAATCTGATTCCGGGGCAGAATCCCGACGGCATCAGCCGTTTCGCCGCGTGGGTGAACGCCAACCGCAGCTTTCCCGACACGCCCGACCCCATGTCGCGGGAATTAAGCGAGCCGTGGCCCGGCGGACGTTCCAATCACTACTGGCACGACCTGAACCGCGACTGGCTACCCGTGCAGCAGCCCGAAATGAAATATCTGATGAAGATATATCACGAATGGATGCCCAACATCGTCGGAGACTTCCACGAGATGGGCAGCAATACCACCTATTTCCTCGAACCGTCCGACCCGGTATGCTACTATCCGGCCATTCCCGAAGAGAACAAAGCGCTCACGGCGCGCGTCTCGGACTACAACATGAAGGCGCTCGACCGCGTCGGCTCGCTGTATCTCTCCAAAGACATGTTCGACAGCTATTATCTGGGCACGGGCGACGTCTACGGCGATGCGCTCGGCTCCATTGCCATGCTGTTCGAACAGGCCTCTTCGCGCGGCAATGTCCAGAAAACAGATCGCGGACTGCTGACTTTCCCGTTTACCATCCGCAACCAGATTACCTGCGCTTTCGGGTCGGTGAAGGCTTCCTACGAACTGCGCGAAACGCTGCTCGACTACATGCGCCGCTTCTGCGCCGACCGCCTGAAGGAAACGGCTGCCCTGCCCCAAAAGGCCTATGTCTTCGACGGCAACGGGTCGGAAGCCGTATGTTACCATTTCGTCGAACTTCTGAAGTCGCACAACATCGAAGTGTTCAAAACGGCTAAAAATATCACGCTGAACGGCTATACGTACGGCAAAGGCAATGCCTGCATCGTTCCCGTACAGCAACGCAACTCGATGATACTGCGTTCGCTGTTTGAAAGCACAAAACAGTTTAAGGACAGTCTGTTTTATGACGTTTCGACATGGAACATGGCGGAAGCCTTCAATCTGAACTGTGCGCCGGTGACGACGTCTCTAAACGGATTGAAAGGCGAAGCCATCGACAAGCCCCTGTTCAGACAGGGCAAAGTCAGCGGACAGAGCGAATTTGCCTATCTGTTCGACAACAAAGAATATTATGCCCCCGCGTTCGTAAAAGGCTTGCAGGAAGCCGGTCTGCGGATCAACGTGTCGGGACGGGGCGCAAAGTCGGACGACGGCGCTGTTTCTTACGGCCCCGGCATGTTCATCCTGCCGGTCGCGGGACAGAAACTTTCGGCAAAGGAGATATTCGACAAGGTGGTGAAACTCTCGGCCGAGACGGGCGTAAACGTACAGGCGGTATCTACCGCAAAAATGAAAGATTTCGACCTCGGACATTCGGATGCGCTGCCGCTGAAAGAACCGAAAATAGCCATCCTCACGGGACAGGGATTCGGTACCGGCGAGTGCGGGTCGATATGGCATCTGCTGAATTACCGCATGAAAATGAAACCTGCGTTGCTGGACATGGCTACGCTGGGCAGAGCCAACCTGAACGAATACAACGTGATTATCGTTCCGGCGGGAAGGATGGTTTCGCCGGCGGGAAACACGGGTATACGGCTTGCCGAATGGGTCAGGGCCGGAGGCACGCTGATCACAACAGGAGCTTCTTTCAAATGGATCAACGACCTGAAACTCGGTGAACTGAAAGAAAAGAAACTCACGCAGGCGGATTCGTCCGTGTACGTGCCCTACGACCTGCGTGGAGACCGTTCGGCCATGTACAGCATTCCCGGCTCGCATCTCCGGACGCGCATCGACGTCACTCACCCGATTGCCTGGGGATATACGAAACCCGCACTGCCCGTGCTGAAAGAAAACACGCTGGCCTTCGAGAAACCGAAAGAGGCCAATCTGGCGCCGGTAGTGTACGACAAAAACCCGCAACTGTCCGGTTTCCTCCGCAAGGAACACGCCGGGGAACTGGAAAATACCCCGGCAGTGATATGCGGCAGGGCAGGGACAGGCCATTACATCTATCTGGCCGACGACCTCACATTCCGCTCATACTGGTATGGCGGCGTGCGCATGTTTATGAACGCGGTCATGTTCGGGCATTTGATTCGGTGAATTAATTATATGAATATCGTATTCATTGCCTGATCAGCCTGAAAGGCTGTATTTTCATAACCGCAATGCCGTCGGCTTGCGGTGGGGAGATGCCCCCCCTTCTGCTGCCTGAAAGGCAGGACGAAGCGCCATACTCCGAGTCCTGCCTTTCAGGCAGCCGTGGCGGGGCGACTTCCGTGCCGGCGGTCGTTGACCACCGGTGATGAAGATTGCGGCTTTCAGCCGCCGTTGCGACGAGATTTATATATTCATGTTACGCAGCATCCGGTTTAGTTTCCTTTGCCTGAAATGTGTGTAATATGAGTTATTAATTATACCATATAAAAATCCTCCGTGTATTCGCCGACATGAATGCACGGAGGAAATACAAAGTGCCGAAAAAACGCAAGTCCGCCCCGAGCGATCTTCCGTAAAGCGGCTATCTCTTCTTGAAACTTACGTTAGCGCAGGATAAAAAAACATAATTATTCAAGTATTTAGCAAATAATCTTTGCTTATTTAAA